>DASRNZ010000071.1:0-27464 GCA_035647155.1 Thiopseudomonas sp.
TGTCAGTGGCCGTTTAAGTTTAGCCACCAGCCACCATATTGGTTTGCGCCGTTTACCGCCGCTGCTGCGGGCTTTTACCAAAGGCTACCCTGAAGTGATGCTGGATATTCGCTTTCTTGATTCAGAAGTGGCCTATGCCGACGTGCTGCATGGACGCTGCGAACTGGCGATTATTACCCTATCCCCGCACTGCGAAGCGCCGTTACAAGCAGTTAAAGTCTGGCAAGATGATTTGGTTTTTGTCGTCGCGCCGGACCATCCATTGGCGCAACGACAACATATTAGTCTGGCGGATTTATGTGAGTACCCCGCCGTATTTCCTGGCAGCCATACCTTTACTCGAAAAATTGCTTTGCAGCTATTTGACCAAGCTGGCCTCACGCCGAATATCAGTATGAGTACCAACTATATGGAAACCATTAAAATGATGGTCTCGATTGGTTTGGCTTGGAGTGTCTTGCCGCACAGCATGCTCGACGACTCAGTGGTGCGCTTACCCATCAGCGATGCCAGCCTCAGTCGCGATCTAGGCTATATAGTGCACACCGAACGCACCCTCTCCAATGCCGCACAGGCTTTTATGCAAATGCTCAGCGCCACAGATACGCTTGATCCTGCTTGATTAAGCCGGTTGCTCTAACAGTTGCTCAACATGACTGAACTCGCCATGCACAAAACCAAAGATGCTATCAATCTCAGTGCAATCCGTGACTTTGCGTAATTGATTAAACAGTACCTGTGCTTCTGGGTAATTGCGCGTCAGCAGACTCAACCATTGCTTAAGACGTCCGGGGGCACTGCGCGGCAACTGGAACAAACGCACTTGACGCCAAAATTCGCGCAACATCGGCTGTAACTCCAGCCACGTTTTCAGTTGGTATTCGATACCATCACGCGCGCAGGCAATTTGTTTTGCCAGATCAGGCCGCGACACCAAACCACGTCCCAACATCACATGATCAACACCACTGACTTCACGGCACCGGTACCAATCATCTAGCGTCCAAATATCGCCATTCGCAAATACAGGAATGCTCACCACATCTTGCACCTTAGCCACCCACTCCCAATGCGCAGGTGGTTTATAACCGTCGGTTTTAGTGCGCGCATGCACCACTATTTGTGCAGAGCCACCGTCCGCTAGGGCACGGGCACAATCCATCGCGCCATCGGGGCTGTCATAGCCTAAACGCATCTTGGTGGTCAATGGAATATGCGCTGGCATACCCGCGCGCACCGCTTCAACAATCTTAAATAACACCTCAGGCTCACGCAGTAAAATCGCGCCACCACAGGAGTTATTGACTGTTTTGGATGGACAACCAAAGTTTAAATCAATCACTGGCGCACCCATCTCACACGCCTTGGCTGCATTATCAGCCATCGCCTGTGGATCAGAACCCAGTAGTTGCACACGCAGCGGTGTACCCGCCGGTGTCTGCGCACCCTGCTCTAGCTCAGGCGCTAAGCGATGGTAAGTGCGACTGGGCAATAACTGGTCGGTGATGCGTACAAACTCCGTCACACACCAATCAATGCCGCCCTGCTCGGTCAGCACATCACGCATAATATGATCAACCAAACCTTCCATCGGTGCTAAAGCAATTTGCACAATATCGAACCCACAAATAAATCAGCACTGACAATCAGCGCTGGTAAAATAATAGCAGTGCACACACCCGCACAGATTCAGCACTGTTTAGGCCACACTGAACATAAACACCACCTTGCCTTGGTTCAGTGCGGCACAATCAAGACCCACACATAGCTCCAGCACTCTCTTAACAAGCGCCAGCACTCATAGCTTAAGCATGCTCAGGCAGCATCACTGCGCCATAACCTTGTACAAATTCAGGCGGCATACGTTTAGGTCGCCCAGTTGATAGTTCAATACACACAAAGGTGGTTTTAGCTCGCAGCAAGGTTACAGCATCAGACACACGTACTAACTGAAAGTAACGGTCCATGCGCAAGCGCTGATTGGAGTGAGCAATCCACGTGGCCATCTGCAGTTCCTCGCCTTCATAAGCGCTGGCCAGATAGTCAATCTCATGACGCAAGACTGCCATTCCTCGATCCAACACCTGATATTCAGCAAAGCCTAAGCCCAGATCAATGGAGTGTTGCCAAGCGCATTCCTCCATCCACTGCACATACACCGCGTTATTCACATGATCAAATTCATCAATATCAGCAGGCTCGGCACGCAGCGCCAAAATATAAGGTTCAGGGTAATCCCAACTCATGTCAGCGATTCCAAGTGCCCTGCCATCGCGCAAGCTTCGCGGGCCAACTGCGTCACTTGATCCCAAGCTTGCGCCTGCACTAAGCTGGCGGGAGCAATCCAAGTTCCCCCGCAGCAGGCCACATTCGGTAGGCTTAAATAGCTGAGCAAGTTATCACGGGTCACACCGCCGGTTGGACAGAAACTAATTCCCGTAAACGGGCCTTTAAAGCTATTAAGCATACGTACACTGGCATCGCCATTGGCCGGAAATAGCTTTAACGAGCGATAACCGTATTCAACCGCCGCAAGCACTTCAGAGGGCGTCATCACTCCCGGCAAATAAGGTAGCTCGATTTCTTTAGCCGCTTGGGCTAAACGCTCAGTAAAGCCTGGACTGACGGCAAACTGCGCACCCGCATCAATGGCTTGGCCAAACTGATCAGCATTAATCACCGTGCCCGCACCGACAATTAAATCAGGGACTTCTTGGCGAATCACTTTAAGCGCTTCCAGTGCTTGCGGCGTGCGCAAAGTCACTTCAATCACATTCAGGCCGCCAGCACATAAGGCGTGCGCCAGCCCAACTGCGCGCTCCACATCATCAATCACCAGTACCGGCAAAACCGGGTAGGCACAACGTAAGATTTTTTCCATAGTGAGCATTCATCAGTCCTCAATTAGAAAGCTGGCACCCTGATCAGCAGGTCCAACTAAGCGACGCTGTGCAGCAAATAAAGACAGGCCATAACCCAATGCTGGGTTATGCGGTGCTTGTGCATCACTGCGCAACGCTAACTGTTCAGCGCTAACATGCAAATGAAACAGATCCTGCGCAGCATCAATCTCAATCACATCGCCATCTTGCAAGCGGCATAATATGCCACCTTTTGCTGCCTCTGGGGTGAGGTGTATCGCAGCTAAGACCTTACCTGACGCACCTGATAAGCGGCCGTCAGTGACTAATGCAACTTTCTGCCCATTGGCTTGTAAATTAGCTAAGAGCGGCATCAGTTTATGCAGTTCTGGCATCCCATTGGCCGCTGGGCCTTGGAAGCGCAACACCAAAACCAAGTCGCCCGTCAGTGAGCCCGCATCATACGCAGCTAATACATCCGCCTCACTCTCAAACACCCGTGCTGGCGCTTTAATTGCCCAGAACGCTTGATTGACTGCTGACGTTTTCACTATGGCACGTCCTAAATTACCGGCCAGCACATGCAAACCACTGTGCACAGCAAAGGGTTCTGTCGCTACACGTAAAATGCTGGTTTCTGGACTCTCACTTGGCACATCGCGCCACGCTAAGGCACCCTTATCTAAATACGGCTCACGGGCATAAGCTTCTAAACCTTCGCCCGCCACAGTGCGAACATCGCTATGCATAAAGCCTGCATTCAGCAGCTGCCTAAATAACCACGCCACACCACCAGCAGCATGGAACTGATTCACATCTGCTGCACCGTTTGGATAGACCTGCGCCAAGAGCGGTACCACTTTGGATAAGCTCGCTAGATCCTCCCAAAGCAACTCATAACCCGCAGCACGGGCAATCGCAGGTAAATGTAGAGTGTGATTGGTCGATCCGCCGCTGGCCAATAACGCCACAGCACCATTGACTAAGGCTTTAGCGTCGACCTGCAGTGCTAAGGGTAAAAAGTGACCACCCTGCTGGCTGTTTTCCACCAATAACCGCGCCGCCTCATCAGTCAACGCATGACGTAACTCAGAGACGGGTGAAGCAAAGGCGCTGCCTGGTACATGCAAACCCATGGCTTCCATCAGCATCTGATTACTATTAGCAGTACCATAAAAGGTACAAGTACCCGGCTCATGATATGCCGCCAACTCGGCTTCGAGTAACTCAGCACGCCCAATTAAACCGGCCGCATAACGCTCACGTACCGCTGCTTTTTCTGGATTGGACAATCCTGAACTCATCGGCCCAGCAGGAACAAACACCGCCGGCAAATGACCAAAATGCAACGCACCAATCAATAAGCCCGGCACGATTTTATCGCAAACACCTAAATACAACCCACCATCAAAGACACCATGGCTGAGGCCTACTGCGGTGGCTTGAGCAATCAAATCACGGGAAAACAGCGATAATTGCATCCCCGGCGTACCTTGAGTGACGCCATCACACATCGCTGGCACACCAGAAGCAAACTGCGCGCTGGCGCCATAGCGGTATAGCGTTGCTTTAAGTTGATCAGGGTAATTTTTCAGC
This sequence comes from Thiopseudomonas sp., assembly GCA_035647155.1. Classification (GTDB taxonomy): domain Bacteria; phylum Pseudomonadota; class Gammaproteobacteria; order Pseudomonadales; family Pseudomonadaceae; genus Denitrificimonas. The sequence goes on from DASRNZ010000071.1 coordinate 4,458, forward strand.
GGCGCATGCGCTGACAACATATCGTTGTAGCTGGACACAATCGCCATATGCGCTGCAGCACCTTGGCGCATAATCACCCGCTGTTCATTCGGCTGTGCTGCCATCACATGCGCTAAGTTCGAGCAACCATGGGCACTGTGAGTCCCCTGCTCGGCCGCCTGTAATGCGTTTTTTAAATACGCAGTACGGCGCAGCGTAGAGCGCTCCTCAATCTGCTGGGTAATACGCTCAACCATGGGATGCAACATAATGACTCCTTCCTTTTCAGCACGCCGGATAGCACAGCAAGCAACAGCTTAAGGTGCCCAATAAATATGCACGGGCAGTGGCGCATGCCAGAGTAAATGGTAAATCGGTAAAGCTTGTGTGGTGGGATCATTGGCCAGCACGCGGTCAATCATCTGCCGCTTGCTATCGCCAAACACTAATAAGCCAAGCCAAGCTGTTGCACAGAGCATCGACATATTCAGTGACAAACGCACTTTGGGCTCATCCGGCGCTAAGCCGACTAAAGCCGAAGGCGCTGAATCAAGCTGCAACGCATCCATTAAATGCGGCATACCTGGGAATAACGAAGCAATATGCCCATCACCGCCCATCCCTAATAAGGTCGCAGCAAAAGGTTGATGTATTTGCAGAGCTTGCGCCCAAGCCGCACTGGACTGTTCGGCGGTCTCAGCCAAGCGAGGGTCGATAACAGTGGCCTGCGGTAATGCAGTGTGCAGCATCTGTGCATTGCTGTGCGCACTGTCACCGGCCACCCAGCGTTCATCCGTTGGACTGATAGAAATATCAGTCCAGGGCAAATTCTGTTGATGAAGAGTAGCAAGTAAGTCTGCTGGTGTGTTACCACCGGGCAGTAACAGACTGACCCCTTGCGGGGCCTGTAAAACCTGCGTAATGCAGGATGCCAACTGTTGCGTCAGCGCCTCATTACATGCTTGCTGTGTGGCAAACGAATGCAGTTGAGCCTGTGACATTGACACCTCCAAAAGCGATCAATAGAGCAGCAAACTTACTTTTTAAGTAACGGTGCATGTCCATCATCACTGACCACAAAAGTACCTGCAGGGGTCGGACGACGATTAGCTGGACGCTTAGCAGTTTTCTTGACAACTTTTTTAGCTGCGTCTTTTTTCGCTACTTTCTTCTTTTTAATACCGGCGGCTTTACCTGAAGCTTTTACGTTTTTCGGACCTTGATAAGTGCCTTTCAGCTCTTTAATCACCCGACGCTCAAACGTCTGCTTCAAATAACGCTCAACGCTGGACATCAGATTCCAGTCATTGTGACAAATTAAACTGATAGCCAAACCTTCTTCACCAGCACGGCCGGTACGACCAATACGGTGCAGATACTCATCACCTGAACGCGGCATATCAAAGTTGATCACCACATCCAGTCCATCAATATCCAATCCCCGTGCAGCCACATCAGTTGCGACCAGTACGCGTGACTTACCTTGACTGAAACGCTCTAAAGCACGTTTACGGTCTTTTTGATCTTTATCACCGTGCAATACATACGCATCAATATCCTGCGCAATTAAACGGCCATATAAGCGATCCGCTTGAATACGCGTATTGGTAAAGACAATAGCTTTACGGAACGGCTCATTGCTCAGCAACCAATGCACCAGACGCTCTTTATGCGGCACATCGTCAGCAGTGATAATTTGCTGGCGCGTACTGTCATTCATCTCAGTAATTTGGTTAACCATCATATGCAGAGGGTCTTTCAACACTGAGTTGACCATTTCACGCAAGGCATTACCGCCCGTAGTGGCAGAGAACAACAGAGTTTGTTGACGGTTTGAACACTCATCCACCAAACGCTGCATATCTTCAGCAAAGCCCATATCCAACATACGGTCGGCTTCATCCAAAACCAACACTTCAACCTGATCCAGCTTTAAGTGACCGGCATTCAGATGCTCAATTAGGCGTCCTGGTGTAGCGATCAAAATATCAGGGTCTTTACGCAGTAACGCACCTTGTTCTCTAAAGTCTTCACCGCCGGTAATCACGCCTGACTTAATAAAGGTGAACTGTGAAAAACGCTCCACTTCAGCCAAAGTCTGACGTGCTAACTCACGGGTGGGTAATAAAATCAGCGAACGAATCGCTACACGCGGTTTAGCACCGGCAATAAAACGGTTGAGCAACGGCAAAACAAAAGCTGCTGTTTTACCACTACCGGTGCGGGCAATCACACGCAGATCACGACCTTCAAGTGCAGCCGGAATAGCCGCCGTTTGAACAGGCGTTGGCTCGGTGAAATTTAATTCAGCCAGCGCTTTTAATAGACGCTCATGCAGGGCAAGTTCAGAAAACACGGTATACCTCAAAGATCATGGATCATAATAAATAACGCCCCTTGCATATGCTCAAGGCTTACAGATTCGCATTGTACTTCAGTTCATGCGTCGAGATTGCTTGACCAACACACGTAAACTATCAAATATCACTAAAGTGACGGCTAACCAAATCGGGATATAGGTCAGCCACTGTCCTGATTCGACTGCTTCACCAATCCAAAACACACTAAACAAGAACAATAAGACAGGTTCAAGATAGCTTAAAATACCCAGCAAGCCTAAAGGTAATAAGCGACTGGCACCTAGCATTGCAGCAAAAGCTAAGGTACTTAACAAGCCTAACCCCGGTAACAAATACCACAGTTGTGGCGACTCAATAAATGCCTGCGGTGGAGCAAAGCTGATAATCAGATAAATAGCCACGGGCAGCATCACCAGCATCTCTAAAAAGAACCCAGTAAATGCATCAAAACCCATCCAACGCCGCAGCATAAAATACGGCGGATAGCCCAGCGCACAGACCAAGGTCACCCAAGACAAACCGCCCACACGCCACAGTTCATATAGCATACCAATGATCGCTAAGAACACCGCTATACGTTGCAGCTTACGCAAATGCTCATTATAAAAAAGTCGCCCAGCCAGCACCAACACTAAAGGCATTAAGAAATAACCTAAAGTTAGATCCAGCATATGTCCGGTCAGTGGTGCCCAGACAAACATAAACCATTGCACGCCCATTAAAGCAGCTGCCGCAAACAAGGCAACCACCAACAAAGGCTCGCGCTTTAAGCGCAGCACGCTGGCTTTAAGTTCTGGCCCTCGACCCACCGCCATCAATAAAATAAACACAGCAGGCAATGACCACAGCACACGCTGAGCAAAAACTTGTACGCCATCTAAAGGCGCTAATAGCAGCACATAGGCTGGCACAATGGTAAATATGCATGAGGCGAAAAACGACATCGCCACACCGCGGCCTGACAACTGCATACGGGTGCCTCTACATTAAATAATAAAACGACAACACCTGCACGACTTGTCAGGTATTGAGTGAACACGACAGTTTTTTATTAGAAATACCGCACTAAAAAAATGCAGTATGGCGCTACAGACGCACTTAGCATGCGCCCGATCTATACCCTTTTAATCTTTGCGATTAAAACTTTTTACTTGCTGCTGCACTGCAGCTTTAGCCAGCATATATGCGGATACAGGCGCACTGAGCATGAGGAATAAGGTTATCAGCAATTCATGCACATGCAAGACTTCATCTTGACTGCTGAAATACAGCATCGACGCAATCAACACACAGCCCACACCTAAAGTAGTGGCTTTAGCAGGCCCATGCAAGCGCGTAAAGAAATCAGGAAAACGATATAAACCTATTGATCCCGCCAGCGCAAAAGCACCGCCCACCAATAAAAAAAACGCGACGCTATATTCAATCCAAACAGACATCAGTTCACCCTTACTTATTCAATGATATCGCCGCGCAATAAATACTTACACAACACCACAGTGCTAAAAAAACCAAATAATGCGATCAGCAATGCCGCTTCAAAAAACAGCCGGCTGCTCAATAAAATGCCAAACATCACTAGTAACGCTAAACCATTCAGATACAGAGTATCTAAAGCCAAGATACGATCCACGGCATCGGGCCCGCGCAACAATCGAACAAAATTCAACAACAAACTGACGCCAAACATCAGCATACTTAAATAAATCACCGTGATGAGCATGGAAATACCTCCAGCAGCGGTTGTTCATAACGCTGTTTAATGTCTGCAATCAACGCCTGTTCATCGTGACAATGCAATGCATGCACCGTCAGTAATGCGTCTTGACGATTGACACTGGCTGCTACTGTGCCCGGCGCTAAGGAAATAGCACTGGCCAGCAAATAAATAGCCAAGTCATCTTCCAGCTCATAGGGCACCTGTACCCACACTGGCTGCAGCTTATCTAAGGGGCCTAAAGCTAAGCGTGCCACCTGAAAATTCGCCACAATAATATCAACAAACATATGCTGACTGAAAACAAACATATGCTTCCAGCTGCGAATACGCGGTAAGCGTGGCCACCAACTGGCAGTAAAGCGCGGAATTAAGACGGCTAAAAAGCCCCCTAATAACCAATGCCCGACTGAAGTAAAGTCATCGACTAATAACAACCAGACTAGCAATAAACCTAGACTACCCAGTGGGTGCGTCAACCATTTTGAACGATTCATGGTGCTTCTCCCAACTGCATGGCCTGCACATAACTTTGCATATCAAGCACCTGTGCGGCGGCAGCTTCTGTGTAGGTGATCACCGGCTGAGCAAATACCACCAACAATGGACTACTTAATAAAAACAACACCGTCACTGCAAAGGCGACTTTATCCAATGGCACAGCATCACTGGCCGTATTGTGATGACGCCAAAATATTAAGCTACCCGCACGACTTAAACCAATCACGCCCACCAAGCCTGATACCAGCACTACGGTCCACAACTGCCAAGCCATATGATCAGATACCGCCTGCAACAATAAAACTTTACCGAAGAAACCCGAGAATGGCGGCAAACCTGCGACGGAAATAGCCGCAAGAAAAAAGCACACGCCCAACAGCTGTGGGTTAAGTAAACGAGCTCCAACTTTGAGACCGCCACCCAAATCACCACGCTGCTTAGCAATAATATCAGCCAGCAAAAATAAGCCTGCAATCACCCAGGTACTGTGGATCAAATAATACAAACTGGCCGAAATAGTCGCTGCAGAACCCACCGCAATCCCTGCCAATAAAGTACCCACCGATACCAAAACTAAATATGCCAGCAAGCTACCCAGACTATTAGCAGCAAAAGCACCTAAAGCAGCCAGCCCCATAGTTAACAGCGCCAACACCCACAATACGTTAGTACCCAAGCCACTGGCCGAACCGGCCTCATCACCAAACACCAGAGTGCCAAAGCGTAAAATTGCATACAAACCGACCTTGGTCATCACTGCAAATAGCGCAGCAACTGGTGCAGTTGCACTGGCATAAGCCCGTGGCAGCCAAAAATGCAGTGGTAAAAATGCAGCCTTAAGACCAAACACCAGCATCAACAGCGCACCGGCTGCTTCCAGCAAGAACAACTGATCACCCTCAGCCTGCGCAACAAAGCGGGCTAAATCGACCATATTCAGCGTACCAGCAACGCCATAGAACAGACCTGCGGCCACTAAAAACAGACCCGAACCAATCAGGTTTAAAATCACATAATGCAATGCTGCGCGAATACGTGCAGCACCTAGGCCATGCAGAAGCAAGGCATAGGAAGCAATCAGCAAAATCTCAAAAAACACAAAGAGATTAAATAAGTCGCCGGTTAAGAACGCACCATTAATACCGGCGATCTGAAACTGCAACAACGCATGGAAATAGCCACCACGTTGATCATCACCACGTATCGCATACAAAGTCACAAAGACCGACAAGACCGCTGTCACCGCTAGCATCAAGGCACTCAGGCGATCCAATACCAAGACAATGCCAAATGGAGCCGACCAATTACCTAATGTATAGACCTGTATCTGTCCACTGTTAGCCTGAGGCAAGAGATACCCAGCACATAACAGCAGCAACAATGCGCTGGCCGTACTGACAACACGGGCCATAGTGATGGCGCTACGCGGCACTAGCATCAATAGCGCACCACATAACAGCGGCAGTAAAACAGGGATCAGCAATATATGATTCATCGGGCTGCTCCGTTACGCTTCTTTTTCATCTGTTTAGCCTGTCCTTTGACCTTGCGCGGCTTGGGTTCGGGTATAGGCTTTTCTACCCCATCCACATGATCACTGCCCAGCTCAGTATTCGCTCGTAATGACAGAATCAAAACAAATGCAGTCATCGCAAAGCCAATCACAATCGCCGTCAGCACTAAGGCTTGCGGCACGGGGTCGGTATAACTGCTTGCATCACTGAGCACTGCAGGCTTCCCCGTATGCAAGCGCCCCATCGAAAACAGAAACAGATTGACTGCATAAGAGAACAGCGTCAGTCCCAGCGCAACACTAAAAGTACGCGCACGTAAAATCAGGTACACCCCACTAAAGGTCAGCACCCCAATCGCAATTGCGACTAATAACTCCATTACGCGTCCTCCGGCAATTTCACACTATGACCCACACCACCTAAACCGCTTAAGATCAGCAAAGTGCCGCCGACCACAGTTAAGTACACACCTAAATCAAACAGCATGGCTGAAGCCACTTCAATCTCACCTATCAAGGGCACATTAATATGCGCAAAGGCTGAGGTTAAGAATGGATAACCTAAAGGCAAGCTCGCCAAGCCCGTCGCTGCTGCAATCAAGACCCCGGCGGCTGCCAGTTTCGGCAAACTTACGCCTATGCGGCTGTGCACCCATTTTTGACCGTAAGCGACTTGCAATAAAATCAGCGCTACCGCAGTAATCAAACCGGCAATAAAGCCACCACCGGGCTCGTTATGGCCGCGCAAGAAAATAAACATCGAGACCAACAGCGCCAGCGGTAAGATCAAACGCGCCAGCATACCCAAGACCATTGGATAAACCTCTGTTGACCAAGCCCGCCCTTTGGTGTCGACACGAGCACGTGGCAAGTTCATCCCTTGCAGCAAGGCGACCGTAGCAATTGCAGTAATGGCCAAGACGCTGATTTCACCCAAGGTATCAAAACCGCGGAAATCCACCAGAATCACGTTCACCACGTTAGTACCACCACCGCCGGTCAAACTATTGGCTAGGAAAAAGTCAGCAATACTCTGGTACGGACGAGTTAACACGGCAAAGGTTAAAACAGACATCAATACCGCGCAGCTCGCAGCAATCATATAATCACGCATGCGCAATAAGCTGCTGGACTCCATCGGTGCTTGTGCCGGCAAGAAGTACACCACCAGTAACATCAACAAGATGGTCACCACTTCAACCACCAATTGAGTTAAGGCCAAGTCCGGCGCCGAGAAGCGCGCAAAGACCATCGCCACGACCAAACCGACCACACTGAGCATCAATAAAGCGGTTAAGCGTTGACGATGAAACCCCATGGTCAATAATGCACTCAATGCCATCACGCCTAAACCCAATGCGGTGAGCGGATCAACCGGGGTTAAAGCAACTTCACCAGTGACTTGTGATAACGGCGCCAACCACACCGTCAGCATCACAATCACTGCAATCAACAGCAAACTGATATAGCGCTGCAGAGAACCATTTTCGATCCGCGCTAACACGCGCGAGATAAAGCCATAGAGAAAGCGTACCCCCCCCTCAAAAACCATCCGCCCATTGATATCTGGCAGCCCCTCATACCAGCGGAACAAAGGTGCTCGCTGCGCATAGATGACGATGCCACCAATCAGCGCTAGAAAGCTCATCAATAACGGCATATTAAAGCCATGCCAAACCGCAAGATCATACTCTGGCAAGGCATGCCCTAAGCTGGCTTCTGCTGCAACAGCCAGTAATGAGCTGATACTCCACGCCGGCAAAACCCCCACCAGCAAACAACAAAACACCAGCACTTCCACTGGAATTTTCATATAACGCGGCGGTTCATGCGGTGGAAACTTGGGTAATTTAATCGGCGTGCCATTAAAGAACACATCATGAATAAAGCGCAGCGAGTACGCTACAGAGAACATCCCTGCAATAGTCGCCATAGTCGGCAGCAACCAACTGAAGCTGCCTAATAAATGCTGATGCAGGGTTTCGGAAAAGAACATTTCTTTACTGATAAAGCCATTGAGTAACGGCACCCCTGCCATGGCTGACGAAGCCACCATCGCTAGAATGGCCGTGTGCGGCATATACTTCCACAGACCATTAAGCCGGCGCATATCGCGCGTACCGGTTTCATGATCGAGAATACCCGCCGCCATAAAGAGTGATGCTTTAAAGGTGGCGTGGTTAATAATATGGAAGATCGCCGCCACTGGCGCTAAATCCGAATCCAAACCAAAGAGTAAGGTAATCAGGCCTAGGTGACTGATGGTTGAATAGGCCAACAGCCCTTTTAAGTCATGCTGAAAGAGTGCGGTTACCGCGCCCACCAATAAAGTGGTTAAGCCGGTAAAGGTGACTAAATAGAACCACCAATCGGTGCCGGACAACAGCGGGTATAAGCGCGCTAATAAAAACACACCGGCTTTCACCATCGTTGCAGAGTGAAGATAGGCTGAAACGGGGGTTGGCGCTGACATCGCATGCGGCAACCAGAAGTGGAACGGAAACTGCGCTGACTTAGTAAAGACACCCAGCAACACTAACACCAGCGCGACCGGATATAAGCTGTGCGCGCGCAATAGATCGCCCGCTGCTAAAACATCGGTTAACTCATAGCTACCCACCACATGACCGATCACTAAAATACCAGCCAAGAGTGCTAAGCCACCGCCACCCGTCACAGCTAAGGCCATGCGTGAGCCTTGGCGCGCTGCGGCTTGATGACTCCAGAAACCGATCAACAAGAACGAAGAAAGACTGGTCAGCTCCCAAAACATCAGCATCAGTAGCAAGTTGCCGGCCAACACTAAGCCCAGCATCGAGCCCATAAAGAGCAATAAGCTACTAAAAAAGCGCGCTACGCGTTCCTGTTCAGACAGGTAATAACGCGAATAGAGAATGACCAGCAGGCCAATGCCAAGAATTAATAAGGAAAAGAGGAAGCTTAAACCATCCAAGCGAAAACTTAAGTTCAGGCCCAGCTGTGTAATCCAAGCGTATTGAACGCTGATCACTTCACCATTCAGCACTTTAGAGGCTTGGCTCAGCAATAAGCCTAAACCGATCATCGGTGCGACTGCTGTTGCTAAAGCTATCCAGGTGCGGCCACGTTGCGCGACCAAGAAAGGCAGTATAACAGCAAGAAAAGGTGCAAAAACCAACGCTAATAAGGTCACAAAAGCCTCCATATTGTTCTGCCGGACGAACAGGAGACACCCAGCGTGATTAAAAAGGCGCGATTATCCAGCACAATCCTGCAAATGTCTGTATTTAATATGTTACTGAATTAAACCAAAGAGAACGAACCGAGTTATTCAGCATCTTACAAAAACAAAATGCCCTAAACAATGCGTAGATAGTTCAGGGCATATGTGCAACGCAAATCAGACGTAATGATTAATGTGCAACACGGCTCTGACCGTTCACATTAGTAATACGTACGCGCTGACCGACACGGAACACTTGATTGGGTTCTACTGCTTGCACATAGGCACGCAATGCACCGTCATCTTCACGCACGGTGATTTCGACACCTTGTGTGCGAGTAATACCCTCTTCAGCTGCAGCACCAGCTAAACCACCGGCAACCGCACCAATCACAGCTGCAACTGCACTACCGCGGCCACCACCAACGGTACTACCAGCGATACCACCAATCACTGTACCGGCACCCGCACCAATCGGCGTTTTAGTGCCTTCAATACGTACGGGACGTAATGATTCAACAGTACCCATACGCACTGTTTGCACTTGACGCGCATCAGCACGTGAGTAGCTGTCGCCCGTTAAGCTTGAAGCACAACCGCTTAAAAGCATGCTCAACGCTGTGAAAGTAGCAGCAAAAATAATAGACTTGCGCATATTGAATACTCCTGAATAAAAACACATTAACGATACAGACTGTTAAATACAGCTAAATATTACCACCAACCCCGAGGAATCTATGGATTATTTTATTATTGCCGTGGCTACGCTATCAGGCTTGTATTTTCATTGGTGGATTTTTGCACGCATTAAGCGCTGGGCTAATCGCGACCTAGCGTTATCAATGGCTGATAAAAAAGATACTGACAAGCAAGCCTATATGCTGAACAAGCTTGAAGAAGCCAGCCAGTTGAAGGTTAAAAAAGCACAGCTGGAAACTTGGCTACAAGATGCTGCGAATCAATACGCTGCGGCACAAGAAAAATAGAGCTTGCGCAAACAAGCTCTACAGATACAGCTTAGGGTGCCAAACGCTCTCGAACCCAGCTCGCATCATCTTGCAACTGATAACTTAAGCGGTCATGCAAACGACAGGTACGTCCCTGCCAAAACTCGATACGCTGCGGTAATAACCGGTACCCACCCCAGTGCTCAGGGCGTGGTGGCAGTGGGTTATCCGCATAACGCTGCTCAAGCTCTGCAAGAGTCGCATTTAACACATCACGTGACGCAATGGGCTGGCTTTGCTCGGACGCCCAAGCGCCTAAACGGCTGCCCAAAGGTCGCATATTAAAATACGCATCCGACTCTGCAGCAGTCACTTTTTCAACTGTGCCCTCAATTCGAACTTGTCGCTCTAAAGCGGGCCAGAAGAAAGTCAGTGCAGCAGCAGGTTGTTGGCTCAACTGCCGACCTTTTGCGCTATTGTAATTACTGTAAAAAACAAAACCACGTGGATCAAGTCCCTTCAGCAACAACACTCGGCAATGTGGCTGTCCGTCACTATCAACTGTCGCCAGCATCATCGAGTTTGGTTCAACAGGCGGCTGCTCAGTGACTAGCGCATCAGCAAACCATTGCTCAAACACAGCAAAAGGATCCAATGACGTGTTCTCTTCAAGCAAACCATAGCGCGTGTAGTTACAGCGCATATCCGCTAGTTTTTTAGTACTCATTAACGCTATCCCAGATTAAAATACAAAACCCCAACTATTTTGACTGACTTAAAGCAAGCTGACGGACATAAGCAGGATGGTAAATGGCCATCATATCCTGCATCTTCACATGAGGCGTTATGATAATTTCCACACGATGATTTTGCGCCGAACTTTTTGGCTTATCAAGCATATGCGAGCTGCCCATACCAAGGTGCATCATACGCCCACCTTTTAAGCCACTTAAACGAAAAATAGAGGCTACTGACCGCGCTCTGTCTGCGCTAAGCTGATGATTAATTTTATTACCATCGGCGCTATCGGTATGACCTAAAACCAATACAGCAGCGTCTGGGTTAGCTTCGAGCATTTTTGCAATACGTGTGATGGGTCTCAGCATCGCAGGAAGTAATAATGCAGGGCGATCAGGGTTAAACGACGTCTGTGCAGGTGCAGTCACAACCCACGCGCCTTCTTGCTGATGAAGGGTAAATGCCGAGCCTTTAATTGATTCTCTTAACAGTTCTTCTTTTTGGCTCATCCATTGCGCAGACACAGGCTCTTTCTCTAGATAAACAACGGGATCAGCCGATTTATTTGAAGAACATGCCGTGAGCACTGAACAGATTGACACCAAAGCCCATTGATAAAACGTACGATTCATGATTTTTAAACTCATAATGGACATGGAATACCGCACACACTCATTTTGACGCGCGGGTACTCGTTAGTTTGTAAAAGACACAGCAACCCCAATACCTATTGCACTATGCCCTCTCTGAAGTCTCACCGATATCCTTTATAAGACTTAATGCAGCATAATGCCCTGCATATTTATATACAACGTTAAACCACCTAGTAACTGCATTATTATCAGCGATGGAACTCACTAGGAGTGTTAAGGTCTGTCCTTAAATATGCAAATATGCTAGAACTCTAAAAGAGAGCATTTATATTCTACTCGCTCGCTGCTTTGTCAATAAGTACAGTGTAACAAACAGCCGTACTGAGCCTGATCAACACCAGACACTTTCACTTATAGTATATTTACCAAAGCATAAAAATTTAAAATAACTTAGCACTTCTTAATGGTTGACCTTTATGAGCCTGAAAAAAAATATTGCGTACTCAAGTCGAACAGCAGATAAGTTTGTTGTGCGACTTCCCAACGGTATGCGTGACCGTATCGCAGAGGTTGCGCGCACCCAACATCGCAGCATGAACTCTGAAATTATTGCGCGATTAGAACACAGTTTAGAAAATGATGGTCTACAACTGCATGCTGATAATTTGCGCTTGGATAGTCCTGAAATTTCTCAATATGAGCGCGAGCTGCTCATGCGTTTTAGACAATTGGCTCAACGCCAACAAAACGCCCTACTCTCGCTGATCGGTGACGACCCTCAAAGCGATAACAATTAATTTACGTTATTTCAGGCATAAACCTGTGTTTAAGTCAGCTATATGCAGGTTTTATGGCAAAATAAGGCAACTTTAGGCGTTTTGTGCAACAGTGCTCTACGCAGCAGCAAAAAATCATGTTACTTTGCTGCCCTTACTCACCTTGGAGCGTTACTTATGGCCCTTAGCAAAGATCAACTGATCAATGAAATCGCAGAATCAACTGATTCAACTAAAACTCATATCCGTGACGTACTTGATCAACTGAGTTCAGTTGTCAATGATGCACTTGATAACGATGGCGAAATCACCTTGCCAGGTATTGGCAAACTTAAGGTGACTGAGCGTGCAGCACGCACTGGCCGCAACCCACAAACGGGTGCAGCGATTCAAATCGCGGCCAAAAAAGTGATCAAGCTGGTTCCAGCTAAAGCACTGGTTGACAGCATCAATAGCTAAACACTATATTTTAGCTATAAAAAAGGGGAAGCTATAACGGCTTCCCCTTTTTTCATTCAAGCAATTACGCCTGACTGACTTCATTGTCTGGATACCAAACATCCAGTAATGGGCTGATTTCAAACGAGCTCACTTCTGTGCGCGCTTTTAACCATGCCTCAACAGCTGCACGTTGCTCTTCAGTTACAGAACCGCGCTTACCTGAACATACAACAGCAAACTCTTCACCACCGATCAGAGCCATACCGTTGCCTTCGATAGCATCAATGACGAGATCAGCAAAAAAAGCTTCAATCGCTGCATCGTCAGTACCTTCTGGGTAGCTCAGTTGCAATTCAAAGCCCAACTCTTGGAACTCATCAACACATAATTTTTTACGTAAACGACGTGAACGATTTGTAGCCATAATGCACCTCCAATAATAGACGGCGAATATTAGCAGCTTTGCTCTATAAAAACGCATTCAGCAAACAAATAAGCGCCAGCACTGCTTTCATTGGCACCAATAGCGCATAATAGTGCGTATTATTGTTATTTATTCGTTGTTCTTTATAGGTATTGTTATCGTGCTGACGTCATTTTTACGCTGCCTGCGCAATCGCTGCTTACCGAAAAGCAGCATTACTCTTTCACACCCGACTGCGCGCTATGGTATTTCAGCTCTGTGCCTCGCCACATTACTGGGCAGCTCCAGCGCATTGGCACAGACCTTGCCATCCAGCAACGTCGATAAAGCACTTAAAGCTAACAAAATAAACAGTGAAGCACTATCAGCGGTAACCATTCCTTTAAGCGGTCATGGCAAAAGTGCCTATATGAACGCTGATATTTTAATTAACCCCGCATCAACCATGAAGCTGGTGACCACCTATGTTGCACTGGAATTGCTGGGCCCAGCGTTCAAATGGAAAACCGAGTTCTTTACCGACGGCACTCTAAAAGATGGCGTGTTAGACGGTAATATTTATCTCAAGGGCGGCGGTGACCCTAAGCTCAACATGGAGCGTTTATGGCTTTTGTTGCGTGATTTACGTGCTAATGGTGTGCGTCATATCTCTGGGGATTTAATTCTCGACCGCAATCACTTTGCGCCGCCGCCGCACACCCCTTTTGATGATGATAAAAACGATCAGAACAAACCCTTCTTAGTTGAACCCGACTCTCTGCTGATTAACTTTAAATCACAGCGCTTGATTGTACGTGGCGAAGAAAGCGGTGCCACAGTCATGATGGAGCCACCGATTGGCAGTATTGAAATCATCAATAATGTAAAGATAAAACCGGCAAAAAACTGTAACAGCCCAGTGATTGGTTATATTCCAAAAGATGACGGCCACACCCTCACCTTAACCGTGAACGGTAATATCGCCCCAGGTTGCAGCAGCCAAAACTATCTCGCCCTACTGGACCCCTCGCGCTATGCCGCAGGCGTGGTACGCAGCATCTGGCAAGAAATGGGCGGCACCATCTTAGGTAACGATATGCTGGGCGCAACGCCAAAGGATGCCCGGCTGTTAGTGCGCGCTTACTCACCTGATTTGGTTGAAGTGATCCGCGATATCAATAAATACAGTAACAACACTATGGCTAAGCAAGTGTTTTTAAGCATTGGTGCTCGTTTTCGTAATGCCGGTGACAGCGATGATGCTGCCGCAGCACGTCGAGTGATCAATAACTTCTTTGCAAAAAAGAACATTTTCACCAATGGCTTGGTGGTTGAAAACGGCTCAGGCTTATCGCGTACAGAACGTATTACTGCGCGCCAGCTCGGTCAGATGCTTGAAGCTGCCTGGAAAAGCCCATACGCTGCTGAGTTTATTTCATCACTGCCAATTGTAGCGATGGACGGCACCATGCGCCGCCGCTTACGCAACAGCCAATTGGTCGGTCAAGCGCATATCAAAACAGGTACGTTGAAAAACGTCCGCGCCATTGCCGGCTACAGCCGTGACGTTAATGGTGATGCTTGGGCTGTGGTCGCCATCGTCAATCACGCACAGCCTTGGGGTGGCTCAGCCATTCTTGATCAAGTGCTACTGGATGTTTACAGTCAGCCGAAGAAAAAATAGTGGCTAAAAGCTAAGAAAAACAGCGTTAGAGAGCCGCAGATATAAGGTGCACCCAGTACTGACTTATCAGTCTAAAAACACACTGAATCTGCGGCTTTTATGTTTAAATTCAAAATTATCCTGCTATGACTCATCAATGACCATGGTCTAACTTGTACATGCCCTAGCATTTAGGTTTATGGTAGAGGCCTGTGCGCAATAGATAACAAAAGGATAATACTATGCAATCACATGCTTTTGAGCCGAAAAAACTGCACCATGCTTTCACTCTAAGCAATGGTAAAACACTCAAATACTGCTCCCTACCCGCCCTTAAAGAAATCGGCATTGAGTCAGTCTCACGCCTGCCTATTTCCATTCGTATTATTTTAGAATCACTCATTCGTAACGCTGACAACCAACGTATCACCCTTGAACATATCCAACAGTTGGCCAACTGGCAGCCCAATGCACCGCGCAATGAGGAAATCCCATTTACTGTGGCCCGTGTAGTGCTACAAGACTTTACCGGTGTGCCTTTGCTCTGCGACCTGGCTGCCATGCGTAATGTCGCCGAAGATATGGGCAAACCTGCCAGCGCTATTGAGCCTTTAGTGCCCGTCGATTTAGTGGTTGACCACTCTGTGCAAGTGGATTTTTACAACTCGCCTGATGCTTTAGAAAAAAACATGAAAATGGAGTTTCAGCGCAACGGCGAACGCTATAAGTTTTTAAAATGGGGCATGCAAGCCTTTGACACCTTTAAAGTGGTGCCACCGGGTTTCGGTATCGTTCACCAAGTCAACTTGGAATACCTCTTCCCCGGCATTCAGCAAAAAGATGGCATGAGCTATCCCGACACTCTAGTCGGTACCGACTCACATACCACTATGATTAACGCTCTCGGCGTGGTCGGTTGGGGTGTGGGGGGTATTGAAGCGGAAGCAGCGATGCTCGGTCAGCCGCTGTATATTTTGACCCCTGATGTAGTCGGCGTAAATCTGAAGGGCAAGCTGCGTGAAGGTATGACTGCCACTGACTTGGTGCTGACAGTGACTGAGCTGCTGCGTAACTCAAAAGTGGTGGGCAAGTTTGTCGAGTTCTTTGGTGAAGGTGCTCAGCACTTAAGTGTGCCTGACCGCGCCACCCTGTCTAATATGGCTCCAGAATACGGCGCGACCATGGGCTTTTTCCCCGTGGATGAGACCACTTTGGACTATATGCGCGGCACCGGCCGTCAAGATATCGACATTGAAGCCTGTGAAGCCTACTTCCGTGCGCAAGAGATGTTCGGCATTCCCCAAGAAGGCGAGATTGATTACAGCCAAGTGATTGAGCTGGATTTAGATACTGTACGCCCCTCTTTAGCCGGCCCTAAACGCCCGCAAGACCGTATTGCTTTACCCGAGATGCACAACAGCTTTACTTCACTCTTTAGTGAAAGCATTGCCAAAGGTGGCTTTAACAAAAACCCAGACGATCTGGCTAAACGTTATGGCACCAGCTGCCCGCTGATCCCTGTGGTCAACAAGGACTCACCTAAGCCACAGCGTCCATTGGACATGCATGAACTGGAAATGATTGATAGCAGCCCCAAAACACCAAGCAAGCCAAGTGTTGATTGCGCGACCGATGAAACAATCGATCTGGGCCATGGCGATATTGTCATTGCTGCCATTACTTCGTGCACCAACACCTCAAACCCCAGCGTCTTGCTGGCTGCAGGCTTATTAGCCAAGAAAGCGGTTGAACTGGGTCTAACTGTTCACCCGCGCATCAAAACCTCACTGGCACCCGGTTCGCGCGTGGTGCCTGAGTACCTCGAAGCTGCCGGTCTAATGAGCAGCCTGGACACATTAGGTTTTGGCGTGACTGCTTTTGGTTGCACCACTTGTATCGGTAATGCCGGTGATCTAAGACCTGAGTACAATCAGTCCATTATTGAAAACGATATTATTGCTGCGGCAGTCCTCTCAGGTAACCGCAACTTTGAAGCACGCATTCACCCCAATATTCGCGCTAACTTCTTAGCATCACCGCCCTTAGTAGTGGCCTTTGCTCTGGCCGGCACAGTGAATATTGACCTGGATACACAGCCTCTGGGCACCAGTACAGACGGCAAGCCCGTCTATCTAAAAGATATCTGGCCGAGTAACAGCGACATCCAAGCACTGCTGAGCAAGGCAATGAACCCTGCGGTATTCCGCGAGCGCTACGGTGATTTCACTAAAGACAATGATCTGTGGAATGATATTGAAAGCGCCAAGGGCTTGGTCTACGACTGGCCTCAATCCACCTATATCGCCAAACCACCCTTCTTTGAAAACTTCGCCATGGAGCCGGCCGCAGTCGAGCCGATTACCAACGCTCGCGCCTTAATGCTGCTGGGTGATACGGTCACCACTGACCATATTTCACCTGCCGGTTCCTTTAGCAGCGATTCACCTGCGGGACAATTCTTACTCAGTCATGATGTGCAGCAATCAGACTTCAACACCTATGGCGCACGCCGTGGTCATCACGACGTGATGATTCGCGGTACTTTTGCTAATATTCGGGTGAAGAACCTGATGCTGCCACCCACTGAAGATGGCTCGCGTATCGAAGGTGGCTTTACCTTGCTCGATGGCAAACAAGTGCCGGTTTACGATGCCGCCATGGACTATATGCAGCGTAAGATTCCCACAGTGATCTTTGCCGGTGAAGAATACGGTACTGGCTCCAGTCGTGACTGGGCAGCTAAAGGTACCTTGCTGATGGGCGTTCGAGCCGTGATTGCGCAGTCCTATGAGCGTATTCACCGCTCCAATCTGGTCGGCATGGGCGTATTACCGCTGCAGTTTGTCGATGGCGCATCCTACAGCTCGCTGAATATTACTGACGAGGAAAGCTTCAGCATCCTAGGTGTTGATTCTGATATGCAGCCACGCCAAGAGCTAATTCTAGAAATCACGCGCAAGGATGGCAGCGTTGAACAGGTGCCCGTCTTATCACGCATTGATACACCCATTGAGGTCGAGTACTACCGTCACGGCGGTATTTTGCCCTATGTACTGCGGGATATTTTAGCTAAAGCTTAATATCGAGCAGATAGCAAAACGCCCCGCACGGATTAATTGTCTGTGCGGGGCGTTTTATTAAGCGCAGATGACTGCAGTACCCGTCAGTAGCACTTACTTTTTATCGTGCAGACTGCCGCCCATACATTTAGGTGAGTTCGGTGCATTATCCACCGTCACCCACTCTTCTGGCGTATAAGTATGCAAGGCTAAACCGTGGAACTGCTGCATTAAATCACCAATCGCGCCATAGACTTTTTGGTGACGCTGCACTTTGCGCACATCGGCAAATATTTCACTGACCAGCACCACCTTAAAGTGACTTTCTGGGCCAATACTGTGCATATGGCTTTCATCTTCGATCTGTAAAAAAGTTGGCTCAAGTGTCACCAAGGCTGCTTTAATTTTCTCTAACATCATACAACTCCTTCGGATTGTGCTGACTGCGCCATCTTTTGCGCATCACGGCTAAAGGTACGCATGGCAATCAGCAAAAACACACCGGTTAAAGCCATCGCCACCGGTACTAAATACATGGCGCTGTGTAAGCCTATAGCGCGAAAGACTTCACTCATCTCCGCGACACCAGCACTGAGCATGGCTTGTTGGGCAAAGTGATCGGATAAACCACCGACCATCACTGGACCCAGACCACCACCGAGCAAATACAATCCGGCAAAGAACAACGCCATCGCTGTGGCGCGTAAGCGCGGCTCAACCACATCTTGTACCGCAGTATACACGCAGGTATAGAAGTTATAGGCGAACACCCAACCCACAGCAAATAAGCCGACAAACAGTGCCGCGTCAATCTTGCCCGCCGCTAAAGCGATCCCCGTAAAGACACTGGTCAGCAACAAACTCACCGCACCAAATAACAAACGACCATTACGCACACGCTCATGCAAGCGATCAGCGATCCAGCCGCCCAAGGGCAAAGCAAATAATCCGGTCACCCCAACAATAATCCCCACTGACATCGAAGCCTGGGTCAACTCAAGGCCAAAATAACGCTGCAGCATCGGCACCATAAAAGAGGTGTTGGCATAAGTGGCGAAGTTGTAACAGAGCCCCGCCAGCATCAACCACCACATAGTCGGTGTAGCCAAGACTTTACGCATGGGCTGAAGAATGGGCGCATGATTCACTGCCACCACTTCGGCAGCGCCGCGCTGCGGCTCACGAATCATAAAGATAAACAGCGCAAGAATAATGCCCGGCACCGCAGCAATAAAAAACGGCGCGCGCCAGCTATCAAAGGTCTGCACAATCCAGCCCGTGGTAAAAAACGCCAATAACAAACCCACCGGCAAGCCCATCATAAAGATGCCCATGGCGCGGGCGCGGCGATTGGCCGGAAACATATCACCAATCAGTGAGTTCGCCGCAGGCCCGTAACTGGCCTCACCAATGCCGACCCCCATACGTGCCAGCAAAAAGCCCCAAAAGCCTTGTACCGCGCCATTGGCTGCGGTTAAACCACTCCACAGCAACAAGCCCCAGCCCATAATTTTCTTACGCGAGCCGGTATCAGCCATACGCCCCAAGGGAATACCCGCCACCGCATAGACAATCGTAAAGGCCGTCCCCAACATACCAATTTGAAAATCGCTTAAGCTCCACTCCAGCCGAATCGGCTCCATAACAATGCTCGGCACCGCGCGGTCAAAGAAGTTAAAGACATTGGCTAAAAACAGTAAAAACATGACACGCCAAGCGTTATTGGCTTGGGTGGATTGATGGGCTAAAGGTGGCATAGGATTCTATTCTAAGTACTTATGGTTGATGAAAAGGAGGCTGTTGCAGCCAAGCTAAACTCTCTGTCGTGCTACTACTAGGACGGTACTCAGCGGCTAATGCACCTTGATAACCGGCTTTTTTAAGCGCGTCGTGCATGGCGACAAAATCCAATTCACCACTACCCGGCTCGCCACGCCCTGGATAATCAGCAAACTGCACATGTGCCACTCTATCACCCAACACCGCCAAGGCCTGCTCAGTACTGATGCCTTGTCGCGCCATATGATAGACGTCCAATTGCGCAAAACAATTATCGTGACGCACCTCTGCCAAGAGCTTATCTAAATGCTCTGGAGTATTGATCAAAAAACCTGGCATATCCAACGGGTTAATCGCCTCACAGACGACACGAATACCCAGTCGATCAAAGGCTTGCGCAGCCTCACGCAGATTGGCAGCCAAGGTGGCAAAGGCGCGCCCGTATGAAGCACCTGCTGCTAAACGCCCGGCCAACACATTGACCAGACGCGGACGCACCATCAAGGCGTAACTGAGCGCCTCATCTAACGCATCAGTAAAGGCTGCTCGCGCTTGCGGATCACAGGCAATACCATGACCGCCTTGCATTAGATCCCCAGCGGGCAGATTGATTAATACCAAGGGCATGCCACAGCGCTGCAACTCTTCTTTCAGCTGTATGGCGGGCACATCATAAGGAAACTGAATTTCCACCGCATTAAACCCAGCCGCAGAGGCTGCACGCACACGCTCTAGCAACGGCAACTCAGTAAATAACATCGATAAATTAGCAACAATCTCCATTACTCATCTCCGCTATAGAGTTTAATCAATGTCGCGGGATCAGAGGCTAAATGCCCTTGCGCCGCATGAGTGCGCATTAACTGGGCAGCTAAACCTGTCATGGGTGTGGCTGAAGTGTGATTCTGTGAGAGTTTCACTGCCATATCTAAATCTTTTAGCAAAGTACGCACATGCCACTTCACTGGTTCAAACTCACGACCGGCCATTTGCGGCGCGAGAATCTGCAGCGGCTTACTGTCAGCAAAACCTCCAGCCAGCGCCGGCGCTAATAATTTAGCATCCACCCCCGCTTGTTCTGCTAGCGCAACCACTTCAGCAATCACCATGGCATTACAAGCCACCAGCATTTGATTGC
This sequence comes from Thiopseudomonas sp., assembly GCA_035647155.1. GTDB lineage: Bacteria > Pseudomonadota > Gammaproteobacteria > Pseudomonadales > Pseudomonadaceae > Denitrificimonas. The sequence continues at coordinate 25,267 of DASRNZ010000071.1, forward strand.
AGACCTTGGCCACTTGCCCTGAGCCCACTGCGCCCATATGCGTAACGCGCTGGCTTAAATGCTCAAGTATCGGCATCACAACAGCTAAGGCTTGCGCATCACCACCGGCCATCATGGCTAAGGTGCCGGTTTCAGCACCAACAACGCCGCCCGATACTGGAATATCCAACCACTGCGCACCACTGTGATCCAATAAACGCTGCGCCATTTCTTGTGTCGCCGCAGGCTCAATACTGGAAAAATCCACCAGCACCTGTTTAGGGTTGATTGCATACGCCATACCCTGCTCAGCAAACATCACCTCTTCGACCGCCTGCGTATCAGCAAGGCACAGAAAAATAATATCGACCTGCTCACAGAGTTCAGCACGATCACGCACCTGCTGAGCGCCCAGCGCAACCAGCGGCGCACATTGATCTGGGCTACGGTTCCAAACCACTAAAGGATAGCCCGCAGCCAACAAACGCTGACACATCGGTAGACCCATTAAGCCGATACCGGCAAAGCCTAAACGCGGTAATGATGTTTGCATTACATTCTCCAATTCACTGAACTCTCAAGCATTGACCCTTGGGGGATCGTACAAGTCAGGCTATCATGCCTATTTTTGCCACGAGAAAAAACATGTCGAACGAAATCAGTAACTTATACGCACAACTTCTTGGCGAAACCGCTCAAATCAGCTGGGCCGAAGTGATGCCGCAGTTTGCCAAAGGTAATGTGCTCTGGGTCGCCAGCCATCAAGACTTAGTCGCCGTTGCAGAATATATGATCAATGACGATAAGAAACAGATCAGTGCCTTAATGCAGCAAAAAGCCTTGCATATTTTAAGTGATGATACCGCCATGGATTATGCTCAGCGTGATCCAGAACTCTGGGCTGTAGTCATTGCCCCGTGGGTCTTGGTGCAAGAGCGCCACACACCGACCACACACTAATCCAGTGCAACACTCAGCAAACTGAATGTAACCCGTGCGCTGAGTGTTGTGGGCCTTGCCCTACCTTGCAGTTCAAGCTGCATCTTGACCCTTCTAAAACTTAAGCGAAGCCCATGACCCAAGATCACTGGTGGTTAAACGCCACGGCTCAACTGTCTGCAAGCGCAGAGCAACAGGCACAAGCGCATCAAAATCAACTGACTAAACCCCAAGGTTCTTTAGGGCGTTTAGAAACGGTTGCAATTCATCTAGCCGCCATGCAAAACACAGTTAAGCCGCAGATTAACCAACCGCATATGCTGGTCTTTGCTGGCGATCACGGCGTGGTTGCACAAGGGGTCTCGGCTTTTCCGCAATCAGTCACCATTGCCATGCTCAGCAACTTTGTCAACGGCGGTGCTGCGGTTGCCACCCTGTGCAAACAACAAGGTATTGAGCTGAGCGTGATTAACTGCGGTACCGCCCATCCTTGTGAGCACTTAGCCAATATTATTCATCAGCCGATTATGCCCGGCACGCATGATTTCTTCCAGCAAGCGGCTATGAGCCCTAAGCAAACCTTGCAGGCGCTGGCGCTGGGTCGCGAGCAAGTCGAACGCGTACATGCTAGCGGCGGTGACTTTTTAATGCTGGGTGAAATGGGCATTGGTAACACGTCCTCTGCAAGTTGCTTAAGCGCTCTGCTATTAAAGCAAGACGTCTGTGCTTTGACTGGCTCAGGCACAGGTGTTGCTGGCGCAGCGCTAACCCATAAAGAAAACATCTTAACTGCCAGCGTGGCGCGCGCTGAGGCACTGGTGAACACGCCCTTAGATGCATTAGAGCAAGTCGGCGGCTTAGAAGTCGCTGCCATAGTGGGTGCCTATATCCGCGCCAGCCAGCTGGGCATCCCCTGCTTTGTCGATGGCTTTATTACTACAGCAGCAGCTTTATTGGCCGTTCAGCTCAACCCTGGCGTACGCCCATGGTTACTCTTCTCTCACCACTCTGCTGAACTGGGCCACGGCACATTACTCGAGGCTTTAGAGGCTGAGCCCTTGCTGAATCTAGGCATGCGCTTAGGTGAAGGCTCAGGCGCTGCAGTGGCCTATGCAACCGTCCAACAAGCACTCACCATTCATAATCATATGGCCACTTTTGCGCAAGCCGCTGTGGAAAACAAAAGCTGATGATCACCACCTACGTCGATATTATCCGCCATGGCGAACCTGAAGGTGGCCGAGTGTTTCGTGGCCATACTGATCATCATTTGACCGAGT
>DASRNZ010000072.1:0-21024 GCA_035647155.1 Thiopseudomonas sp.
GAGTCAAAGGTATACCCTTAAACATAACGTTACGAGTTACCTTCTTTAATATGAAAAAAATATAGTTCAATTATTATAAAAATATAATTTTATCTTAACAGAATTCTTAAAAACCCAAGTCAAAGGTACTCTATAGATTACCTTTGTGTTTATACTCACACTTAAAAGATCATTACAATCAATATTCTTTACATAAGGCCGCTATAGGTTTACAATCCAATCCTTATTAAGGGACCACAAATTTAGCATTGCATTTAATTTGCGGTACTGGATTTTTTATAGAGTTTCACTGACACACTAGTGACTACGGACATACTCAACAATCCTTAATTTACAAACTAACTTTCACTTATAGGGTTTTCCAAATGTCATTGATTAATGAATTCCGCGAAACTAAAGAACGCATTAAAGAACTCGAAGTTCGTCTTGCTAGCTTGTCACAAGACAGCAAACTCAAAAAAGAACTCGAATTTGAAGAAAAACTGCGTGCATTGATGGCTGAGTACAATAAGTCTCTGCGCGACATCACTGTCATCATTGATCCACAATCAGCACGTGATGGCGCTGGTAAAGTGACTCGCACACGTAGCCCACGTAAAACTAAGCGCTACAACAACCCTCATAACGGTGAAGTGATTGAGACTAAAGGTGGCAACCACAAAACTCTGAAAGAGTGGAAAGCTAAATGGGGCGGCGACACGGTTGAATCTTGGGTTACTATTCTAGACTGAATCAACCCAAACCTAACTCAGTCAGTTATACAGTGCTGAGTCTAAATGCCCTACTTTATGTAGGGCATTTTTATTTGAGTTACACAAACTATTAACACCTAATTTACAGCTGATACTTCTGCTGTAATACCTGCACATACTTATACCATGCGTGTACTGCTGGATGCGCTTGTTGTTCTGGCGTTAATTGAGTATATGCGTCCAAATACTCTGCAACATTCAAAGGTGCCCCAATCAACTCACCGGCTAAACGCCCCTGGCAAAACTGCTGCCACCGCGTCAACTCTTCCTGATTCAGCGTCTCTGGGTAATTACGTGCTCGATAGCGAAATAACAACTCGGGCAAACGTGCGTCATCAAAGGGCCAGCGTTCAGGCTGCAACTGATCAGGCCTCGCGCGACGCACCCCGTCACTGAGCTTGCGATCTCTTGGACCTAAAAACCCTGCATACAACTGCTGCTCTGGATCTTGCTCAGCAAATTCGCGTTGCTCTTGATACACCTCATTGAGCTTATCTTGCCATTGCTGCTGATGATCTTTAAGTAACTGATAATGAGCCTGCCAAAGTCCATGATCAAAGTTTAAGCGCTGAGAGTCTTCTTCACGCAACACAGCCATGGGCGCAATTACCGGGCTTTTATTAATGTGAATCAGCTTTAACGGTACTGGCGACTCACCTTCAGCCAATTCATCGTGGCGTGTGTATAAGCGGGCTTTAAGCGCTTGCGCATCCAACTCAAGTAATGGCTTCACATCAGCATGTAAGTCACAGACAATCAGCGCATTACGATTGGTTGGGTGCCAGGCCAAGGGCAATACCGGCGCTAAGCAATGGCGTCCAACTGAAAACATACCCGAGACATGTAACATCGGCTTCATTAATTGAATACGCTCTTGCACTGCATTTTTACGCCGTAAGCCATATAAATAGTCAAACAACTTCGGTTGGCGCTCACGCAACAAACGTGCAACTGCAATAGTCGCGCGCACATCGGCTAAAGCATCGTGAGCTTGGCCGTGATCAATCTGATTGGCTGCAGTAAAGTTTTCCAACTTAAAACTGACCCGCCCATCCTGTTCAGGCCACTGAATACCCTCGGGCCGTAACGCCCAAGTGCAACGCAACACATCAATTAAATCCCAGCGACTGTTATTACCTTGCCATTCACGCGCATAAGGATCATAAAAGTTGCGATATAAAGTCGCACGAGTCATCTCATCATCAAAACGTAAGTTATTAAAACCCGCCGTACAGGTCATCGGCTCGATCATCTGTTGATGCAACTGCTCAATAAATTCAACTTCAAGTAAGCCCTGCTGCTCCAATACCTCTGGACCAATGCCCGTAACCAGTGTTGCCATCGGATGCGGTAAAATATCATCCGCTAACTTGCAGTAAATATTCAGCGGCTCACCGATTTCTTCCAACTGCTCATTAGTACGAATCCCAGCAACCTGTATCGGTCGATCTGTGTGCGGCGCGATACCCGTGGTTTCAAAGTCATACCAAAAAATACTACCTGTCATTGCCTTCACTCCTGCACTGCCATTTCAATTTTACACAACAGCCCAACACCTCTTTACTATACTGATCTGCCTAACAGACTTTAAGTGGGCTGGGTGAGCTGAACTCATAATCTGAGCCAAGAGTACAGAGCGTGCACTACAGTTGCATCTCCTGCCCCGACTCACCTTTACTATAGTGGTTAAACTTAAGTATGCACTGCTGGTTTTTACTTATACTCAGCCTACTTATATTCCATCTTTATAACCTTGACTGGCGCACTTTGAAAAATCACATTTGCACTCATAGCTCGGCGCTCACGACTACTGTCACCACAGCGCTGCCGAGATTGATACCAATGATTGGTCAAAGGTTATCGGCAATCTATTGCGCCTTAAAAAACACCACGCAAAACTTAAGAGCAGGCGTCACTTATAGCGCACTGATGCTAATCAGTACTCTGCTATGCAGCGTTTTGCCTGTTGCTGATGCCGCTGAGAATCAACAACCGAACGCGCAACATAATGAGCTCAATGCGGATAGCCCACGACTGCTAAAACAAATGCTCAATAGCGAGCAGGCACAACACAGCATCAAAATAATTTTAGCTGAACACGCGACCTTATCCTCTCGCGAACTTAAGCAAAGCAAGCAAGGAGCAGCCTTTCATCCAGCAATAACATCTTTTTTGCGCAAACAAGAGATTAGCGTTGAGTCCATTAGCAACTTAACGCAACTTGCCACACCCGCTTTCATTGGCCAATACACGCTGTTTTTATTCAACACTGACGCGACGCTGACTGAGCAATATCAAACACAACTTCTAAACTGGGTGACACAGGGCGGTCATTTAATACTGTCTGCCGAGCAAGTTCACGACACTATAGAACCTGCTTTACTGCAGTTCTTGGGTATTACAAAACAAGAGATCATGACTCACAACACCTTAAATAGACAAGCAGATCAGCCAGCAACAATGCACACAGATCAACACGCTGTGCCGTCCAAATCAGCACCACTGACTCGCCTCTATTTGGAAAATGAACAGTCACCGGCTTATTTAGCGTTTGCCAACCAACACCACCTGCACGATAGCCATAACCGTGCCCATGCTTGGGCAAACAGCCCGGTTGGGACTCACTTATTGCAACTCACCTACGGTAATGGACTGCTCACAGTACTCAGCGACTTCAGTCTCTGGCAGCGGCACTCAATCAACCAATATGACCACGCTTGGTTACTGTGGTATCTCAGCCAAGACTCAGAGGTCCTCCTGTTGAATCAATCTACGCAGCTTGGTGTATTGACTCGATTTTGGCAGCCTTACGCTGTTGTTTTTATATCTTTGCTGGTTCTACTGCTATTTGGCGCTGGGTATGCAGCACCACGTCTGGCACAACGACACTCTGGCCTCGCCAAAAAACACGGATTCACTCAAGCGCAAATCCATGCTTTAGGCCAGCTCTCTTATAGTAGTCAACGCAGCCTGCTGATCTCGCTACAAAAAGATATTCAGCGTTATGCACACCTTCACTCGCCGGACATCCAACATCCATCAGTTGCTGAGCAGTGGCAACAACTGCAACAGCTCAGCGGCTTACCCATTACTTTTATTGCCCTGTGCATGCGACCGCCACCTACAAAAAAACTATCCCATCCTCTTTTTATTCTGCATATGACGCGCTTGCGCCAGTTAAAAAGCGCACTCAGGAAAACACTGACTGATGCTTCTTAATAATAAGCTCGATTAAGCTATAGCGGCCTCTCTCTAAGAATGCAGCACTGATATCGTAGCTAAATGACATGGATACTCCGCTGAACCTACTAGCCTCGCCGGCAACGCCATTTTAAATAACGATACTTGCCGCTAGTAGTTTATATAAAACACAGCTTAAGCTAGTCTTAAATGATAGCAGCAGCTTGTCTGTGTATTGCCTAACTTAAATACCGCTGCATACTTTTCACCTAGGAGCTTTATTATGGAATTACATCAACTTTTAGTGATCATTGATCCGACCTCGGGAGATTCACAGCCTTCTTTGCAGCGTGCTACTTGGGTCGCCCAACGTTCTAATGCAGCGGTTGAACTACTGCTTTGCGAATACAATTCAGCTTTAGATGGCGGCTATTTTTTTGACGGCCCTGCACAGAAAAAAGCACGCGACTCATTAATAGAAAACCGCAGCGCCTGGCTGGAGCAGCTTGCACAGCCTTTGCGTGATGCCGGTATTACAGTGACGATTGAAGTGCGTTGGGGCAAACCCTTACACACAATGATTTTACAACGCATTGATGAGCTTAAGCCTGATCTGGTGTTACGCAATGCAACTTCACATGGTGTATTGCAACGCTTATTCTTCAACAACACCTCATGGCATTTGATTCGCCAGTGCCCAGTACCGCTTTGGTTAGTTCGTAAAGGCGAGTGGAAAGCTGAGCGCATCTGTGCTGCAGTTGACCCAGTGCACATCTCAGACAACACTTGTGCATTGGATCACTTGATTATTCAGTCAACAATCTACCTGGCTGAAACATTAGATCTACAAGCCGACTATATACACAGCTATGCGCCACTACCGCGCACTATGGTATTCGATACAGAACTCGTCGCTGCATACGATCAATATGTTGAGCGCAGCGCTAAACAGCACCGCGATGCTTTTGAAAACCTGACGGCCAGCTACCCTGTCGACAAAACCAATCTCTACCTATTAGAAGGTTTCCCCGAAGAAAGCATTCCAACCTTTGTTGAAGAACACAGTGTCGATTTACTGGTGATGGGTGCTATCTCACGCAGCAACTTAGAAAACGCACTGATTGGTAATACCGCAGAACGTGTACTAGAAGCTGTGCAAACTGACTTGCTTGTCATCAAAGCGCAACCTTCAGCACAGTAAGCTATATCCCTGCTGTTGCTACTGCGACGGCAGGTTGATAGGTTTTAGCGATCAATCTCACCGAACAGGAGCCACAGCATGTCTTTACGCCGCACCAAGATTGTTGCCACCATTGGACCAGCCAGCAGTTCAACAGAAGTCATAGAACAGTTGATCTTGGCCGGTATGGATGTCGCACGATTAAACTTTTCACACGGCAATGCCGATGAACACCGTGCTCGCGCACTACAAATTCGCGAAATTGCCAAACGCCTTAATCGTAATGTTGCCCTACTGGGTGACCTACAAGGTCCAAAAATCCGTATTGCACGCTTTACCGATAAAGCCATCGAATTACACACAGGCGATGCTTTCCGCTTCTCCATTACTCATCCGCGTGATGCTGGTAACCAAGAGGTGGTCGGTATTGATTACCCAGACTTGGTCACTGACTGCGGCGTTGGTGATGAATTGCTTCTGGATGACGGTCGCGTCGTGATGCAAGTGGTTGCTGTATCGGCTGACGCTTTAGATTGCAAAGTGATTGTTGGCGGGCCATTATCCGACAATAAAGGCATCAACCGCCGTGGTGGTGGTTTAACTGCGCCAGCCCTGACTGAAAAAGATAAGCATGATATTCGTTTAGCCGCTGAACTGGATCTGGATTATTTAGCGGTTTCATTTCCACGTGATGCCGCCGATATGAATCTGGCTCGACGCTTATGTGTAGAAGCTGAGTGCCATGCTTGGTTAGTGGCAAAAATCGAACGCGCTGAAGCGGTGATGAATGATGAAGCCTTAGATGGCCTCATCAGCGCCAGTGATGCGGTGATGGTTGCCCGTGGTGATTTAGGCGTGGAAATTGGCGATGCTGAATTAGTTGGCATTCAAAAGAAAATTATTGCCGCTGCACGCAAGCAAAACAAAGCAGTGATCACCGCCACACAAATGATGGAATCGATGATTCACAGCCCGATGCCTACCCGTGCGGAAGTATCGGATGTGGCCAACGCTGCGCTGGACTATACCGATGCGGTGATGCTCTCAGGAGAAACAGCCGTCGGTGAGTACCCTGTACAAACAGTTGCCGCGATGGCGCGTGTATGTTTAGGCGCAGAGAAAAACCCAATTATGCGCCGTTCTGGGCATCGGATGGGTCAGCAGTTTGAGCGCTGGGATGAAAGTATTGCTTTAGCAGCTATGTATACAGCCAATCACTTTCCTGGCGTTAAGGCGATTATTGCCCTGACTGAAAGTGGTTATACACCACTGGTGATGTCACGTATTCGCTCATCCATGCCCATTTATGCCTTCTCCTCAACGCGTCGAACTCAAGCACGAGTAGCCTTATTTAGAGGCGTATATTCAATCCCCTTTAATCCAAGTGAAACCGTATCAACCTCGGTGAGCCAAGCAGCCGTCGATGAGCTGGTTAAGCGTGGCATTGTGCAAAATGGCGACTGGGTGATCTTAACCAAAGGCGATAGTTATCATAATATTGGCGGCACCAATACGATGAAATTACTGCAGGTTGGTCATATCGTTTAGTTGATAGAGCGAAACCATCACTGGTGCTGACCCAGTGATGGTGCTTTAAATACTTTAGATCGCCATCCCTAAGGCTTTAATCATCTGCTGCAACTGTACGTGCGGCTGGCTGAACTGCACCTGTAGATCAGGAATCTCACGGCGCACCGGATAGTTTTTACGTACCAGATCAAAAGCCGCCCGGCGCTGATCGGCATCACCCTGCAAACTTAAACGAAACGCTGCATCATCGCCACGCAGATCATATACCGCTCGACAAACAACACGCATAGCCTCGGCTACCGGTGTGTGTGTAGCAAGCTGCATACTTAATAATGTCTGTTCTGGAAAGGCTATCGCTGCTTGAGTAGGAATGGCAAAGTGCTGACAAAACGCTTGATAAATCTGCTCAGTGCCACGAATCTTACCATCCAAGCTGTAACCGGCAATATGCGCTGTGGCAATATCACAATACTGCGCCAACTCCACATCCACTTGTGGCTCACCCTCCCATACATCCAAGACCGCACGCACATCAGAACGCTGCGTTAAAAACTGCTTGAGCGCCTGATTATCTACCACTGCACCACGGCTGGCATTGATCAACCAACTGCCTGCTTGCAAGGTCTGCAATTGCTCTGCGCCAAGCAGATGATGCGTCGGCCACTCACCCAATTTGGTTAAGGGTGTGTGCAAACTGATGGCATCGCAGCGCTCAAGCAGGGTGGCTAAATCAACATAATCGCCGCCTTCACGCTGTTGCCGGGGTGGATCACTGACCAACACCTGCCAACCTAAACCTCGTAGCACTTGCACTAAGCGCTCGCCCACCTGCCCTGCACCCACCACACCAAAACAACGCTGCGCTAGATCGACGCCATCACGCTCAGCCAGTGTCAGCAAAGCACTCAACACGTAATCCACCACGCCACGAGCATTACAACCCGGCGCACTGGCCCAACCAATACCTTGCTCGGCAAAATAGTCGATATCTAAATGATCAGTACCGATGGTGCAAGTGCCGACAAATTTCACTTGTGAACCTTCCAGCAGTGCGCGATCCACTTGGCTCACTGAGCGCACTAATAGCACTTCAGCATCGGCCAGTACGGCACGATCTAAACTGCGGCCCGCCACGCGGCGCAGTGAACCATGATGCTCAAACACCTCTAGCATCGGAATATTTTCATCAGCGAGTATGCGCACCTGTGTATCCTCTTTAATAGTTAAGCCAAAGCTGTCACGCAACTGAGCAGGTGAATGATAGCTACCTTACGATCATCGCAACATAGTAAACTATATGCACTGTCAGCGTATTGAACAGCTGCCATCGATCCCGCTCATTTCACCCCCGCTCTGCGCAGCAACTCATGCTGTATAGGCTTTATTTCTAGGCTGTCTTGTATGTCAACTGTGTCCCGTTACCAACGTGTTTTTATTGAATGGCGTGCCCTGCTTAAGCTGGCCGTACCGATTATTATTGGGCAACTGGCCAATACTGCAATGGGCTTTGTCGATACGGTGATGGCCGGTCGCGTCAGCCCCAATGACTTAGCGGCTGTCGCTTTAGGCAACTCGATGTGGATACCGCTGTTTTTATTAATGAGCGGCATTTTACTGGCCACCACATCTAAGGTCTCCCACGCCTTTGGCCGTGGCGCCGAACTTGAAATGGGCTATTTAGTACGCCAAGCGCTGTGGCTGGGTTTTGCTATCGGTTGTGTCCTAGCTATTGCCCTGTGGAATGCTCAGCCGGTACTGTCGCTGATGGGTGTTGATCCAATCTTGATTGAACCAGCCATGGGCTATTTACGTGCCGTGGCTTGCGGCTTTCCTTGCGTGGCAATCTATCTGGTGTTTCGCTGCTATAGCGATGCACTGGGCTTAACCCGCCCCAGCATGGTGATTGGTATTTTAGGGCTGCTACTTAATATCCCGCTGAACTATATCTTTATCAACGGTCACCTAGGCTTGCCAGCCATGGGCGGCGTCGGCTGTGGTTGGGCCACCGGTTTGGTCATGGTATTTATGATGTGTGCCATGTTTTTCTGGGTGCGCTGGGCTGAGTATTATAAATCCAGCCAAATCTTTGCGCGCTTTGAGTGGCCACAACTGCGCGCTCAGAAAAGCTTACTGTCGCTAGGCTTACCCATTGGCATCTCAATTTTTGCTGAGGCCAGTTTATTCTCGGTAATTGCTCTATTGATTGGCGGACTGGGGGCCAACGTGGTCGCCGGTCATCAAATCGCCCTGAACTTCAGTGGCATGGTGTTTATGATTCCCTACTCATTAGCCATGGCCACCACTGTGCGAGTCGGCCAAGCACTGGGGGCAAACCGCCCACGCGAGGCACGCTTTTCAGCCGGCGTGTCTATGGGTACCGGACTGCTCTGCGCTTGTATCTCGGCCAGCTTGATGTTTTTACTGCGTGAACATATTGCCAGTATTTATACCACTGATGCCGCCGTATTAGCTGTGGCCACATCCTTGATTATCTATTCAGCCATTTTTCAATTGTCCGACGCAATTCAAGTTACAGCGGCGGGTGCTTTACGCGGTTATCAAGATACACGCCTGACCATGCTGATCACGCTATTTTCTTACTGGGGTGTAGGCTTACCCATTGGCTATATGTTCGGTCTAAGTGATTACTTTGGAGTGGCAGAGGGCCCAGCAGGTTTATGGCAAGGACTGATTGTAGGCCTAAGCTGTGCAGCAGTAATGCTGGGGATACGTTTGCATAAAATCGCCCGCCGCGAGATTTATACACTGGCTAAACCAGCCATCCAGCATTAATACATCATTGCCCACTGTTACTGCGCTAATAGCTTGAGTTTAGCGATCAATTCAAGCTATTAATGTAAAAAATAAATAATATAAAAACGAGTGCAGTTAACTTATCAACCTTATAGCACTCTGCTTAACGCGCAAAGCTATAGCGTATGCGGCTTTAGTCAAACAATCCACAATCGCTGTGGATAACTCTGTGGGTAACATGCTTATAGATTCTGTGAGCGGCCACTGTACGGGGCTTTGCTACAAACTGATGATTTTTTCACCAGTCAGTATAACTCCTTACAAAACAAGTACTTACAAAGTCAATAGGCATATAAGTCGCAGTTATAATCACTATCAGCTGATTTTAATAAAACACCTGTATAAATGTGCACAACTTATTTCCGAACGGTAAAAGTGCAACAGATATCAAGGGCATAAGCCGACTTTATTTGAAGTATTTTGCTGTCTTTTGGGTTGACAAACACATAGACACCCCAAAAGGCAGCTCGACTAACGCGATTTAATCTGCATCGGTCCATCACTGGCACTCAGCGCATGCCAATCCGGACGGTACATCGACTCAACCTGTGCTGGCGGCACCACATAACGACCTGGCGTTACCGCGCGCGCTAAATACAGTAGATGCCTCGTTTGCTCTGCGGGTATGGATAGCGCAGCCACATAGCGATCATCACGATACTCTTGATGCACAATATCGGCATTGAGCATCGCTTCCTGCCAATCACGCAGCGCCGTACTGGCATGACTTAAACTGGCTGAACTTTGCGCTAGGTTTTGATTCTCCAGCTCCAGTCCTGCTGGCAGTAAATCCACTAACAAAGCATCCGGTACCGCTTGCGTTGCACGCACGGCTAAATGCACCAGCACTAGATCGCCGCTGCGCAAATGGCTCAAGCTTAACCGCTCACCTTGTGGATTGAAGTACTGACGCTCAATACTCAACACATCTCCGCCCGCAGCAGGTACTTGCCTTGGATAACCGGACAACTCTATACGTTGATAGAGATCGCTGTCACTGGGCGTACTTAAGCTCAGTCCGGCCTGTAACTGTTGCGTATTGAGCAACAACTGACTGTTCTGTGCTGATACCGCCATATTCTGCGTACCGGCCTGCAACTGTGCTTGCCAGGTTGTATCTTCGCTACCTAACTGCGCGCGGGCAGCCATAAACAACGCGTTGCGCTCTTGCGTTGACAAGCCTTGACGCATATTGAGCTGACTCGCCAAGCTAAACATACGCTCAGTCTGCTCGCTCTGTGCTAAGTCATGCTCTTGTAACAAAGCAAGGATCTGCGCCTGATCACGCAACTCACTGCCGAAATCAGCCATATACAGCTCATCACTGCGCTGCACATTCAGACCCGCATGCAAAGCTTGATCAGCTTTGGGCTTATCGCCCATCCACTGCAAGGCTAAGGCTAAATGCACCAATGGCAAACCAGAGCGCGCATGCTGACGACGTTCAAATAAGCTGCGCAATGCGCCTAAAGGTGCGCGTTTATCTCGTGCTAAAACAAAGCCTGCATACGCCTGCACAGCAAAACGCGTACTCTCTGGCGCTTGACTGTAATCGCTGTCAATTAAGTAGCCTTCTTGTAAATAACGTAACACACGCTCTTGCGCCGACTTTAACGCCGCAGCCGGCACCGCAAAACCTTGTTCACGAGCACGCAGTAAAAAGTCTGTCACATAGACTGTCGCCCAGTACTCTTCAGTACCTTCGGCACTCCACATAGCAAAACTGCCGTTGTAACGCTGCATCGCGACTAAACGCTCAATACCAAACTCGATCTGCTGGCGGCGCTGCTCGGGTGTATCTGTGCTTAATCTGACACCATCCAATTGCGCATCACTGATATACAACGCCGCCATTAAACCACTGGTGGTTTGCTCAGAGCAGCCATAAGGATAGGCATCCAGCGCATGCAAATGCTCGGCAATATTCAAGGGTGGACGACTGGAGACACTGAGCATCGCCTCAAGACCACTGGCTTGATAGCCGGCCAGTGCTTCAGGCGGTAACTGCCATGCTTTATTGGCATTGATTGCCGCTTGATAGCTGCGACGTTGCGCTGGATAAGCTGGGCGCACACCTATTGTCCATTGGCGTGTCAGCGCTGCTAAATCTTCGTCAGGCAATTGCATGCCCTGCACCTGCAGATGTAACTCACCTTGGCCAAAACCAGCCAAAGCAGTCACAGGCACATCAATAATTTTACGCTGCTGAGCCGCCAACTCGACTTGGATCTGGCGCGATGCTTCGGCAATGGATAATAAACCACTGCTGTGCAATTGCACCGTCACAGTTTGTGCTTGCTCAGTCAGATTATGTAAATCCAAAGCCACCTGACTTTGATCGCCACCGGCTAAAAAGCGCGGTGCAGACAGCTCGGCAACCAAAGGTGCAACCACCTCAATCGGCTGCTCGGCCATACCAAACTGATTGTCAGTCCAGGCTTGGGCGGTTAAACGTAAACGGCCATTAAAATCAGGAATATCCAGAGTGATGTCCGCTTCGCCTTGTGCATCTAAGGTGACCGCTGTGCTTTGTAACGCGACAATATTAACGCTGGTTGTGGGCCGCTGACCGCCTTTGGCCAAGTCAGCGTCACCACCAAATAGCATGCGCGCTAAACGCCCCTGACCGCCTTCAATCAACTGCCCATACACATCAAACTGATCAACGCGGTACCCCTTACGTGTAAAGAATCCAGCAAAAGGGTCAGGCGCAGAAAAGTCGGTGATATTTAAAATCCCCACATCCACTGCAGATAACAGCAGCTGTACTGGCCCTGCTAGCGACTGTCCGCCCATGCCCTGCGCTTTAACTTTAACCGTCAATGGCTGACCTGGACGCATCCGCTCTGGCGCCTGCAAACTCACGGCTAGCTCTCGTTCTTGACGTTGCAAAGGCAAATGCAATAAACCCACTGCACGCTTGGGCGTAGTATGGGCTTGACGCTCGCCAGGGCGCACCACTAAAGCGCTGATATACAGATCATGACGTAACCAATCACTGGCGATGGGGATATCAATGGTTGTACCTTCTGCGGGCACATTGAGCGGCTGCCACCACAGTGGGCCACCGGAGGACTCAACCAGCAGATAACCACTGCCTGCCGCAGGTGCATTAATGGTGACTCGTGCGGTATCACCGTTGCTATAGGCCGGTTTATCCAGCGCCAGCTTGACTTGATCCGGACGCACCGCACCACCTAAGGCATTATCTTGCGCCGCATAACCGGCCCAAAAACTCAGACTACTGACCAGTCCAGTGCTCGGGTCTTCCACCTCAACACGGTATGGGCCCCACTGCACTGGAAAACTGATTTTTGCGGTATTGCCTGCGGCAATGTCGACACTGTGCTCGCTGACCTTAATCATCTTTTTATTATGATGATGGCTCCAGCCGCTGCTATCAGAATAATTCCAATAATAATCACGGCGCTCACGAATCAAGCGTACTTTCAACTGCTCAGCCGCCAGTTTTTCACCCTGTGCATTGGTTAAAACCAACTCAAATTCTGGCTCACTGTCGGCATCAACATCTTCACCTTGATACACGCCACGCACACCGGGCAATTGCTCAGCAGGCCACACAGCTTGCAGCACACGACGCGTCACTGGGCGACCGGCTGACTCCAAAATACTAGCCTGCACAATCAAATTCAGCGGTGAGTGGCTCTCTTGCCACTGGCTATCGAGCTGAATCTGCGCTTGGCCTTGCTCGTCGAGAAGCAGCTCATCTAAATCAATATCTTGATGAATGGACTCATCACCTGCTAGACCAAACTGAAAACCTGGTAAAGCACTGACCGCATCACGTAAAGGCCGCACATACAGCTGACCGGTAATACGGTTACCCGAAGCCGGTGCGCCATATAAGTAACGCCCAGTCACCTCAACCTTTAATGCATCTTGCGGCTTAATCGGTGTGCTATTAGCATGTAAATCTAAGGCTAAACGCTCAGGCAAAAAGTCTTCCACTAAAATATCGTAGACCTGTTCAATGCCACCGCCTAAATCAAACAGTAACTGCCAGCGTCCTGTCGGTGCATTGGCACTAATAGGCAGCTGGTATTGATAAAAGCCCTGCGCATCCGCCTCCCACACAAATTGACGACTGACTTGTTGATCAGGACGGCGCACTTCAACTTTAATCGGCTGCGTTGCCACCTGCTGCCCGTCCGCATCGCGCAAAAGACCATTGAGCAATACGGTTTCACCGGGACGGTATAAATCCCGCGGACCAAAGACAAATAACTGCAAGGCCTGCCCTGCTGGGCCTTCGATGGCAAACTCAGCCAAATCCAAACTGGCACTGTTTAAACGTAAAAAGCTGGTGTGCTGACCATGCTGCGCGACCAATACATCAGCCTTATCGGTGACAGGTAGCTGCACATGGCCTTGTTTATCGGTTTTGCCTGAGGCCAATAATTGGCCTTTTTTATCGAGCAAGCGCAGATCAATGGCTTCTAAAGCAATGCCATTGGATAAACCTTGAGTAAACACATCCAACTGCTGACGATAGCGATGCACTGACACACCAATATCACTGATTGAAAATACGGTTGCCGGTTGTGAGTAATTATAAGTGCCCGCCTCGCGCATCACTGCCAAATACACGCCGGCTTCATTGAGCGCTAAAATAGGCTTGATCGGTAACTGCACAGTTTCACGGGTATTGAGCGCAGGGCTGAGTTGAAAACGCGCGCTGTGCACTAAATCGGCTAAGGGTAAAAGCTCGCGAGACTCCCAGGTTTCCAAACTGCGATTGCGGCCCCACTGCGCTAAAAATTGCGGCAAGGCATTGGCTTTAATACGGAAAAACTCAACATCCACATGCTCAACATTCAGTGCTAAGACTGGCAGGCCCTGACTGAATGCTGCAGGCAGTAAAGATCCACGACTGGCAAAGCCCACTGAAGGCTGTAAATCTCGGGTTTTAATTTTTGTGCTGTAATCTTGAGCCAATTGCACTTGATTGAATGCCATTAGACCAGCATCCACACTGATAATTAAGCTGCGCTTGGGTGGAATATGACGTAAGCGCAATTCTAATAAATCATCACTTAATTCCCAAGCGCCATCCAGCTTGCCGCTTTTACTGTCGACTGCATGCACTTTTTGCGCAAAGTTTTGCTCGGCTTGCAGCGGCACAGAAAAGGTCAGGCTCAGCACACTGGCGCCGTCCTGCTCAATTTCTGAGGCATCCACCACCTGCAGCACTTGATCTTGATAGCGTTCAGCCGATAGCGCTGGAGCATTGTACTGTTGCGGCGCAGGCACAACCTCACTATTTACAATCTGCACTGTTGGTTCAACCTGCGGCTCACTTGAATCACAAGCGGCTAGCATTAAAACCAATAGCGTACCGATAAGTCCTTTGCGCCACATAGACAGCTCCAGCATGGAATAAATGATCAATGGCTACTATAAACCACTGCAGCACAGCATGCAGCGCGCAACCTAAGAAAAACAAAACTAGGCTGCTAAACAGTTATGCACACAAGCTGTGGATAACTGTGTGCATAATATGTTTGAACATTGCGCAAAGGCCGCCAGCAGCAGAGCTGTGCAATTTCTGGTTGTTTTTTGATCAAATGCATATTTACTGTCAATTCAAGCACTTACATACAGAAAAGCAATCCATAGCCCATACGCTATAGCGCATGATATACAATCATAACGCGAGCTATAATTGTGCATCTATGGTTTATAAGCGCAGCAGAGCATAACTTCTTATTGAAAGACCTCTTGAGCTTGCTAGAATGCGCCCATGATCTGATAAGGCATCCTATGAAACGATTTAATTTACGCAACGAAATTTTATTGCAGCTGGTTGAATCTGCCCAAGACGGTATTGTTGTGGCGGAAAAAGAGGGTGACGACACCATCCTAGTTTACGTCAACCCAGCTTTTGAGCGATTAACCGGCTATAGCACTGACGAGATTCTCTATCAAGACTGCCGTTTTTTGCAGGGTGAAGATACCAACCTTGATGCCGTCAAAGTGATTCGCCACGCCATTGATGACCAAGCACCAGTACGTACCGTACTTAAAAACTACCGCAAAGATGGTTCTGTGTTCTGGAACGAACTCAGTGTCACGCCCTTTTATGATGAAGTGGATCAAATCACCTACTACATCGGTATTCAAAAAGACGTCACCACGCAAGTGGAGTTATCTTTAGAACTTGAAGCAGCACGTGAGACCATTCAGCGTTTAACTGAACAGCTCACAACCGGCTCATAAATTCAGCGGTTTACACCATTGTGAATAGACGCGCAATTCACAGTTAACACTCGGCGGCTGCATATCAGCCAAGCTATCATTGCCCAGCACCCAAGTGCGCATCGAAGCGTACTTTTTAAAGCAGGTGTTCCAGTGCTCTGTCGCTGCCGCACTATGGTCGACAAACAGCACAGCTTTAATCGCCAAAGGCCGTGCCACGGCTAAGACCTGCTCAAGCGTTGCAGAATCGCTGAGCTCGATGGCCTGATAGCCTTGCTCAAAACAAAACAATGCCACCAGCTTTGCCAGATGCTCAGGTGTTTGCGCAGCCTTTTGGATGACAATACGCTGACTGGGTAAAATGGGCTGGCTATAGAGACTGTGCAAACGCACCTGTAAACGCCGACTTAAGCTGCTGTGCCAAAAGGCTAATACTACGCTGGAGCTCTCTTGAGCCTGCAAAGCCTGCTCAATTTCAGGCAATAGCATATGTATCGCATTAAGACTGTAATCAGCAAAGAGACGATCGAGCACAGGCTCAAGTGCTTGCACCTGCAACTGCGTGACCGCCTGACAGATATTTGCAATCAATGCACTGTAATCACAGCTGGGCAGTTGCGCAGCTGTTTGCATCTGACGTGGCGGAGACTCACTGATCACCGCTTTAATCCGACTGATCGGTACACCTTCATCCATCAAACGTAATGTTTCATGTAAGAAATCAATATGCTCTTGGCTGTACAGACGGTGCCCTGATTTGGTGCGCACTGGTTCAATTAATTGATAACGGCGCTCCCATGCACGCAGGGTAATCGGATTCACCCCAGTCAACCGAGCCACTTCGCGGATGGGGTACAGTGCGTTCTGGTCGATTGCATCGCTCATTAGACATTATACTCAGTAAGGTTTTTTTGATAAAAAATCGTATACATAACTTATGCAGCAGCTGGTAATTGTACCGCTCAAGCGCAATTTTGGCGATGTTTAACGCCTTACAACATTAAGCCTTTAATTAAATCGCGTTTCAATTGTACAGATAATGGTTTTTCACCCAGCCAAATACCAAAGTACAGCGCTTTAAATCCTGGTGTTGCAATGCGCACTAACTCACGATCATTGAGTAACAAGCGTGTACCCTGCCCCTGTTGAAAATCCAACTGATAGCAATCACCCGCTTGCACCGCCTGATAAGCCTTATGTAAACGATTCACAGCGTCTTGCAGTTCATCCGGCAAGCCGTTTGGCAAGCCCTTTTGCGCACCCTCAATAAAATTATTGACCGAAAGTGGACGCATATAACACAACTCAATTCGCGCCGATGTATCGTCAGCCAAAGCCTGCTCTAAGGTTAAATCCGCTTGGGTAAAAAATGCAGCATGATAGATTTTAAACAGCCCCCAACGTGCCACGCCTTCACCCACTTGAGTGATGCTAGCGCTGGCCATATTGCTCAGCGCTAACAGAATAAAGCAGCACAGAATCCTCACGGCTGTGCCTTGCTAAAAAACAATGTCACTTCGCCCACCTTAAAGCCCCACTTGCTGACTTCGGCGCGATTGAGCATGACGCCATCGGATTGCAAAAACATCCAATCATCAAATTTCACATGGATACTGCTGTCCTTGTAAGGCAAGTCCAAAGTGTAGCGCCAGTTAAAGACTGACCCTGCGCTGTAACCTTGAGCTTCACCGATCACATCACCGGCTGTACCGCTGTATTGATTATCCGCTAGGCGCTTAATCAGCCAAACGCGCTGTTCTTTTTCACCGTCGTCATAGACAAAGCGCTCATCGAGAGTAAGGACATCACCCTCAATCGTGCCGCTAATATCCACCGTAAAACGGCGTTTGACTGCGCCAGCACGGTCTTGAAACTGGCCATAGGCTTGGGTTTTACCGGAAAAATAAGTGAACAAATCCAGCTTAGGGTCAGTCTGCGCATAATCTTGTACTTTAGGTGAGCTGCAACCAGCTAACACCAGCGCAGTGCACACAACTAATAAAAACTCACGAAAAGTTATCATGCGTGCTCCAGTGTCAGTTGCACAACATCTGTGGACTGAGTTTCAAAGCCCACACGGCAATAATCCAAGTAATAGCGCCAGATACGCTGAAAGCGTTGGTCGTAACCTAGCTCGAGTAATTGCTCAGATTGAGTATTAAAGGTCTGCTGCCACAGTTGCAAAGTACGTGCATAGTCTTGGCCAAAAGCCAGTTCATTGGTCACTTTAAAACCGTGCTCTTGCGCCAGCGCATGCAACTGCTGCTTAGAGGGCAACAGACCGCCAGGGAAAATAAACATCTGAATAAAATCCACGTCATCTTGATAACGCTCAGCACGTAGATCTTCGATAGTGATAACTTGCAAAACCGCTTTACCACCCTCCTTAAGCAATCTTTTCAGCTGAGTAAAATAATCATGCCAATACTCTTTACCCACTGCTTCAAACATTTCAATACTGACAATATGATCAAACTGACCTTGCTGATGACGGTAATCCATCAGCTGCAACTGCGCCCGCTCAGCTAAATCTTGGCGCTGCATACGCTGATTAGCAAACTCAAGTTGCTCAGTCGATAAGGTAATACCTGTGACATTGCAGCCTTGCTCAGCCGCACGCTCAGCAAAGCCACCCCAACCACAACCAATTTCCAGAATATGATCGCCCGCTTGCCAGTCCAACTCATCTAAAATGCGCTGGTATTTATTAGCTTGCGCCTGCTCCATCGATTGCTCACGCTCAGTAAATAAAGCGCTGGAGTAGCTCATGGTTTTATCCAGCCACAGCTGATAAAAACTATTACCTAAATCATAGTGCGCACTGATATTTTCACGGCTATTTTCAATCGAGTTGTGATTCGCACGGTGACGTTTTAAAAAGCGCTGATAAAACCAGTTGTGGCCCAAACGCGTATCACTCAACGCCTGCTCATTGGCTGCACCTAAGCGCAGTAAGGTATAAAGACAAGGCGTATCGATTAATTGGTCTGCATAGGCTTTAGCAAAACCCAACTCACCTTGACTACTAAACAACCACATAAACTTGATAGGGTTTTTAATAATCAGCTGTGCATGAGCGCCTGCTTTATTACCAGTAAAGCGACGCTCTTGTTCACCAATACGGACCGTTAATGAACCATACTTAATGCGTTCAAAGGGTAAGTAC
Organism: Thiopseudomonas sp.; assembly: GCA_035647155.1. Taxonomy (GTDB): domain Bacteria; phylum Pseudomonadota; class Gammaproteobacteria; order Pseudomonadales; family Pseudomonadaceae; genus Denitrificimonas. Next base: position 18,839 of record DASRNZ010000072.1, read on the forward strand.
TTCAGAAACAAAGTCGCTAACTTCGGCGCCTGGGATAAGCCCTGCAACCAGGTGTGTGTACGCATTAACATAACTCCATCTCAGAATGACTGTATTGAATAGCTTCTAAATGCTTAGGCGTACGGTGAAACTTTCCGCCTTTGATAAAAATCTTTAACGCCCACCAATGAATCAAGCCAATCACTTTGAGCATACTCACTGGTGCAAAACCCACTTGTTTAAGCAAGTGTCTATCGGTTAATTCCAGTACTTGCCCTGCTTCACTGGCGCTAAAAAATTCCACGCCTTGGCGCGTCTCACGAATACTGGTAAATAATTTCTGCGCTGGCAGCCCTAAACGAAAGTGATAACGAGCGTCCATATCAATAAAAGGCGAGACATGAAAAATCTTCTCAGCTTGCGCTTGAATGCTTTTACCAACCGGCTCAGTAACTTTCAGTACATAGTGATGCCACTGACCAAAGGTGTTACTCACTTCAGCAATAATGGCAATCAGCTGCTGATCCGCATCGTAGGCGTACCACATCGACAGAGGATTAAAGCTGTAACCCAAAATTCTCGGGTAACACACCAACTCCACACGCGCTGGACGCTCAACACCGTACTGAGCTAGAAAGTCATCCGCCCACTGGCGCCACGGCGTGCCATCACGCGGACCATGATCTTTGTAATTCAAACTGACCAGGTTGAAGCTATTCAGGCTTAACCAGCGCAGCTTTTGGGCTTCTTGCTCTATGCAGTCCAAGTCGACCTTAATGCTGAAAGTGCGATAGGCAAACCGATACTCCACCGGCTGCTGACGCGCATGCGCGACCTGACTGGCATAGAGTGCAGAGCTCATTACGCCTCCCACGGCAAAGCTATTTGCCAGAGTTTGGCTACACGTGCAGCACTGGCCAAACCATCTTCATGGAAACCGTAGCCACCGTAAGCACCAGCAAACCAACAGTTTTTTAAGCCCTGAATACCGGGTAAATGGGCTTGCGCTTGTATGGCCTTGGTGTCAAAAACTGGATGCTGATAATCAATGACTCTCAATACATGCTCAGCACGCGGCTCAACAATAGGATTGAGCGTGACGAACACATTTTCTTGCGTATTGAGTGGTTGTAACTCATTCATCCAATAGGTCACAGCCACTGCACGCTTAGATTGATAAGCCAAGCCACTGAGATAGTTCCATGACGCCCATGCCAGCTTTTTACCCGGCATTTGTGCGGGGTCGGTATGCAGCCAGGCTTGATTGTATTGATAGGTAAAGCTTTTCAATAAATCAAAGCAGGGCTCCTTCAATAAGGCGTGAGCTTCATCGGCATGACAGGCAAAAACCACCTGATCAAACATATGGCTTTGGCCATCCGCGGTACGTAAAACCACCGTATGCTCAGGGCGATTCCCTACGGTTATATCGGTCACGCCCTGTTGACATACCGCAAAGGTTTTCAGTGCGATGATTTTGTCTAAATAAGTACGCGCACCGTTAATCACCGTGCGCCATTGCGGTCGTTCATTCACATTGAGCAAACCGTGATTAGCAAAAAACTGTAAAAAACTTTGTGCAGGAAACTTCAGCATGGTATCGGTTGGGCATGACCAAATCGCTGCAGCCATTGGCAATAAATAATCGTGCTGCATGGCTTGGCCAAAACCATTCTTGCTCAGGTAATCCCCTAGAGTAAGCTCCTGCGGCAAACCTTGTACAAGATCGCTCTTAGCTAATGTATTAAAACGCAAGATATCAGCAATCATGCGCCAGTGACGCGGTGAAAACAGGTTCTTACGCTGAGCGAACAAGGTGTTGAGATTATTACCCGCATACTCCAAACGGCCCTGATCAATCGATACCGCAAAGCTCATATCAGTTGGGTGCGTGGCCACTTCCAAATGCTTAAACATCGCTTTGAGCAATGGATAGTTCGGCTCGTTATAAACAATAAACCCTGTATCTACAGGGGTTTTATCGCCATTGGGCAAAGTGACATCGAGCGTATTGGTATGACCACCCAAAGTCGGATTTTTCTCGAATAAGGTGACGTCATGTTTTTGGCTGAGAAACCAAGCGCTGCTCAGGCCGCTGATACCACTACCAATCACTGCCACTTTGTAACGTTTTCGAGGATCGAACATTTTTTCTTACACCTTGCGTGAATTTGCTATATATTATTTATACATAAGCTATACAGATG
>DASRNZ010000073.1:0-5545 GCA_035647155.1 Thiopseudomonas sp.
ATCAGAGCATTGGCTTGCTGCAGTACCTGTGCATCCAACAGCCCTTGCGGATCGTGCTGCTCAAGCGCCCACACCATGATTTCTCGACTCTCTTCAATCACAGTACCATCACAAAGCTGTAAAACCGGCACGGTGCCTTTCGGGCTCATCGCAAGCATCTGCGCCGGTTTATTTCTCAGAACAATCTCCCGCAACTCCACCTGTAACTCGGCAAACAACAGACCGAGGCGAGCGCGCATAGCATAGGGACAGCGACGAAAAGAGTACAAACGATGCAGTGAGGAAGTCATAGATATTTTTCGCAGTTGAATCGAGATCAGTGGCTCAGAGTTGTTGATATCATTGATCTCTGTTGTGTGTGGAAATCATGCATGATCTTATATCATTGTGATTTTCTTGCCATCAATAGATATGTTTGCCATGGTTACGCTAGGTTTTAAGTTGTATAGGTCAATCAAGCCAACTTTACCCAACGGCGCCCCACTCATCAGAGTGGATGCACATATAACCACAGGACGATACTGACACCACTAAGAGCTGCCAACAGGAACCCTGCATAAAGCTGGGAAATATCCAAACACGCTCCATACTAAAAAATAGCAAATTGAGTATTTCTGAAGGAGAAATTATGAACTTCTATAAAACACTGTGCGCTGCTGCAGTCTTTGGTCTTGCCACTGCAACAAGCGCTGTATCCGCCGACACTTGGCGATTTGGCCTCGAAGAAATCGAGGGCAGTGTCCAAGCAAAATATGCAGAAGCGTTCAAGGAACTCATAGAAGAAAAAAGTAGCGGTGATATCACCGTACAACTGCTGCCCTATGGTAAGTGGGGCTCAAGCTATTCAGAGCTTTACGATGCTGTCCAAGGCGGTGCTATTCAAGTCGGCTTTGGTTCCGGCGCTTTAGGCGGCACAGTACCTGAGAGCCAGTTACTCAGCCTGAACTTTGTGATGCCTACAGATCAGCTTGCGGCGGTCAAAGTACTCAACTCGCCAGAATTTATTGACAGCGAGCCATGGCAGCAATCGTTCCGCCAACGCGGTCTAGTCCCGCTGGCTGAATTAGCCGAGGGCTATCAGGTGTGGACTTCAAACAAAGCGATCGAAACCCCCGCTGATATGAAGAACCTAGCTATCCGAGTCATGGATAACAGTCTTTTGCGTTCGACCTATAATGCCTACGGCGCATCGCCAATCACCATTGCTTACGGCGAGCTGTACAGTGCGCTGCAGCAAGGACAGGCTAAAGGTAATATTCAGCCGGTGTTTGCCCATGAAGAAATGGGGTTCTACGAAGTGCAGAAAAATATGATCTTCGCAGGCCAAGCGCAGTTTGTCGCCACACTGATGGGCAACCTAGATTGGTATGAAGATCTTTCAGATAAAGAAAAAACAATGATTAGGGATGTGACCAACCAACTGGTACAAACCGGTCACGATATCCAGAGCAAGTTTAACGAAGAGCGTTTAGACATCATCAAATCGAAGAGTGATATCAATATTATCGAACTCAACGAAGAGCAACAGGATGCATTCCGCAAGCTGGCTGAGCCAGTACGTCAAACCTTTATTGATGAGGTGGGCGAGCGTGGTAAGCAGTCACTGGAAATCTTATTACGCGAGTACGGCAAGTCCGACTCCTAATATCAAGCTGACAGCATAGGCACCACCTCAGTACCTATGCCTCAACCTAAAGCCGACGGACCTGACTGATAATAAGCAGTGCCGTCGGCTTTTTTATGGCTGTTTAGCAGCCCTTTACTGACCGCCCAACGACGGTAGAAACAGGGAGATCTGCGGAAACATAATCAGAATCACCGTGGCCAGTAGCAAGATAAAGACAAAGGGCGGTGTACCGCGAATAACGTCCATATAAGGCCGGCGAAACACCGCAATAGCGGTAAATATATCGCAACCAAAAGGTGGCGTTGCCGAGCCGATAGCAGCTTGTAAAGTAATAATGACACCCACGTGAATCGGGTCCAGACCCGTAGACTGAATCAGCGGTTTAAAAATCGGCACCAAAATAAGAATGACCACAATGGGATCGACAAACATACAGCCGATAAAGAAGGCTATGGCGATCAGCAATAGCGCTAGGGTTTGGTTATCGCCTACGCGCTCGATAGTGGGACCAAGGAGTTGCTCCGGAATACCTGCAGTGCCCAGCGCTTGAGAAAATGCCGCACCGATAGCCACTAAAATGAACACCACTGCGGTAATCATGCCAGTCGATAGTGCCAAGCCACCTAGATCACGGATGGAGACTTTTCTGTAGATCACCACTTCCAGTAGCAGCGCGTAGGCGACGGCAACGGCTGAAGCCTCCACTGCACTGAAATAACCGCCGTAGATCCCGCCCACCACAATGACCGGAAAACCCATCGGTAAAATAGCTTTGCGCAATGCTCTAAAACGTTCTGACCACGAAGCTTTCGGGTCTGTGCCCATACCTTTAATGCGCGCCCATAAATAACAATAGGCAGAAAACATCAGCATAATCATCAATCCCGGCAAAATCCCTGCCAGAAACAGATCGCCGATCGAAGCTTTCATCACCACGCCGTAAATAATAAAACCGATGCTTGGAGGAATCAGTAACGCAACATCACTGGCGTTAATAATCAGCGCCAGGGTAAAGGAGTCGGGATAGCCCTTGGCCAACAGGCGCGGACGCATCGGCCCACCCATGGCGACGACTGTGGCTTGAGTTGATCCTGAAACGGCACCAAACAAAGCACAAGAAATAGCTGTGGTAATCGGCAGCCCACCACGAACATGACGGGTAAAAGAATCCACCAAATCGAGCAGCCGGTTAGCCGTATGGCCCTTGGTTAGAATATCGGCAGCAAAAATAAACATAGGTACAGCAGCCAGCACCCAACTCCCCACTCCATTGACCATCCAGCTGACCGCTTGATCAGGGCCAAAAAAGGTCATGTCCGTGAACATCATAAAGAGTGTCCCAACGGCCAAGGGCACCATCATCGGAAACCCAAGCAAAAGCAGCACGATCATGGTTACAAGCAATAGCGTTAGCATTTTCCGCTCCGGTTCAGTCGGTTGTATGGGTTGTGTTATGGACCGATGGGCCCTTTGCGCATATATGCTCGCCACTGTTGTCTAGTGGTATATCTGCATACTCTTCTTTTTCACGAAAGGAACGATAAACATCAGTACTGAACAGGTTGCGTATAGCGGTTAAAACGTACTGAATACCAGCCAAAGTAAAGCCGACGGGCAAGGCTAAATTGACGACCCACATCGGGATATGTAGTGCAGAACTGGTACGCCCGCGGGTATAAAGAGCAAGATCGTATTGTGCCGACTTGTAAGCGAAGTAAAACATCAGAGTAGCGGTACCGACACTGATGATGATCAGCAAAACTTTACGCCAGCGGTCATTGAGGATGTCATATAAGGCCGACATACGGATATGTCGTGCATGCCGAGCGGCATACCCCACGCCTACAAAGGTGATAATCACAATCAGCATTTCGGTAATTTCGTAGGTACCTGGAATACCACGATTGAAAAGAAGGTTACCTACGACGTGGGCACTCATCAGTAATGCCATCAAAAGCACGCTGCTGGCAATAATAGTGCGCTCAAACCAGCCGAGGCCCTGATCGATTGAATCAAGAACTGCAAGGAAGGAATTATGCTTAAGTTGTTCTTTATTTGCGTCGGGTTTATCCGAGTCGTCCATATGATCCTCGTGCATCAGACGGTCGTTCGCACTGCGAAAATTGGACTGTTGCGCTGTGCTGACCGTAGCTAAATATACCTACGTAATGACTGAACTAAAGTCACATTGAGCAGAAGGGTACAAGCAACAGCCCGTCTTCGCCACCCTCAGCTTATTTTCTATGGCTTTTACTGGGATGCATGCTTGCAGGCTGTCATATACGCTTTCCATATGAACCGGGGCATAGTTTTCGATGCCTAACCACCTGTTGCCGCAGTGGCTCAATAATCCTATGGTACTGATTATAAAACACAGGATAATGCGCGCAGTGTAAACATCCACGCAAATAACGTGCAGAATGACTTCTTCTAATACGTCTTGCTCACTGCCCATATTCTGGAAACGCACTATTGACTAGCCCATTGCTCACACAAGAGTCCACCGCAGAGATGCCTGCCTGCCCTGCACAAGCGGCTGATTCCAGTCACGTCTCGCGACGCCGACTCAGAGTGTGTCACGAATGCGACTTGTTGCTGGCCCTGCCCCCGCTGAAGACGGGTGAGAAAGCCAACTGTCCGCGTTGCAATCACACCTTGGTGCGCCGTCAGGCCAGTGCCGCTGAGCGCAGCCTCGCCTTGGCCATCGCTACGCTGATGATGCTGGGGCTGTCGCTTTCGTTTCCTTTTCTGGGCTTTAGTCTGCAAGGGGTTGGCAATGGCATTGAGCTCAGCGAGACGGTCTCGTCCTTGATTGGCTTTAATCAATTTTTAGTGGCTTTGATTATCTTGCTCACCGTGCTTATTTTGCCGCTGCTGTACTTAATCGCACTGAGCTGGCTGTGTATCGGCATTATCCGCGGCCAGCCCTTACCGAAAAGCCCACTGCTCGCACGCACCTTAAAGCATGTCACTCCTTGGATGATGGCCGATGTTTTTGTCATCGGCACACTCGTCAGTGCGATAAAGATTGTGGGTATGGCTGAGGTTGAACTGGGCTTATCTTTTTGGACAGTATGCGCCTATGCGCTGTTGTTATTATTCACCACGCAATCTGTCGACCGTGATTGGTTATGGCAAGCACTCGACTCTAAGCCCATGGCGCCAACAGGCGGCTTATTAGGTCAAGCCGCCGCCCCGCAAGGGCTGACCGGTTGTAATACTTGTGGTTTGGTTAACTCAATAACTGCCGGCGAGCGTTGTGAGCGCTGTAACGAACCATTGCACCCTTATCAGGGCGTCAATACGCAAACCACGCTGGCCTTACTCGGGGCCGCTATGCTGATGTATATACCGGCCAACTTATATCCTATTATGATCACCACCTCGTTAGGCAGCACAGAACCCGCAACGATTTTAGGCGGCGTGCTGATGTTTTTTCAAAGTGGTGATTGGCCGATTGCCTTAGTGATCCTGATTGCCAGTATCGTTGTGCCCGTCGGGAAAATGCTGTCTTTATTGTGGCTATGTTTTGTCGTGCAGCGCCAGCAGCAACAGCCCATGAGCCGCTTAACCCGTAATCGCTTATATCGTATCACCGAGTTTATTGGTCGCTGGTCGATGGTCGACGTGTTTGTAGTGGCGATTTTAGTGGCACTGATCCATAGTGGCGACTTAATATCAATCGCTCCCGGCCCAGCTGCACTGGCCTTTACCTCAGTGGTGATCTTAACCATGTTGTCGGCGATGATGTTTGACCCGCGCCACATTTGGCAAACAAACGCCAGCACCACTGACTCGATCACCGCGACATCAGTACAACTGCCCCATTCTTCATCCAAGGAACACCTATAATGTCAGAACCGACCCATGCTGTAAGGCGGACTCAGCGCTCATTTTCTCCCGTCTGGATCGTGCCTA
>DASRNZ010000074.1:0-2472 GCA_035647155.1 Thiopseudomonas sp.
ACCCTATATTCAAACTATGTTATAATGTAACTATTATATTTAGGCGGGTTTGAGTCATGGCACGACCAAAAACAATCACAGACCAACAGCGCGCCCAAGTGCTGGAATTGAAGCGCAAACATTCTTATAACGAGGTGGCTGCAATCACCGGTCTGGCACTTGGCACGGTGCGCACTATCGTCAGGCGGTCTGGTGCGTTGTCGGACAACCCAAAGCATCGGCTGATGTTTACCTTGCCTGCAATCAAACACAGCGCCAGCACCCATCTAGCAGCCTTTGTGATGCCGTCACAGCGCACCGTCACGGGTGATAAGGAAATTGATGCGGTGCTATGGCTTAGGGAAGTCATTGCTACCGGCGACCCGCTGGCAATCGACAAAGCACTAACAGCAGTGGCTAACATTAAAACGCCATTGGCTGAGATTGAGAAGCGCTATACCGACCACTTAATCAAACACAGTAACGGCAATATGTTCTCGACCTTTGCATCATTCAATTTTGCAGACATTGAAGACCATGTGAAGAGATCCAAAGCAACGGCATTGCGTAAGAGTGAGGCGGCAGCGAGGTTTGGTAATGATCCTGATTTAATGACCGAGGCCGAAAGGTGGGCTATCCGTGTGCTGGATGGCGTGAGTGTTAGATTGTTGGACAGCGACAGATCAGGTATTGCAGACAGGTTTAAACAGCACTCTGAGCTGATGCCGCATACCCTGGCAGATTGCCTGCATGAGCTTAGCTTTTGGGATGAACTGTATTGGCTCAAACAAGCCGCTGATGCCGGTGAGCCAGCTCAAGAATGCTATGAGCGAGGGTATTTTGTATTCGAACTAATGGCTGAGATACGGCCTCGCAGTCGTGATGAGGCTACCGCTGTGCTGCAATACATTATCGACGACGAGCGCAAAGACGACGAACACGCTGATGCTATTTTATTTAATTTGGTGAGCTGATGAACAATAAACAACCGGCTCAAATACTGAGCAACCCAGTTGGCAGGCCTGCTGGTAGTAAAAACAAGCGCACGCTGGTCAGGGAAGCATTGGCAGAGACCTTTGACGGTGGTGAAAAAGGCTTTTGGTTAGCTGTAGCAACTCAAGCTAGGGATGGCGATACCCAAGCAATGGCTATGCTCGCTAATCGACTTGTACCGGCGCTTAAGCCACAGAGTGAGGCCGTAGTATTACCTGAGCCTTTGCAGGGCACTAGCGCGGACATGGCGCGCCAGCTAATACAGTTTGCAGGTGCTGGCGCAATATCCACAAGTACCGCTCAGGAGTTATTGGGCGCCTTGGCTGATGTTCTCAAGATTGTTGAAACCACCGAGCTAGAAAAACGCCTCGCTCAACTTGAGCAATTGCAGGAGATGAAAAATGAAACCACTTACAAAGCGCAGCGTTAAATTATATGAAGGCTTAACACCCAAGCAACTAGCTGCACTTACACTGCAAAGCATGGCTAACCTAGACGCTGATGAAGTGGACAAGATCAGATCAGCGGTGGCATGGCGTGAGTATCGCTGTATTGATGCGGCGTATACCGAATGGCGCGATGCGTTCCACAGTGTCGTGCTGGTTTGGTCAGTGGAGTATTGGCGGCAGTGTTTTTTATATGCGTCTACATTGAGCCGTCTACAGAGCCTTACAAGCGCTGCTGATGACCAGCCTAGTGATGCCTTTGATTCTACGCATAAACAGCTACAGCAGTGCTTAGCGCGCCAGCTTGCCCATAGCAAAGTGCTGCATGACTTGTGCAATGCGCATGGGTTTGATTACAACGCGGTGCTGAAGCTGGCAGGCGTACCTGATCGCTGCAATCCATTGGATGATGGCGATATAGACCAAGCATTCTACCAGCAGTGGCTTAGTGACTTGAGCGAGTGCTTGCCGCGTCACTGATGCCGCCGGTCGGATTGCTTAAACTAAAAAAGATTTAGTACCCATTTAGTACCCAACCCCCAGAAATGAAAAAGGCCACCTTTGAAAAGTGGCCTAAGTCATTGATTTATATGGTCGGGACGGAGTGATTCGAACACTCGACCCCTTGCACCCCATGCGCGTGTTTAGGTGTAAAACGATGTAATTGTGAGTTGATCTATAGCACCTAAAACCATGCTCAAGGCCGCGTATTCATTGAGTTGTAGCCATTTATATGTATCATAGCGTAACAGCGCGTATTACTAGGGATTTAGTACCCATTTAGTACCCAGTTAGTACCCAGCGCCAGCAAACAGCTATGAGGCATATAAAATGAAAGACCTGAGATTGGTATTTTCGACAGGTAAAGCAAGCAGCGCTGAGACTGCGACCAAGGTAATTGAAGATCACTTAAAAGAGCGCCGTAAAGATCCTGAGCAGTTCACCGGTATCAGGACAGTGTTCACCTGCGACATAACTGGCGGCCTAGAGTTGCGCATTGGTGTTCGGACGGTGTGGTCTTTGTCTTACAACATAAAGCGCGGCAGCAAATGGA
>DASRNZ010000075.1:0-21468 GCA_035647155.1 Thiopseudomonas sp.
CGCACGTTTACGCTTTACAATAGCGCAATACAGTTGCTCCAATGGCCAGAGTAAAGACAAGGCTGGATGCCCTTGATACCAAGCCTGCTGCAAACGCTCACCGAGCTTCACTATTTTTCCTGCGCCTCAACTGTAGTAATGCGCAAATGAGCAAAGCCCAACTTGGATGCTGCATCCATGGCAGTGACCACGGCCTGATGTGGCGTTTGACCGTCAGCGCTGAGCACAACCGGCAAACTTTGATCACCAGCGGACTCAACGCGCAACGCCTCCATTAAGCTGGCCAGATCATTATTAGCTAAGGCTTTACCGTTTAAGGCAAAAGAACCATCAACACCGATTAATATTTCCAGCGGTGTTTTGATTTCAGTTTCCACTGGCTGACCACTGACGGCCTCTGGCAAATCAACTTTCAGCTGAGTCTCGCGGGTAAAGGTTGTCGTCACCACAAAAAACAACAGCAAAATAAACACCACATCAATCAGTGGTGCTAAGTTGATATCTACCGGTTCGCGGGGTTTACGAGGGAATTTCACGCCTGCTCCCCACTCAACTCAACCTCACGATCACCCTGCACGGCTTCAACCAGTTTAATGGCCTCTTGCTCCATATTCACCACTAATTCATCCACGCGCCGCTGTAAAAAACGGTGGAAAAACACCGCAGGAATAGCCACAAACAATCCCGCAGCCGTGGTGACCAAAGCGGTGGCAATACCGGCAGCCAGTTGTGGCGCATTAGCCATACCTGAGCCCATAAATGCGCCAAAAATCTCAATCATACCCAAAACAGTACCGAGCAAACCCAGCAATGGAGTAATCGCAGCAATGGTGCCCAGTGGCGTTAAATAGCGCTCCAGCTCATTGACCACCTTAACGCCGGCTTCTTGAATACTTTCTTTCATCATCTCGCGGCCATAGCGTGAGTTGGCCAAGCCTGTTGCTAAAATCTGCCCTAAAGGTGAACCGGCACGCAATTCATTAAATTTATTACTGTCCATTTGCTCAGCTTGCACCCAGCGCCACACCTGACCCAATAGATGCGGCGGGCTGACTCGTGAGGCACGCAAGGTCCATAAACGCTCAGCGACAATGGCAACTGCAATAATTGAACAGGCAACAATAGGTAGCATAATCCAGCCACCTGATTTGATCAGCTCCCACACGGTGATAACTCCAGCAATAAATTGCGCTTACTTTAGCACAGGCCAGCAGCTACACCGAAGGCTATGATGCTCATTGTTGTCGCCAAAAGCGCGATTGCATAGCCATTGTCCAAGGTGGCTGGTAGGCGCCTAAATTTACTAAGATGGCTTTATCAATCGCCGTATCATAAATACCCACCTGCTGACGCTGCAAAGTTGCCAGAACTTGCGGGTGCGGATGCCCATAACTGTTGTGCTTACCCCGCGAAATCAAAGCGTATTGCGGCTCAATAGCCTGAACAAAACGTCGTGAGCTTGAGGTACGACTGCCATGGTGCCCAGCCACTAACCATTCCGCTTTCAGCCAAGGCCAATCCGCCAATAGCGCGGCCTCACCTGCCGCATCTAAATCTCCGGTTAACAGCAAGCGCTCTCCTTGCGCATCAATCAGTAGCACACAAGATTTTTGATTACTGTCCCTGGCATGCTGCCAATGCCAACGCCAAAATCGCACACCATCCCACTGCCACTGCTCTTGCTGACAGGCTTGTGCATTAAAATGTGCTGGATGTTCAGTCGGCTGACCGCTGACAACTCGATCCACTTGCAATGCATCAAGAATCGCCTGCGCCCCACCGGCATGGTCGGCATCCGCATGGGAAATCAATAATTCATCTAAATGCTTTTGCGCAAAGCCACGTAAAACTGGCACAACAATCCGCTCACCGGCATCAAAACCGCTGATAAAAGGGCCGGCATCGTACATTAAGCTGTGCTCTGCAGTTTTAACCCACACTGCTTGCCCTTGGCCAATATCCAGCACCCATACCTGCGCCTGCCCCACAGCCACAGGTTCTTGACTCGGATACAGCAATGGCAGCCATAACACTAACCCTGCAGATAAAGGCAGCAGTGGCCGCGGCAGTAAAAAACACAGCACACCCAATAATGCTAAGACTAAGGCTATCGATGTCACCGCACTGCCTTGCCAAGCAGGCCAACCTTGGGCAAACCATTCCAGCGCAGTAAACATGATGCCCAAGCACCCAGCCGCCCACTCTAAAACAACACTGGCGACACTCGGCCACGGCAATAACGCAGCACCCAATAGCGTCAATGGTAAAGCCACTAAACTCAGCCAAGGCACGGCAAAGATATTGGCTACAGGCCCCATAATGCTGACAGGCAAACTCAAAGCTAATAGAAACGGCGCTAAACCAATGGCAGCAATCCACTGCGTGCGCCCCATAACATGCCACCAGCGCCAGCGACCTAAGCGCGCTGAAAACGCTAATACCAGCGCACCCACTGCCGTAAATGACAACCAAAAACCAGCCTGCAACACCACCAAAGGTTCATGCACTAACACTAGAATTAAAGCTGCTAAAAACGCTGTCCACGCACTCAGGTGTTGAAAGCGCCAACGCCATAACAACGCCACCATCACCATAATGCACGCACGCTGCACCGGTACGGCAAACCCAGCAAAAGCACCATAGGTCAGCGCCGCCAACATCGATAACCCACAGGCAAAAGGCAACCAAGGCACGCGTTGCGGCCACCAACCTAGACGCATCAGCCAGACCACAGCAGCATAAGCCATGGCCGCCATCAGGCTAATATGCTGTCCAGAAATCACCATTAAATGCACAGTGCCGGTGGCTTGTAGGGTTTGCCATTGCTCTGTATTTAAACCAGAACCATCTCCCAGCACCAAGGCTGCCATTACACCTTGCATCTGCTCTGGCGCATAACGCTGCAGACGCTCTCGAATCATTTCACGCCAATGATGTAATCCCTGCCCTACAGCCAGTCGTTGCCCTGCTTTAACGGAGCCAGTAGCGCCAAGCCGCTTAGCAAACAGCCAGGCTTGGTAGTCAAATCCATGCGGATTAAGCGAACCATCAGGACGCTTTAAACGGACCGCCAAGCGCCAGCGCTCCCCTGCTTTAATCTGCTCAGGTGGTGCCCGCCACGATAAACGCATACGCTGAGGCAACACTGCACGCCGCGAGACATTATCATGCAACTCAAAGCGCACGGTCGGCGGCTGCCCTTTAACCTGCGGCCACTCCGGCAAACCCACCACTGTGCCTTCAATCCACAGTGTGCGCCCGTCCAATTCCTGCGCTAGCTGATCATCCAGAGCCCACTGTGCACTGACACAAGCCCAGCACAACCCAAGCAGCGCCAAACTCAAGAGATAAAAACGACTGTGCACAAGTGCCAGAGCAATAACCGCTATAAACACCAGCCAAAATGTATTTGGCAGCCACGGCAACCAGCGCAAAAACAGCATCCCAACAATAAACGCAAGCGCAGATAAACGCATACCGCTACCTCCCTGTAGCATTTGCAAACACATATTCGCACCAATACCATGCTTTCTACTACTTTTGTCACGCCCTGCGACAACAACCCGCACGAATAAGATGCATAATAGACGAGCTTTAGCATGTCAGAGAAAATTCATGCCACGTCAATTTTTTAAACGTTATATGCCTGACCCAGAAAAACTAAAAAAAAATCCATCGTTACGTTTTTTGGGCAGTCTTATTCATGATCCTAATTTATGGCACCTGAACCGTCATTCAGTGGCCCGCGCAGTTGCTGTGGGTTTTTTTTGGGCCATGATTCCTATACCGATGCAAATGTTTGCTGCAGCATTTTTAGCAATTCCTTTGCGTGCCAACCTGCCTATTTCTGTCGGCTTAGTTTGGTTGACCAACCCACTGACTATGCCACCGGTGTTCTATGCCAACTATAAGCTCGGGGCTTGGCTGCTTGATACACCGACCATCCAGTTTCCTGAAAAATTTAGCATCAGCTGGATTTTAGAAGTTAGCACCACGCATTGGCAGCCTTTATATGCAGGCTCTATTGCCATGGGTTTTATTTTAGCCATTCTGGGTTATAGCTGCACTGCACTTTACTGGCGCTGGTGGGTTAATCACAGCTGGAAAAAACGTCGTAAGCTACGTAATTCACGCCTAAACGATTGATTTGCAAATAAGTTTTGACAGATCGCAAAATATGCGTATACTTATCGGCGCGGGATGGAGCAGTTTGGTAGCTCGTCGGGCTCATAACCCGAAGGTCGTAGGTTCAAATCCTGCTCCCGCAACCAGATTCATCATTAAAGCCTCAAGCATTTATTTGTTTGGGGCTTTTTTGTATCTGCACTTCTTGCAACCCCGCAACACCACCAGCTTGCTTGACACCACCAACAAGCTAACAACAATGCATCCATCGTAATACCTGATGATTGCACTACCGCTAACTTTTTGCGTCCTACTCAGAACCGTCTGGATTTAGACGATCTGCTGGATTGTAAAAACTTATAGCATTACGTCCACCATCTTTCGCCCTATACATACAGTTATCAGCCTGCTTGAATAGGTCATCAATTCCGACTTCTTGCCCGCGAAACAATACGACCCCAATACTCGCAGTACATAAGTGCTCTATGCATGTATTGGGCTTGTCATCATGATTGAGAGTCAGCTGGTAGACGGCCGCCAGAGCAATACGAATTCTCTCTGCCACAGTATGCGCCTGCTTATGAGACTCAGCTTCGTCTGCACTTAACTCGCTGAGCACGACAATAAACTCATCGCCTCCAAAGCGCGCAACGGTATCAATCTCACGCACGCATTGTTTTAATCGGCGCGCCACTTCAATCAGCAATAAATCGCCGGCAATGTGCCCGTGAGAGTCATTAATCGGCTTGAAGTTATCTAAATCAAGAAACATCAGTGCGCCATAACATTCTGTACGTTTGCTGGCAGCCATCGCTTGGCTCAAACGGTCGTGCAGCAAATGCCGATTGGGTAACTGAGTCAGCGGATCATAAAAAGCCAGTTGGTGTACTTGCTCTTGCAACTCCTTGCGTTCAGTCATTTCTCTGGAGATACCGTAGAAGCCAATGACTTTACCCTGAGCGTCAAACTCCGGATTGTAGTGCACCTCCCCCCATATCCAGGTGCCATCTTTACATCGATGCCGCGCTTCAAATGTGACGTCCGTTAACGGCATGCCAATTTTTTCAGCCTCATGTCTTTTCTGGCTGGCTTTGACGATTGCGGCAATACCGTCCTCATCAAACATTTCAAATACACGGCGACCTAATACTTCATCCGCTCGATAGCCACGCTGTTTTTCATCCGACGGACTGATATAGGTGAAGCGATATTCATCGTTAAGTCTCCAGATCACATCAACCGCATTTTCGGTCAACATGCGAAACATCGCTTCTCGTTTACGCAACTGATCTTCAACTTCCTCATGCTCTACCATGACTTGAGCAAGCTTGCTATTGGCCTCCGATAGCTGACTGGCCTGCTCGGCTATCTTTTCTTCTAAAATCTGATTGCGCTGCAAAAGTTCTTGCGCTGAGTCAATTTTGCCATCGTTAACCAAGCCAGATGGAATGTCGTTTGAATTCATATATTTTTTTCCAATAGAATCACAAGCATCAGTTATATTTTCAGTATATAGAACTATCCCAAACAGTAGAGAACACAAATTTAAAGTCTTTGGGAGTGAGTAAACATCGCTGGACGGCATGCTGACTCAAGTTCATAGAACAACACATAACCACAACAGCAGAGCACCTTATACATCTATCAGCCCAAGAGAGTGGCTCCATCTCAAACCTGAGTCAGCCGATCACTAAGGAATGACATTGAGCATTTCCGTGTTGGCCTTGACCCTGCCCATTGCGCCACTGTTCAGTCGTAAAAACCCAGCGCAACGCACAACCCGCACCGTCATATTTCGCGCTAAGTATTTGATTTCAAATTAAACTTTGACACATCGCAAAATATGCGTATACTTATCGGCGCGGGATGGAGCAGTTTGGTAGCTCGTCGGGCTCATAACCCGAAGGTCGTAGGTTCAAATCCTGCTCCCGCAACCAGATAATTTAAACCCTGTTAGTGAAAGCTAACAGGGTTTTTTTATGCCTGTAGGTTTTTAATCAAAACAGCCATAAATCAGTTCCGTGCCCTGCACGTGCCATTCTCAAAATTATTCGTGATGTTTTAGGTCTGCTTATATGAATCCCTCCACCCTAATAGGTATAGCGGCCAGTATTATTTTACTGGGTGTGATTATTTTCTATACGGCAGTTGATCCTGCTTTATTTCTTGATATCCCTAGCCTGCTTATTGTGTTGGTGGGTACCTTAGCGGCTACTTTTATCAGCTACCCGTTACGCGAAGTGGTACGTATTTTTGGCTTAATCGGCACGGTATTGCGCAATGAAAAGCTCTACAGCCAAAAAGATTTAGATGAGCTGATTGATATTTCACGACTGTGGATGCGCAGCGATATCCGCGCAGTGGAAAACGCCTTGGAGCGGGTGTCGAACCCCTTCCTCAAGACCGGTGTGCAATTGGTTATTGATATGACGCCAGAGCATGAGATTTTAGAATTACTGCAGTGGCGTATGTCCAGAATGCGCGCCCGCGAGCATGCCGAAGCACAGCTGTTTCGAGTGATGGCCAGTTATGCACCGGCCTTTGGCATGGTGGGTACCTTGGTGGGCTTAGTCAATTTGATGTTTTTATTAGGTGATGGTGATATGACGCTGATCGGCCAACAAATGGCCATAGCTCTAATGACTACCTTTTATGGGGTTTTGCTGTCTAATTTGTTATTTAAGCCGGTCGCAGTCAAGCTCGAGCGTCGCACTGAGCATCGTTTAGTACTGATGAATATGGTGTTGCAAGGTGTATCGATGATGAGTCAAAAGCGTACTCCAGCGATGATGCGCGAGACGTTAAACTCATTTATGGAGCAACACCAAGATGAAATTAACAATGGCAATAACCGCCATGGCCGATAAGAGAATGCTCAATGAGTGATGAAGACAGTCAGCGCATCAGTCAGCTCTCCGATCAAAACAAACGCTTAGAAGCAGAGCTCAAACGAGCCCGCATCAGCAATAAAACCAGCGGTCCAGGTCAAGCCTGGCTGGCTCTGGAGAACAGCACTGCGCCTCAAGAGGAAGAAGAAACTTGGTTTGCGACTTATCTGGATATGATGACTCTGCTTTTAGTGTTACTGGTGGTTATGCTGTCTTTTGCTGGCAAAGGAGTTCTGAGCTCTACTGTAGAGAGCGTGGCGAGTACAACCGACAGTGAAGGCGCAGCTATAAACCATCAACTTGGCATTGAACTGATAGTGGCAGGCAGCTCAAGCGACGAGCCATCAGACGATATGCAATCGAGCGCCAGTGTGCAGGAAAAACTGGCGGCCTTAGGCATCGATACTGACATAGAGGAAGCGCCAGAGCGCAGTCTCAGCGACCTAGGTCTTGATCAGTTGGGTGACGACATTGATGTGATTATCAGCGCTGGAGTGGTGAGCTTTCGGATTAAAAGTGAGATTTTATTCACCTCAGGTCAAGCAGATCTAGGTTTAGCCGGTGCCGATGTGCTTAAAAAGCTAGTTAAGGTTCTGCGAGAAAACAGCTTTCAAGTCGCGGTAGAAGGACATACCGACTCGGTACCGATTCGCGGTCGCTATCCGTCCAATTGGGAGCTGTCTGGTTCAAGGGCTGGTAGTGTGGTGCGCTACCTGGAAGCCAATGGCATTAACAGTGATCGCTTACGGGCCGTGGGCTTTGCTGATACGCAACCCTTGGCAGCCAATACGACAGCGCAAGGTCGGGCACAGAACCGCCGTGTTGAACTGAAAATGGAAATGCCTCAGTAACCCATAAAGCATCACTGCACTGCTCAACATCATCCTTCTCTTGCAGCCGTTGCCCTATGTATTTAGCAAATGACTGTTTGGCATTCATTAAACTGTCATCTAACCCGCTTAGTATTCAACCCATCGGATGGCGCAGGCTTCCGTGCTGGTACAGATGTACCAGTTCAGTTGGATGAATCAATCGGAGTTATCTATGACCGTGAAAATAAAAGCACTGGCGACAGCCATCAGTCTTTGTACCGCATTTGCAACATTTTCTGCGACCGCAGCAGTGGATGCCGCGCTGCCAGACTACGAGCGTGCCAGTGGTATTTCAGGCAACTTGACCAGTATTGGTTCCGACACACTGGCGAACCTGATGACACTCTGGGCACAAGAATTTAAAAAGAACTACCCAAATGTGAATGTTCAGATCCAAGCAGCAGGTTCGTCTACAGCACCGCCGGCACTATCAGAAGGCACAGCCAATATGGGCCCGATGTCACGGATGATGAAAGACAGCGAGATTCAAGCCTTTGAAGAACGTCACGGTTACCGCCCCACTGCTGTCCCTGTTGCGATTGATGCACTGGCCGTCTACGTGCATAAAGATAACCCCATTGAAGGGCTGACGATTGAGCAAGTGGACGCTATTTTCTCTTCCACGCGCCGCTGCAGCACCGCCGCAGATGTCACCCGCTGGGGTGAGTTGGGCCTAACCGACGCATGGACTGATCGCCCAATTCAACTCTATGGCCGCAACTCAGTGTCCGGCACCTACGGTTACTTTAAAGACAACGCTTTGTGTAAAGGCGACTTTAAAAATAACGTGAATGAGCAACCAGGTTCTGCTTCAGTGGTGCAATCGGTATCCTCTTCACTGAATGCCATTGGTTATTCTGGTATTGGCTACCGCACCTCATCCGTACGAGCAGTCCCCTTAGCAGCCAAAGCGGGCCAGCCGTTTATTGAAGCCACTCCAGAGCAAGCCGCATCGGGTGATTTCCCACTCTCGCGCTACCTCTATGTGTATGTTAACAAACGCCCTAACCAAGCCTTAGCACCGCTCGATCGTGAGTTTGTAAAGCTGATGCTCTCCAAGCAAGGTCAGGAAGTTGTGAATCGCGATGGTTATGTCCCCTTGCCTGCTACAGTGGTTAAAAAACTGCATAAAGATCTCGAACTTTAGCCGCTGCATTTACAGATCTACAAAAGGGGCTTCGGCCCCTTTTTCTATTTGTCATTTAACTGTCACACAAACGTCTTAAAGTACCTCTAACATTTTGTTCAAGGGTCAGGCAATGCAGGATATATCGTCGCTATTAGAGCAAGAGCTGAACAGCCCGCGCATGCGTACTCGTCGTAAATTGCGCGCATGGAAAGATCGGCTGGCACGACGAGCCATTGCGCTGGGCGGTTTAAGTGTGATTGCCGCGATCACGCTGATTTTCTTCTATCTATTCTATGAAGTGATGCCGCTGTTTAAAAGCGCCAGCATTCAACACGAAAGCAGCTTTGAATTGCAGGAGCCCGCGCGCTCGAGCAACATTCTGACCCTGTTCACTGAAGAGCAGAATGAAATTGCCGCACTCCTGACTGAGAACGGTAAGTTACTCTTTATCAATGCACACAATGGGCAGCCGCTGTCTGAACAGCAACTGCCCTTGCACGATGCGGCGATCACCAGCTTAAGAGTCAAAACACCGGGCGATGACAGGCTGCTGCTCGGCCTGAGCAATGGTCAAGCCATCGGCGTTGATACCACCTTTAAAGTTGAATTTGATGCTGAGGGGCAACGCTTAGGGGTCAAACCCCGTGTCACTCAGCTGTTTAACGGCAAAGCGCTGCAGCTGGACTCTCAGCAACGGCCGCTTAAGTATATTACTCAGCAAACATCACCCGAGGGCATACTGCTCGCCGGCCTTGTCGATGACGGTCAGATTGTCATGACCTTGCTCAGCCAGCGCACCAACTTTATCAGTGGCGAAGTGCAGGAATCTCTGCAGCCCATCGACTTTCCCAGTAGCACGGCTTATCAGCGTTTACTGATTGCGCCCGACCACCATTATATTTTTGCGCTACGCAACAGTGGTCGTCTCGATGTGTATGACTCGCGTAATCTTGACAATATTCAGCTCTCACACACCGTACCATTAGTCGAGCCAGGACAAGAGGTCACGCAGATGATCTTCCAACTGGCGCAGCAATCATTACTTGTCGGTGACTCACAAGGACAGATCACTCAGTTCTTTATGGTGCGCGATGAGCATAACCAGCAGCAGCTGACTAAAATCCGCACCTTAAAATTAGGTGATGCGCCGATTCAAGTGCTGGAAGCCGAACAACGTCGCAAAGGTTTTGTGGCGATTGATAACACCGGCCGCGTGGGTATCTTTAATACCACTGCAGAAAAGACCGCCATTGATCAGCCGCTGCTACAAGGTGAGCCGCTACTGGCGGCCCTTGCCCCACGCGCATCGATGTTATTAGTGCAGGATGCGCAAGGCGTGTTTCAGCGTTACGCCATTGATAATCCACACCCAGAGACCTCAATGAAATCACTCTGGGGTAAAGTCTGGTACGAGGGCTACAACGAGCCACAATACACTTGGCAGTCGTCATCCGCTTCGACTGAATTTGAGCCGAAATTCAGTCTGACACCTTTGGCCTTTGGCACACTGAAAGCTGCGTTTTATGCGATGTTGCTATCGGTGCCGCTGGCTGTATGTGGCGCGATGTATACCGCCTACTTTATGGCCCCTGCTGTACGCCGCAAGATCAAACCCGTCATTGAGCTGATGGAAGCTTTGCCTACCGTCATCTTAGGTTTCTTTGCCGGTTTATTCCTTGCGCCCTTTATGGAAACCCATCTGCCCGGTGTATTTGCTGTATTACTGCTGCTACCGCTAGGCATCGTCACCTTTGCCTTTGCTTGGGCGCAGCTACCTGACCCTGTGCGTGATTTAGTGCCTGATGGCTGGCATGTAGTGATCTTGATTCCATTAGTCATTGTACTGGCGTGGTTATCCTTTAGCTTAAGTCAGCCGATAGAACTGTGGCTGTTCAATGGCGATATGCGCAGCTGGCTGAGTAATGATCTCGGGATTAATTTTGACCAACGTAATGCCATGGTAGTGGGGTTTGCTATGGGCTTTGCGGTGATTCCAACCATTTATTCCATTGCCGAAGACGCCTTATTTGGCGTGCCTAAATCATTAAGCCATGGCTCTTTAGCGCTGGGCGCAACACCCTGGCAAACGCTAGTCAGAGTGGTGTTACCCACCGCCAGCCCAGGGATTTTCTCTGCCGTGATGATCGGCATGGGTCGTGCCGTCGGCGAGACCATGATTGTCTTAATGGCCACCGGTAATACGCCAATTATGAATGCCAATATCTTTGAAGGCATGCGCACCTTAGCGGCGAATATCGCTGTGGAAATGGGCGAGTCGGCGCTCGGCAGTAGCCATTACCGTATTTTATTTCTGGCAGCCTTGGTGCTGTTCTTATTTACCTTCGTGGTTAACACCTTGGCTGATCTGGTGCGACAACGACTGCGTAAAAAATACAGCACGCTGTAATACAGCACAGGCACAGATTTAGGAGCTGAAGATATGAAAATTTCGCTAAAAAAATGGGTCGCCACGGGCAGCCCTTGGGTGTGGCTGAATGCCGGCGCTGTAGCCATCAGCGTGGTGCTGGTGCTGGGCTTATTAGGTGTGATTGCCTCGCGTGGTTTGGTGCACTTTTGGCCAGCCAGTTTACAAGAATATCAATTTACCGATAGCCAAGGCGCGCAGATGACTGTACTTGGCGAGCGTGTTCAACGTGAGCAAGTCACCGCTGAGCAGATTCGTAATGCTGGATTACCCGTCCCTGAGGGTCAGGAGATCCTCGATCGCCAACTGATTAAAGTCGGTAACCGCGAAGTCTACGGTTCGGACTTTCGCTGGGTATTAGAGCATCAACTGAGCGAGCTAGATTACCCAACAAATGCGGTTGCACTTGAACGACGCGAGTGGGGTAATTTCTATGGCTACATTATGGGCATCAAAGAAAATGGTGAGTTGATTGCCGAGCAAACCCAAACTGAAAATCAACTCTGGGATGAGGTGCTGCGCAGAACTGAGCGCGCCACTGGGATTTATCAGAAAATCAAAAACTTAGAAAGCGGTGCCATTGGTGCGATCAACTATAAGCTGGAGCAATTGCGTTTAGAAGAGCGCAGCTTGCAACTCAGCGGGCATGATACGCCGCAAAACATGGCGGAACTGCAGGCTAAAAAAACCATATTACAAGCTGAGTACGCCACCGAAGAAGCCGAGCTGATGGCGTTGTATACGCCTTTTAAGCGTGACTCCTTAGTATTAGTCACAGCCGATGGCCAGCACAAAGAAGTCAATTTCAGTGAAGTTGTGCGTCTGTACCAGCCCAATTCGCTAAGCCTACTCGAGAAGATCCAACACTATATTCTTAAGCTGGTTGAGTTTGTCTCCGATGACCCGCGTGAAGCCAATACTGAGGGTGGTATTTTTCCAGCGATCTTTGGCACCGTACTGATGGTAATGATTATGTCGCTGATCGTTACGCCGTTCGGGGTGATTGCTGCAGTGTATTTACGTGAGTACGCCAGCCAAGGTGCGATCACGCGGATTATTCGCATTGCTGTGAATAACTTGGCGGGTGTGCCATCGATTGTGTATGGCGTGTTTGGTTTAGGCTTCTTTGTCTACTTTTTGGGCGGTAATTTAGATCAGCTGTTTTACGCGCCAGCACTGCCCTCGCCGACCTTTGGTACGCCGGGCTTACTCTGGGCGTCATTAACCTTAGCCTTACTGACACTACCGGTGGTGATTGTGGCTACCGAAGAAGGCTTATCACGCATCCCTCGTTCCGTACGCGAAGGCTCGCTGGCGCTGGGTGCAACTAAGTTTGAAACGCTGATGCGTGTCGTCATTCCTATGGCCAGTCCTGCGATGATGACCGGTGTCATCCTTGCTGTGGCACGTGCTGCCGGTGAAGTTGCGCCGTTGATGTTAGTCGGCGTGGTCAAGCTGGCACCCAATTTACCTTTGGATATGAACGCACCGTTCTTGCACTTGGAGCGTAAGTTTATGCACTTAGGTTTCCATATTTATGATGTCGGTTTTCAAAGCCCCAATGTGGAAGCGGCACGCCCCTTGGTCTACGCCACAGCATTGATGTTGGTGGTGGTGATTGCCGTGCTCAACCTGACCGCCATCAGTATTCGTAACCGTCTGCGCGAAAAATACCGCGCACTGGATATGTAATTGATTGTTTATTTTATAGAAAGGCAGCCCTTATGAACTCGACCACAAACGCTTCACATGCGATGAAATTCAGTGCGCTGGGTCGGCAATCGCAGCAACTGAGCTTAGCCAATGAAACGCCCTGTATTGAGGTGAACGATATGCACCTCTACTACGGCAACAGTAAAGCGCTGAATGGCATCACCATGCAAATCCCCAAAAAACGCATTACCGCCTTTATTGGCCCATCGGGCTGCGGTAAATCCACCTTACTGCGCTCATTTAATCGCATGAATGATTTAGTCGATGGCGTACGCATTGAAGGCGAAGTCACCATTGATGGCCATGATATTTACGCCAAAGGCGTGGATGTCGCCGACTTACGCCGCCGCGTGGGTATGGTGTTCCAAAAGCCCAATCCGTTCCCCAAAACCATTTATGAAAACGTTGCCTATGGTTTACGGATTCAAGGGATTAAAAATAAGCGTTTACTGGATGAAACAGTTGAGTGGGCGCTGCGCTCAGCGGCAATCTGGGATGAAACCAAAGACCGTTTGCATGAGTCTGCCTTGGGTATGTCCGGCGGCCAGCAGCAGCGTTTAGTGATTGCGCGCACCATTGCAGTCAAACCGGAAGTGTTACTGCTGGATGAACCGGCATCGGCCTTAGACCCTATTTCCACCTTAAAAATCGAAGAGTTGCTCAACGATTTAAAGGATCGTTTTACCATTGTGATCGTCACCCACAATATGCAACAAGCCGCGCGCGTGTCCGACTACACCGCGTTTATGTACATGGGCCAACTGCTGGAATTTGATAGCACTGATACCTTATTTACCAATCCAGCCAACAAACAAACCGAAGACTATATTACCGGGCGTTATGGCTAAGCATCGTTGTGCAGCTCTGGTAGGAGCGGGCCATGCCCGCGACCAAGTGTTAATAGCACAGGCAAGCTTGGCTACAAGACGCCATCGCGGGCATGGCCCGCTCTCTTACATAAGCAATGCATATGCAGTTGAAATAGAGTATTTAAGCCAACAATCATTGTTTATTATCAGCACTTATTCGCAGGCAGATTATATGAAAATCAATCAAGACAGTCACAGCACGCATATTTCTCAAAAGTTTAACCAAGAGCTGGAAGAAATCCGCAGCCAGCTCCTAGAAATGGGCGGCATGGTTGAGCAGCAGGTTAAAGATGCAGTGCAATCCTTACTCGATGGCGATACAGATTTAGCCACGCACGTGCGCGCCAAAGATCAGCAGGTCAATCAACTGCAATTAGACATTGATGAATATTGCACACAAATCCTCGCGCGCCGTCAGCCGGCGGCCTCGGACTTACGTTTAGTGCTGGCGGTGATTCGCGCTACGGCTGATCTAGAGCGCATTGGTGATGAGGCCAGCAAAGTCGCCCGCGCCACGTTAAAGCTGGCTGAAGAAGGAGCTTCGCCGCGGGGTTATATTGAAGTGCGCCACTTGGGCAATCATGTGCGGCAGATGGTGCAAGATGCCCTCAATGCCTTTGCCCGCTTTGATAGCACCAAGGCGCTGGCCGTCTTGCGTGAAGATGAAAATGTCGATCTAGAATACCGCTCTGCCACGCGTGCCTTGATCACTTTTATGATGGAAGACCCGCGCGCCATTTCGCAAGTGATGAGCATTATGTGGGTGCTGCGCTCATTAGAACGCGTCGGTGATCACGCCAGTAACTTGGCAGAATATGTGATCTATTTAGTTGAAGGCCAAGACGTGCGCTACACCGATATCGATCAGATCGAAGCCGCTATTGCTCAGCGTGGACGTACGGTTCAAGCGAATAACTAGAGGTTAAGCCTGTGAGTTATACCTGCGGTGTAAGCGATCATGCGTTGCAGATCACGGCTTACACCGCCTCTCCCAGCAAAGTTTGGCTCAGCGCGAAGCAACAGGTAAAGCAACTGCCCTGCTCTGCACTGCTACTGATTTCTAAACGGCCTTGATGACGTAGCAATACATGCTTCACAATCGCCAACCCTAAGCCTGTACCGCCGGTTTGACTCGAGCGACTGCCGTCCACACGGTAAAAACGTTGAGTGAGAAACTTGAGGTGCTTGCTATCAATCCCCGGTCCATTATCTTTAACCTCAAGATACGCACCCTCTTCATCGTGATACCAGCACAGCTCAATACTACTGCCAGGCGGCGTGTATTTGACTGCGTTAAACACCAGATTCGAGAATGCACTGCGCAACTCATGGACTGCACCGCGCAAGTACAACTGCATATCGGCATGAATCAAAATAGTATGCTGATGATCGGATAAAGCCAATGCATCCACACGAATAGCATCCAATAGCTCAGCTATATGGATCGGCTCAATTTCGGCTTTAAAGTCACTGGTTTCCAGACGCGATAGCGCCAGCAGATCAGCCACCAAATGTTCCATACGCGCGGATTGCTGAGTCATTAAGGTTAAGCCGCGCTGCCATTGCGCCGGCAGCTCGTCAGCATAGTCACTGAAGGTTTCTAAATAGCCCGATAGCACAGTCAGCGGCGTGCGCAACTCATGTGAGACATTGGCAATAAAGTCTTGGCGCATGCGCTCCAAGCGCTTAATTTTGCTGCAGTCACGCACCAGCAGTAGGCGATCATTCTCGCCAAACAAAGTGATTTGATATTCTAAAAAACGCTCCTCATCCAAATGTGAGGGCAATACCAAGGGCTCAAGATAGTTTTGGCTGTCATAATAGTCAACAAACTGCGGATTGCGCAGTAGGTAAGTAATCGGCTGGCCACGATCACTGCTAGGCGATAATCCTAAGAGCTTTTCAGCCGCATGATTCCACCACTCTAAATCACCCTTGTGATCAATCATCACGACGCCATCGCTCAGCGCTTGACTAGAGTCTTGAATACGTTCAAGCAGCTGTGCGAGCTGGTGCTGATCGGCTTTCTGCCGGCGTTGATAGTGATAAATACCATCAAACACTTCACCCCACAGCCTCTTAGCTTCAGGCGGCGCATCATCTGGCGCTTGCAGCCAACGCACTAAACGCTGTAATTGCCAGATATGCATGCCGAGCAATAGCACTAATGCACCGGCCGCACCCAATGCAGGTCGACCCCAGTAATAACCCAGCAGTGTTCCAATCAGCACGCAGCCAACCAGACGCAGTATCTCTGTTCGCAATAACCGCTTCATAAATAGCTGCAGACCTTAAGTGGTTTACACTTGCGTTGAAAATCGATAACCCATACCGCGCACCGTTTGCACTAGATGCCCATGCTTTGGGCCTAAAGCAAGACGCAAGCGTCGAATGTGCACATCAATTGTACGCTCTTCTATATACACATTACCGCCCCAGACCTGATCCAGTAACTGACTGCGACTGTAAGCACGCTCTGGATGGGTCATAAAAAACTGCAGTAAACGAAACTCAGTGGGTCCGATTTCCAACGCTGTACCTTCGGAGCTAACACGGTGGCTGCTCGGGTCTAAACACAAGCCTTCAATCTCAATGGGCTGATCAATACCTGCACTGCTCGTGCGGCGCAGCACCGCTTTTAACCGCGCAATCAACTCACGCGGCGAAAAAGGCTTGGTTATATAATCATCAGCACCGGCCTCAAGGCCTTGCACTTTATTATCTTCTTCACTGCGCGCAGTGAGCATAATAATAGGAATATCTGCACTGAACGGCTCACGCTTTAGACGCCTCGCCAATTCAATGCCACTGACATCAGGCATCATCCAATCCAACAAAATAATATCCGGCTGATGATCCACCACTAAGGCATGTGCAATCTGTGCGTTTTCTGCTTCTAAACTCTGATAGCCGGCCATGTGCAACGCGACTGCAATCATCTCCCGAATCGGAGCTTCATCATCCACAATGAGTACAGTTTTACGGGTCATAAGCTATATCTGCCATCCACGCTGAAATATGTCATTCATATTACAACGCTTATACATGACAAAATGATGACAAGGCATGTTTGCACACTAGACTATGAGTCATGCAACACCACCCGCACCAACACAACCTCGAACAAAAATTGAATCGAGCTTCTAAGCTGCTAGACTTACATCTGCTTTTTATACAAGCTGCTGGAAAACGCAGCAGAACGTCTATTGTAAAACTGACCGACTGTCATGCGCTCGTTACACACTACTTAGCTGCAGTCTTTTGCCTTTGCTAAGCTTTGCCCTTTATATACTGAAAATCAGACTGACCCATTTCAGTGCGACTTATAACCTGAGTGCAGTGAGCCGTCAGTGGTATGGATAAATTATGCTTAAAAGTATGCAACAAGAATGGTTTTTTAATATACGTGGTGACATTTTATCTGGCTTGGTGGTCGCCCTCGCACTGATTCCTGAGGCAATTGCGTTTTCGATTATTGCCGGTGTCGACCCTAAAGTCGGCTTATATGCCTCATTTTGTATTGCGGTGATTATCGCCTTTGTCGGTGGCCGTCCGGGGATGATTTCTGCAGCCACTGGCGCGATGGCTTTATTAATGGTCACCCTGGTTAAACAACATGGCCTAGAGTATTTACTCGCCGCGACTTTGTTAACTGGGGTGCTGCAAATCACCATTGGCTATTTAAAGCTCGGTGGACTGATGCGTTTTGTCTCCAAGTCGGTGGTGACCGGCTTTGTGAATGCTCTGGCCATTTTAATTTTTATCGCCCAATTGCCGCAACTGACTGATGTGACCTGGCATGTCTATGCGGTGACCGCTGCGGGCTTGGGTATTGTTTATCTATTTCCGCTGATTCCAAAAATCGGTAAAGCTGTACCTTCCACGCTGATTTGTATTGCCACCCTCACCGTTGCCTCGGTTTATTTGGGCTTAGACGTGCGTACTGTCGGTGATATGGGCCAACTGCCAGATACCTTACCGATCTTTCTTTGGCCTGATGTACCGTTAAATCTCGAAACCTTATGGATTATTCTGCCCTACGCCTTGGCGCTCTCTATTGTCGGTTTACTGGAGTCCTTGATGACTGCCAATATCATTGATGAGCTGACCGATACTAAACATGATCGCGACCAAGAGTGTAAAGGCCAAGGTATTGCCAATATTGGTGCCGGTTTACTCGGCGGTATGGCTGGTTGCGCAATGATTGGTCAGTCAGTGATTAATATTAAATCCGGTGGCCGTGGGCGTTTATCGACTTTTTGTGCCGGTTTTTTCTTATTGATTATGGTGGTGTTCTTAAGCGATTGGATTAAACAAATCCCGATGGCTGCGCTGGTTGCGGTGATGATTATGGTGTCGATTGGCTCCTTCTCTTGGAGTTCGGTGCGTGACTTTAAAAAGCACCCGATTTCAACCAATATTGTTATGTTAACCACAGTTGCCGTGGTGCTTTATACCCATAACTTAGCGCTGGGTGTCTTGGCCGGCGTGCTGTTATCGGCGCTGTTCTTCGTCAATAAAATCAGCCGCTTAATGATTGTTAAGCAAGATTCGAGTGCAGCTGAATTACGCTATCAGGTGATTGGCCAAGTGTTTTTCGCCTCTGCTGAGAAACTCTTTGCCTCGTTTGACTTCTCTTACGCAGCCGATAAGGTTGTGATTGATTTAACCCGCGCGCACTTCTGGGATATCACCGCCGTGGCTGCTTTAGATCAGATCGTGATTAAGTACCAACGTTTGGGTGCGCAAGTGAGCTTAATTGGTATCAATGAAGCCAGTAAAACCGTGATTGATAAATTTGGCGTGCACAGTGATGCGCACACTGCCACAACCTTAAGCAATGAGCACTGAGGACTAAACCATGCAAAAAATCTTAGCCTGCATCGATGAATCTACTTGGTCGACCAGCGTACAAGACGCAGCAATTTGGGCCGCTCAGCTGCTCGGCAATCCATTAACTTTTTTACACAGTATTGAGAAACAGCACTTGCCTGACAGTCAGGATTTGTCGGGGGCCATTGGTTTAGGTGCGCGTTCTAAGCTGCTCAGTGAAATCGCTACGCTGGATCAACTGCGCGCTAAAGTGGCGTTACAACTGGGCAAAGAATTATTGGCTACTGCTGAACTCAAAGCACAACAAGCTGGTTGCACAGAGGTTGAAACGGTACAGCGCCACGGCGAGTTTATTAATAATTTATTAACACTGGAAAGCACTGCTCGTCTGATTATTATGGGGCACTCGGGCAGTAAAACAGATAAAAAGCTCTCCATCCTCGGCACTCATGTCGAAAGTCTGCTGCGCCGCATCAACACGCCCGTGCTGATCACCCCGCATGATTTCACCGCGCCACACAGCTTTATGCTGGCCTACGACGGACGTGAAACCACAGAAGCTGCTCTCGAAAATATTTTAACCAGTGATTTATTAAGTGGTATGGATTGCCACTTAGTCACCATTAAAAACAAACACCCAGAACAACACGAAAAATTCGCACAGGCCACTGAGCGCTTAAAGCAACGCGGCTTTAACGTGATAGCGACCTACCTAGAGGGCGATATTTTCAAGGAGCTGTTAGCGTATCAACAAGACAATGCTGTGGAGATGTTGGTGATGGGTGCATTTGCGAGCCCGCGTTTACGCCAGTTCTTTATCGGCAGCAATACCCTGAAGATGCTAAGCAATAGCACTGTGCCGATCTTAGTGATGAGATAACACTTAGAGTCCACTTTTAAAGTTTTGGGAAAGCACATCACTGTGACTTTCCCAAAACTTAAGAAGACGCTATTTACAATGCCTGCCTCGCCTAAGCAAAAACAAAAACAAAAAAATCACTCCAATCAGAAAAAAACTTGTGATAGTTAAAAACTATCAAGCCAATTAATATATAATAATTTATTATATTTTTTTGCATGCTATATTATATCCAAGTTAAACAAACAACCCGGAGAAATATCATGCAAACGACTGATACTGCTGTTTACGGTTTACCACGTTTAAATGAGCGTGCACCTGAGTTTAAAGCACCCACTACAGACGGTGAAAAATGCTTAGACGACTATAAAGGTAAGTGGCTGGTGTTGTTCTCTCACCCAGCTGACTTTACCCCAGTGTGTACCACTGAGTTTATTGCCTTTGCTAAAGCAGCACCTGAATTCAACAAACGCAACTGTGAGTTATTAGGTTTATCTATTGATAGCACCCACTCGCACATTGCTTGGATGCGTAACATCGAAGAAAAATTCGGCGTTAAAATTCCATTCCCAATTATTGATGACCTGAAAATGGATGTAGCACGTGCTTACGGCATGATCCACCCCGGCGCTGCAGATACTTCAGCAGTCCGTGCGACCTTTATCATTGACCCCAATGGCATTTTACGCGCCATGGTTTATTACCCAATGAGCAACGGCCGTTTAATTGACGAGTTCTTGCGCCTATTGGATGCATTGCAAACCAGTGATGAGCACAACGTTGCGACGCCAGAAGGCTGGAGACCGGGTGACCGCGTAATTGTTCCACCATCTGCAACTGCCGCTGGTGCAGATGAGCGAGTGAAGTCTGGCGAATATGAGTGTGTTGACTTCTACTACTGCACCAAGCAACTATAATTCAGTTGCTCTAAAGCGTAGTTATAAGTAACGCAAAGCTCCAGCATCGGTAACGGTGGTGGAGCTTTTTGCTATCTACGCTAAGGAAAAATCGGTCAGCGAGAGCTGCTAAAAGCTGCCGCTGGCTAAAAAGGTTATGCACTGCAGCGCATCAATTGCTCGCAGAACAATAAGGAAATTCCCTATGCTTAAACGTGACCCGCAACAACCTTGGCATCCCAGTTACTGGCTTGCCGCGCTCGGCGCTGGAGGTTTATCCGTATCTTTTTTTATGTACCTAATGTGGATGATCCCTCATGGCGACTTTCCAATGCCAACTTGGGAGCACCTGGCTGCTGCCTTACAAGGTTCTATTGCCCTGCCAACTGGCGTACGTCCACTGGCATTTTTAGCTACAACTTTAATGGTGCTGCTGGCCTTACTGCATTTCACTTTAGTCATCTGGAACCTGCGCGAACAAAGCGCTGCGCGTAAAAGTGAAAACTATGCGACTAACTGGCTCGACTCGCCCAATGAAGTCCAATTGATGACTCAGCCCCTGACCTTCGCTATGACCGTTAACGTCTGCTTTGCCTTAGGTGCATTACTGGTACCCGGTCTCTGGTCAGTGGTTGAGTACTTATTTCCGCTAGCGCTATTAGCCTTTGCTGGCATTGGGGTGTGGGCGCTACGGATTTATGGTCGTTATATCAGCCGCATTTTAGTCAGTGGTGGTTACCGCAGCGACGAGCATAACCACCTTTCACCACTGATTGCAGTATTTACCTTTGCCATGCTTTCCGTAGGGTTTGCTGCACCAGCGGCAATGTCCAACACTCAAGCCTTATCGGTAGTGGCC
>DASRNZ010000076.1:0-3396 GCA_035647155.1 Thiopseudomonas sp.
ATATAATAGCGGATCACCTCATCGCCCACTTTTGAGGTATTGGTCACCTGCACTGAAGTAATCAGCGGTGCTTTTTTAAGCTTCTTGGTATTGCTGGCTATTTTTTTCTGCTCTGGCAACGGCTGCGCCAACCCAGCAAAACGCCATTGCAGCGCATGAGTGGCTCGATAACCGGCATCCATCATCTCCTGCGCACGAGCAAAATCAGTGATACCAAAACCGGACAAAGGCGGCTGCACTAAAATATCTTGCTCCTGCAACGTCGCCAATTGCGCTTCGGAGTTACGCCGCGTCAGTAAGGCCACCGACTGATTTAAAATATCAAATACCGTGTGTAAAGATTCTGTTGAGGCTAAGGGCGATCCAATATCCACCACAATTAAACGGTCGACGCCCATCTGCCGAGCAATATCCACTGGAATATTATTAGAGATACCCCCATCCACCAGCAGCTGCCCATCCACCTCAACCGGCGTTAATACTGCAGGAATCGACAT
Organism: Thiopseudomonas sp.; assembly: GCA_035647155.1. GTDB lineage: Bacteria > Pseudomonadota > Gammaproteobacteria > Pseudomonadales > Pseudomonadaceae > Denitrificimonas. The sequence continues at coordinate 498 of DASRNZ010000076.1, forward strand.
ACTGGCGCGCACGGCTAAGGCCAAATGCCCTTGCGAAAACACCACCGTTTGACCGGTCGAAATATCCGCTGCCACCGCACGAAATGGAATCGGCAACTGATCAAAATCTTCCACGGCACCGGCTCGCGCAAAGAGTTTTTCCAACAACAGCGCTAAGTTTTGCCCTTGCAGCACACCCAAGGGCAAACCCAGGCTGCCATCATCACGAAAACTAAGTTTTTGCTTCACTAAGAAGTCTCGATCATCTTGCTTACGGCGAAAAGGAATATCCTCACGCGGCGGCGCATCTGATAAAGCTTGCTGCCAATTCAGCTCTGTCGCCAGCTTTTCCAGCTCCTCAATTCGATATCCCGCAGCATAGAGCCCACCGACCACCGCGCCCATACTGGTACCAGCAATCGCATCAATCACAATGCCCTGCTCTTCTAACGCTTTAAGCACCCCCACATGCGCCAAACCCCGTGCAGCACCACCGGATAATACCAGGCCCACGCGTTCACGCTCGGCATCAAGAATGGGTTCAGCAAAGGTCGATGTCACACAGGAAAAAATCAGAATACTGGCGCACCAACTGAATAATCGACGCATAAGCTCAACCTCACAACAGGCTGTAAAAGTATGAATAAGCAGCGACTGTACCAGTCAAAATGAGTTGGATATTATAATAAGATATCACTGCATGGTTGCATGCCCAAACGCATTGACATATTTTACTGGTTATTCAGTAACGTGCCGTAACAGTCATCAACTGCAGACTTAGATATTGAGCAGATGGTTTTAGATCAGAGGGTCAAATCACGCGAAAATCTTAAACTGCAGATACAAAAAAGCCCCGTATTTCTACGAGGCTTTATTTGTTTGGTGCCGGCACCAAGAGTCGAACTCGGGACCTACTGATTACAAGTCAAAATGCCAAGCACTCCTTTTTAAGGGTTGAAAACTCCTCACATACTCAGGTTTAAAAGCACCTCTCAGATTTCTTTCTGTGAGGTAATCATGAAAAAAGTAGCTGTTATTTCCACTAAAGGTGGCGTAGGTAAAACCACAACAGCAGTCAACTTAGCGGGTATTGCTGCCGATGCAGGAAAGCGTGTCCTGCTCCTTGATCTTGATATTCAACCAACTCTGTCCAGTTATTTCCACCTAGAAGCTGAAGCTGATGGTGGCATATTTCAGCTCGTTGGCTTCAACGAGACTCGCCACAGCGAAATCATCTCCAGCACCTCCATACCGAATCTTCATATCATCAAGTCAAATGATGATCAGGGCCAGCTGAACAGTCTGCTACTTAACGCTGCTGACGGTCGCCTACGACTTCTCCGTTTACTGGAAGCATTTAAAGACGATTACGACTTGGTTGTCATGGATACCCAAGGCGCACGCTCCGTCACGCTCGAAATGGCACTGCTGGCAGCTGACACCGCAATTTCTCCAATTATCCCTGAACTACTCGCTGCCCGTGAATTTCGTCGTGGAACCATTGCTCTATTTGATGAACTGAGCAGCTACCAGTACATGGGGATTCAGCTCCCAGAACTGCAGGTTTTTATCAACCGAGCTGATGCAGTCACAACCGATGCACGATTGATTACTGAAAACCTTCACAGCACATTTGATGGTGATTCAGGCATTCGCGTACTCGACACATCTGTTCCCAACCTAGCCTCGTACCGACGCGCAGCAAGTCTTTCAATGCCCGCCCACCGTATTGAAACTCGCAAACCCTCTGGCAGAAAAGCTCCGTCAGCATTGGAAACAATGACCGCGCTTGCAATTGAAGTTTTTCCCGAATGGGCAGACGACTTTCAACAGCTAACACCCGAAAAAGTAAGCAGCATATTCGATACCTCTACGCTTACTCAGTTTGAAACTGAGGAAGGTAGCAATGATTAATCAACGTCTATCAACACTAGAAACCTCACTCAACAAGCTCGACGGCTGGTTGGGCTTATTTATAGCCATCGGCCTCTCCTTCGGTTTTGCCTACTTGTTGTTGGTCACCGTTGGCAAAAATGAGCTGAGCGATGCTGAGCTACTTGAACTTGTGAAACATACTAGCCAGCCCGAGTGTGTTACTGAGCGCTTATTAAGCCATAAACATGGGGCTGTCGCCCTAGGCCGTCATATCATCACTCGTGATGATGTTAGAGACGCAGATGCAACATGCAAACACCTATCATCGCTACAAAATAACGGGGTTGCTGGAGGTAGCGAATGACTACCTTATCGACATCTACACCCTGTTCAATCGAAGCTGAGCACGCCGTACTAGGCGGCCTGATTCTTGACAACCAGACCTGGGACCTTATTTCCGGTGTGCTTACCGAGTCGGATTTCTTTCAGTTTAACAATAGGCAGCTATTCAAACTGATTCGCGAACTTTCTGAGCGCAGTGAGCCTTTTGATATTATTACCATTTCTGAGCTTGCTATGCAGCGTGAGATGGGCAGTCAAGAATTTCTGGCTTATGTCGGTGAAATCTGTCTCAACACTCCTTCTACTGCAAACATTGAAGCCTACCGCGATATTGTCCGAGAGCGCTCACAACTGCGTCAACTGATTAAAATTGGCCATGATTGCACCCGCCTGGCCAGCTCTAAAGAGGCTGTCAGTGAAGATGTACGTGAGGAAATTGAGCGGGAACTCTTCACTCTTTCGTCCGAATCAGCCAGCAATTTTACCGATCTCCGTGCTGTCATGCTGGAGGTTATTGATGAAGTGGATTTCGCCGTCCAAAATGACATTGGCTTACTGGGTTTAGACACTGGACTGATCGACCTAAACAACCTTACTGGTGGTTGGTTTACAGGTCTCAACATACTTGCCGCAAGGCCTTCAATGGGAAAAACAGGTCTGTGTCTCAGATTCATCCAAGCAGCTTTAGACACATTACCTAAAG
>DASRNZ010000077.1:0-10139 GCA_035647155.1 Thiopseudomonas sp.
CGCCAGTATTGCCATCCCTGAATGGATTGTACCGCTGGCGATGACGGTGGCATTTTCTTTTGTGGTGTCAGCACCACTCAATCGCTTCGCCCATACGCTATATGACAAGCTCAATAAGTACCTGACTGTCTTTGAACGCAAGGGCTATCACCCTGATGAGCAGCCACTGCATATTGAGGATGAAATCCTGATTGTCGGTATGGGCCGTACCGGAATGGCGGCCTATAAAGCACTGAACGAGAAGGGACATACGGTTCTGGGTATCGACTCTGACCCGATCAAAATCGAGCAGCAAGCCTTGGATCATATCAATAGCTTGTTTGCCGATGCAGAAGACTCTGTGTTCTGGAAGCGCTTGCGTGCTCCGCAGTTAAAATATGTGATCTTAGCCGCGAATGATTTAGAAGCGAAAACTTTAGCAGCACAAAAACTGCGAGAAAGTGGCTTCAAAGGTACGATTATCAGCCACTGCTTATACCCTGAGGATGCTGACACTATACGTGCAGCAGGTGCTGACTTTATCCATAAAACCTTTTCAGAGACGGGAATGAAGCTTGCTGAGCATGTCTTGGAACAGACACAGCACCCAGCCTAACTTAAAACAGTCTGTGGCTTATCGACCACAGACTGTAAAGGACAGCTTATTCAGCAGCAATAGGTAATGCAACGGTAAAGCGTGCGCCATGCGAGCCATTTTCAGCAGTCAACTTACCACCCATTAAATTAATGATGCCGTAACTAACAGATAAACCTAAACCTGTGCCTTGGCCGACTGGCTTTGTGGTTAAAAACGGCTCAAAAATACGATCAAGTAAGTCTTCTGGAATTCCCTTGCCGCTGTCTTCAACCGTAATATTTACCATACCATCAACAACCTTACTGGCAATATGAATCCAAGGCCGCTGGCCCGTCTCGGCGGTTGAACGCAACGCCTCATATTTAGCATTTAAAAGTAAGTTGATCAGCACCTGCTCAAAACGATCATTGTGCCCTTTAAGCTGCGGCAAAGGCATTAAATCTATACCAATCTGGACAGCATCTTGCTCCATACCTTCGCGCACCAGTGCAACAGCGGCTTCAACAGAGGCTATGGGATCAAATAGAGCCCCCTCAATTTCTGAGAGGCGTCCAAACACACGCATATGATCGACGACCTTAGACACACGTGTCACCTGACTTTCAACACGCTGTAGTTTATCTAAAAGGTACTGTGGATCAATTGTATCAACACTCTCAAGACGCTTTAAGATGTTGGTTAATGCCATACGCATCACAGTCAGCGGTTGACTGATTTCATGAGCTAAGCCTGTCGCCATCTCACCCAGCGTAGCCATTTTTGAACTCTGGTACATTTGCTGACGGGCGTTATGCACCTCTGTATTATCGCGACCGACACTTTGAATCTCAATAATATTGCCTTGTTCATCAAAAGTCGCTCGATCTGACCACACCCACCAAGCATATACGTTTTCTGAAAGATTTAAGACCAGTTCAATGCTGCCCCCTGGGTTTTCAGGGGTCAGTTGCTCATAGCGTGTGAGTAACTTTTGACGATTCGCGGGTGACATAAAGCTACCAAGATTCACTTTTAAATCAGCACCCGCATCAGGGTCAAGACCTAAAGATGTCAGTAATTGCCTATTACTATAAACAACACTTAAATCAGGTAAGTAGCGGCAAATAATCGCAGGAGCATCCTCAACCAACAAACGATAGCGCTCTTCACTTTCACGCACCAACTCGGCAGATTCTGTCGCCTCAGTCACATCAATGGCCAGACCCACAACTTCTTTTGGGCGTCCACGTTCATCACGCAACAATTTAGACTCATCAAGAACCCAGTGATAGCCATTATTGTGATCTCGAACACGATAGCGGCGGCTAATGGAACCTACACGCAGTAGCTCTCTTAAGCCTTGGTAATAACCCTCGCGATCGTCTGGATGTATAATTTCACCCAACGGCATTGTGCGTAACTGGTCATAAGTCCACCCCAGCATCGTTTCAATACTGGCACTACAAAACTCAAGCGTAAAGGTATCACTTACGTAGTTTAAAATATAAACAATCGCGGGCGCGTTATAGATCAGCCCCTCTAAACGAGCTTGGGCATCATCAACCGCATTCTCCATCTGTCTTAGATCGTCAATATTCATCGCATAGCCGACTAAGCGTTTACCTTCAGCAACGCTGATCACACTGTCGCCGAGCATCCGATACCAAGACGACTGACCATTGACACGCACACGTACCACCATACTCAGCTTGAGACCTTCGTACACGGCACGGTTGAGACGATGGCGATATTCCATCTCATCAAGCGGATCAATCACTTGCATAGCAGCTTCAAAACTCACACTGCCATCCTCACTTAAATCCAAACCTAGGACATCGGCCAAGCTTGAATCCATATAGAGCATTTGCTGATCAGGGTAATACTCCCACCAGCCTGAAGCTAAAATTTTCTGTAGATACTCATTACGCTCAACCGTGCGACGCATGCTTTTATTGCGCTGAGTTGAATAAAAAGGCGAGCCAAATAAGTAAAGAATCGCCAACCAATCAGACTGATCTAGACCATAAATAGTTGTCTTACTGCCCGCATCACACATCACTAACCAAAGATGCACGCCATCTTGCTCAGTGTAAGGAATCAGCACGACAGGGGTTTGATTTAAACCCACCACAAGACGAATTGGAGCCCGAGTTTTAGGATGTAAATTTAATAAAATATCTTGCAGTTCATCAATAATATCTGCAGTCGAACCTGTTTCAGGTAACGCTGCGGTTGCATAGGTTTGCCATTGTGTCGGCTGCTGCGTGAGTAAATACAGCCAAGGTAAGCGCAAACGCAACATCAATCCCTCGAGCCACTCTTCTGTCAAATTTTGCAAACGCTCAGAGGAAGAAGAACCGATATAGCTTGCTTGCAGAATGGTAAAATCGAGCGTTTTACGGCGCAGTTGCTCATGAGAGTTACGCACCACAAGTGAGGTATTATCAATTAACAGCACACGCCAAGACGGCGCGTCATAAAACAGCATACCTTGCATATAAAGTGTGCGTGCATCCTGACCTAAAAACACCAAAGAAATTTGGCTAGGCCACTCATTTATAGGCAAGGTAATTTCAAAAAATGGTGCAGCAAGAAAATCGGATAATGCGGATGGGAGCTTTGGAGTCGAAACAGCTAATAAAGACTTCAACTCTTGACTTATATCAAGCACTTGTCCTTTTTTATCAAGCTGCAAACTCAAGCCTGACAACGCCTCATTTCCTGGCGAAGTTACAGCTATTTCCCTTTGCGAAGTGTCTCGTTTACGCCAAAACATATTTATTAAAACCCCAAGCTACAATGATCAACTCAATCTAATGAGATGGCTTTAAGCCATTAAAGTTTATCAGTGAGCAGATTTAGATCATCCTAATCCCACTGCCATTAAGGACACGAGTCACCTATGCACGTGACTGAATATATTATCACTTATTATTTTAACAATAAGATTTAGGTGAATATTATTTACACTAACGACTAAAGTCTCATCAGGATAAACTTTGTAACACATACAGTATTAAAACCTATCCAAGCAACAAGGTAAACCGACTCACAATAGAAACCGAGCCAGCCTATAAATATCAATATATTTTATAATACTCTTTGTCTACACTCGAGTCTTAAAAATCTAATATACTATTCAACAAACAAACTTGAACTCATAATGGAAAAATCATGATATCTTTATTAACACATGCAGGCCTATTAGTGTGGGGCTTTATCTGCGCCGCACAAGATATGCGCTTTAAAAAAATAAGTAACATACTAACACTCGGCTTATTTGTAGTTGCTCTAAGCTATCTTTTAATGACTGGCCATTCACTGACACAATCAACTGCAGGACAAGCAATAACAGGCCTTGTATTTGCCATAGCATTAAGCTTGCCTGGCTATATCACCGGAAAGATGGGTGCTGCAGATGTAAAAATGCTCTGCGCAATCGGACTAGCGACACAAGGTCACTATGTATTAATTTGTGTTATTGGCGCAGCAGTGTCGCTAGTGGCTTGGTCTTTACTCAAACCTGTCTGGGCAAAACTGCCTAAAACAGTGCATAAAACATTTCCGCTGATGAATCCAACAACAGGAAAACCACTGCCTTATGCACCTTTTCTATTTATAGGTATGCTCTGCGCTGCACTATTAACAAACACTATTGTTTAGCGCTCGAACTCCCCACCATCAGCTTCATCAAAGTACTCTGGAATAGGGTACTTATAACTCTCTAATAAGCGCTGCATGGCCAACTCTCGTTCAGTTGGCGTTGCAGTTTGTGCATATTCAGATTTTAAAGTGCCTTCACGCTGCAGCTTTAACCACAGCTCTGTTTGTAACTCAGGGCTATCAATCAAGCCGCGCTGGTCAGGTTTAGCAGCAACCTGACTGCTGACCAAGCTAAATAGAACAACTGAAAAAACTAGCTTTATATTCATAACATCACTCCATGTAGATCTATTTAGCTATTAATAACCTGTAATCGCTTCAATAGGCCGTGGACCTGTCGATGGCGCACGTTTAATACCCTGAATTGCTCCATTAGCTGCTGAGTTTGTAGCTGGCTGCGCTGATACTGGAATCGGACGCGGGGCGCTAGTTTTTTGCTGAGCCGAACCTTGCAGTGTTGCTTGTGCTGGCGCTGAAATAGGACGTGGAGCAGCGACTTGTCGCTGTACTGGTGCTGCAGCTGCAGGACTCGGTGCTGGAACTGGGCGTACCGTTTGAGGTTGAGCTACTACAGGAGCAGGGCCCTGAACTGGAACAGGACGTGGTGCTACAGTTTGAGGCTGAGCTGCTACTGGAGTCGGGCGCTGAACTTTTTGCACAGCAGTCACAGGTCGTCGAACAGTTGCTGGGCGCTGAGCAGCTGCTGGTGCCACTGAAACAGGGCTCGGAGCCGCTGCTGTTGGCTGCGCAGGCGTTGCTGCCGGACGCTTAACTGCTGGCTTTTTTGGCATTGGCGCTGGACGCTGAATCGGAGCCGGTGCAGCAGTGAGTGGCGCTGTCGCTTGTTGTTTTGCAGCTGCAGGCGCCGCTGGACGAGACGCAGGTTGTTGGGCAGCAGGCGTGGTACGCGCCGTATTATTGTGCTGTGGAGTTGCTTGCGGTACCACTGCAGGCGTTTTTACCTGGTCTCGTTGATTGCGCTTAGGCTGAGCATCAGCCAGCTCAGCATGCTCTTGCTTGAGTTGACTGGCACGCTTTTCGGCATCACGAAACTGCGCTGTAGTTAACTTTTTACGGGTCACCAAGTCACGTGCATGATTCCACTTGTCTTGATAAATCAATAATGTCAGCATATTTTGCGCAGCACGTGTATCCGACTCATTGAGTTCCATGGCCGTCATCAGCTCAAAGTGTGCTTCTGGCAAGCGCTGCATATTCAAATAGGCAACACCTAAGTCATTACGCATTGCATCATTGGCAGGCGATAAGCTGGTTGCTTTACGCAAGTGATCCAATGCTTGAGGGTAATTTTTACGTGCAACTTGCATCTGCCCTAAACCATGATGAGCATCAGCGACTAAACAGCTCTTCACCAAGTCGGCATACAATTGCTCAGCTTCACTGCGGCCGAGCAGGCGTAACAATTGCGCTTTACGCAAACGGGCTTCAGGCAAATGAGCAGGTAAACGCTCAAGGTTAGCTAGTGCCGCATGCAATCGGCCTGAACTGGCCATTTCTTGTGATATACCCAACACCAACTCTTGATCGTCAGTCAATGGATCACAATTTTTTGGCTGGCTCTGCTCACGCTTGACCAACCAAGGCGAAGAAGACTCTGTAGCGCACCCAACTAAACTTCCAGCAAGCAACAATATTACTACGATATGTTTCATCCCATATCTCCCAAGGCTTGGATAATCGCAAGAAAACCGGGGCCTGCTAAGACAATTAACAGCGCCGGAAAAAGAAAAAGCATCATTACAATAGACATTTTAGCTGACATTTTAGAAACTTTTTCCTGAAGAGAGGTCATGCGCCTTTCATCAAGAAGCTCCTTCAGTGATAGCAAAGAACTCATCCCGCCACCACCTTGATGTATCAACTGCTCAAGAATAGTAAAAACATCAGTTAAATCCTCAACCTGCAGCAAAAAAGCACTTTCACGCAACTCTGCTCCAAGTTCCAAACCTGCATCAACACGTTGCAAAATATACGTCAATTCACGTGTCAATTCAGGCAATATTTCTTCACCACCCTGCATCAGCACACGCAGTGCTTGCTCAACGGTCATACCCACTTCAAACAACATGCGCAGTAGTGGAATCATTGTAGACACTTCTATGCTGAGTTGTTCTTGGCGTTTTTTAGCCGCTTTTGCAATATAGCGCTTGGGGATTAAATATCCGATGCCAAAAGCAAACAGCAATACAATCCAAAACAGATTGCTGCCCGATTCTGCAGAATCACCACCCATCCAAGTTTGGACAACAGCAGCAAGTCCTGTTAGCAAGATCGGTACAGCAAGCTGTATCGCCAAAAAGCGTGTTCTATGTCGAGCACTGCGCCAACCCAATTGATTAAGAAAGCCAATCGCTTCATTATCAAAAAACTTACTATTGGAGAGTACTGCGGTATTGCTCAAGGCCTCTAAAGCACTAATAGAGCCATCGCCACCTAAACGTTGAACAACATGACGCATAGCCATATGTCGACGAACCACCAAACTCAGCAGCAGTACCGCAGATGCTAATAACAATAAAGATGCCACTATTAAAGCATTCATACTTAAATACTCTTCATCATACGCCAGAGTAGGAAGCTACCTAGAAGCTGCAAGCCAAAGGCAAACAACAGCAGCATCTGACCTGTACTTTGCTCCCACATACCCAGCAGCAACTCAGGACTACTCAAAAACAGATACCCAGCCATAGCAATAGGTAACCCACCCAGCACCAGCGCACTTACACGAGTTTCACCCGTTAAGGCACGTAACTGCCGTGAGGCTGAATCTCTATCACGAATTAACGAAATTAGATTTTTTAATACTTCACTAGCATTACCGCCATAGCGTTGGTTCACTGCAATCGATAACGCCAGCATATGAAACTCTTCACGCTTATACAGATAAGCAAAATCATTGATGGCATCAGTGAGCGGCATACCGCGCTGGATATTATTGCGCGTGCGCAAGAAAGCACCCTGTAAAGGATCTTGACTGTTCTCAATTGCTAATAAGAAACCATCACCCAAGGTGCGGCCCGATTTTAAACTGCGAATAATATGATCCAAAAACTGCGGTAATTGGCTAATCATCTTTTGTAAGCGGCGGTGAAAGCGTACCGCTAAGTAGGCACGTACAAAAAACAAAGAGCCTATCAGTGTGATAGCACAAGCCAACACACCACCAGCAAGAAAAGCTAGGGCTAAAATAAGCAACCACATCGAGAGTATAAAGATCAACTTACCTGTCGTTAAACTGACGCCTGAACGCACCAGTTCACGCTGTAAGAAACCCATATACACTTTATCATCGCGTACAAAACCACCACTCAAGCGCTCAACAACTTTTTCTGACGCGCCTGTATGCTTACTACGTTGGAAGAAAAGAAACCCTCCAATAAGTAATGCTATTGAGAGAATGATTGGAAAATTTATCATCTCATTTTACCTGTCATCCTTGATATCGATTAGGGCGACTCGTCTGCGTGCCACCACCTAAAGTAGGCTGACTTACAGAACCACGTAATGTCTCATTACGTAACTTATCGCCCGCCATATTCACTGCCTCACGGATAAAGCCGCCTTGTGCATTTGGAGCCATGCGAAACAAGGTGTTGGTTACATACTGATCATCGCGCAGGCCTACAACCTCTAGAATCTCAGAAACACAGCGACGCCCATCCGACAAACGTGTGAGTTGAATAACAATATCAACCGCAGACTGTATCGTTTGTCTTAGTGTCTGTGCCTGGATCTGTAATCCAGAAAACCCAACTAAGGTTTCTAAGCGCAATAAAGCATCCGCTGCAGTATTAGCATGCACAGTCGTCATCGAACCATCGTGTCCCGTGTTCATCGCCGTCAGTACATCAAGGACTTCCACACCACGTATTTCACCTAGAATCAGACGGTCAGGACGCATCCGCAAAGCATTTCGAACTAAATCACGTGCTGATACATCACCGTGACCATCCGCATTAGGCGGGCGCGTTTCTAGACGAACCACATGACTGTGCTTAAGTTGCAGCTCTGCAGTATCTTCAATGGTCACAATGCGCTCACGTTCATTGATCAACTGACTGAGCATATTTAACATCGTGGTTTTACCCGTACCCGTACCACCACTGACCAATACGTTACAGCGCTTATTGACCATTAAGGTAAAGAACTCAAAGATCTTCTGGTCAATCGAGCCTGAAGCAATTAAGTCGCTGCTATTCATCATCTCGCGACTAAACTTACGCACTGATAAGCACGGACCATCCAAGGCCACTGGAGGGATCACCGCATTAATTCGGCTGCCATCCGGCATGCGCGCATCCACCATCGGCGAGGACTCATCTAAACGGCGACCCATGGGCGCAAGAATGCGCTGAATCACACGTAACAGATGGTTATCATCCATAAAACGTAGCTCACTGTGATGCAAAATACCGTGGCGCTCAACAAAAATATTGTGCGGGCCATTGACCAATATTTCTGACACAGAATCATCACGTAAGAGGACTTCCAGTGGACCAAAGCCAGTTAACTCATCGACTAACTCTTCAGTCAAACGGTCCACTTCATAACGTGAGATAGCCATTTGTCGGCGACGCGTATAATCATGCACTTTATCGCTAACAAAATGAGATAACTGAACACGCGGCCCATCGAGAAGATTGTCTCGATCTTCTTCAAGAGCATCAATAATAAATCGATGCAGCAACGCCTTCAGATCTTTATCAACACCTGTAGCGTGCGAAAATCCTGATATACGACTCACTTAGTGATCTCCATAAAACGAGCAAATAAGCCTGTTGATGAAGATTTCTGCTGACTATCCGCCTTCAATAAGCTCACTAAACTCTTACTCAGAGGATCTCGAGGCGCAAGCATAAACACTGACTGGCCTTGATTGATCGACTGTAAGCGCAGCTCAGGATTGTGCGGCAAGGTGCCACGTAAAGGCATATCAAAGGTTTTACTTAACGTGCGCGAATCAGGCGCAATTTGGGTCGAGTAGCGGTCAAGAATAAGCTGAGCTTTCTCAAGTTTTATACCACTGTCACGCCAATGCGCTAATAAATTTAAGTTACGACGGCAGGCTGAAACACTGGTATTGGAATACCAGTTAATTTCATCAGCAAAGCCCACTAAAGTATGCAGCGCTTCACAATCTGTTTGACCACAAACATTGACAAAAACCTTATCAAAATTCTGGCGCAAAGCTGACATTAATAAAAACAATTCTGATGAATTTGAGCCATTCAGCACGCTACCATTATCACCTGCCGGTAATACAGTTAAGCCGGATGACTCATGCACAACAAAAGCGTTATCAATTAAACTGCGGTCAATACGGCGTAAGTTACGCATCGCATCATCAAAGGTAAAACCCAACTCCAAGCCTAAAATATCTAAGCTTTCTCCATTGGGTAGGCCAAGATCAACTAAGAGTACGCGTTCACCTTGTTTCTGCATCAGCAAGGCTAAATGCACTGCAACAAAGGCTGCATCAGCATCCGGCTGATTACCACACATCACACTGAGTTCACCGCGCTCACGGCGTGACTGTAGCTGTGGCAAACGATCGGTTATGCGCCGAACCAGGCCTAGCACCTCGCTGCTGCGTTGACCGTAAGTAATAAAGTCGCGTGCACCTGCGCGCATTGCGGCAATCACCAGCTCATTATCAAAACCATCCCCCACCACCACTACAGCAGTTAAGGGACGGGCTTCTAATAAGCTCTCAATCAGTGCGCACTGACTCGTCAGGTTATTGCGATCAATATTCACAAAGACTAGCGTAGCGCCTGTCGCCTCAATTAACCCCAGTAGCGAATCAAGGTTTTGCGGCGTGCGCAACACATGCCCCATTGTGGCGATACTGCTCTGCAGCCAATTAATATCTTCATCATCTGCCACGCAGGCAAGAAAC
>DASRNZ010000078.1:0-14705 GCA_035647155.1 Thiopseudomonas sp.
AGTGTTGCCACTTGAGTTGCATTACCTAAAGGTAGTTTGGTGATGACGTCGTAGTAGTAGACATCCATACCCAGTGCTTCAGCTAAGACTGACAACTGTGTACCGATTGAACCATAACCGACGATACCGAGCTTTTTGCCACGGATTTCATAGGAACCGGTTGCGCTCTTCATCCAGCCGCCACGGTGGCTGGCTGCGTTACGCTCTGGAATACCACGGATCAGCATAATCGCTTGCGCTAACACCAACTCAGCGACAGAGCGCGTGTTGGAGTAAGGTGCGTTAAACACAGCAATACCACGCTCACGCGCAGCATTGAGGTCAACTTGGTTGGTACCGATGCAGAAGCAACCGACAGCAATCAATTTTTGTGCACATTCAAAAACTTCTTCAGTTAATTGAGTGCGTGAACGGATGCCAACAAAGTGAGCATCTGCGATTTTTTCTTTTAATTCTGCTTCTGGCAGGGCGCCGGCAATATACTCAATATTAGTATATCCAGCCGCATGCAATGTATCGATTGCGTTCTGGTGAACACCTTCAAGAAGAAGAAAACGAATTTTGCTTTTATCAAGCGATGTTTTACTCATCTGCGTAGACCTGTTGTCCTAAAGTGAATGGCAAGTTGACGGACAGTGAGAACTGACCGGAACGGCAAAAAAATAAAGCCGGCCCGGGAATCGGCGTGAGGCGCGACTAGCGGGATGCCCATGCTACCATAAGCAACAGAAAAAACAGCCAGCCTTATGACGTGAACAGTCTTCAGGCAGACCATGAACAGTGTGAGAGTTCCCAAAATGACTGATCTTGCCCTTATAGAAGAGCTAAAAACCCTTGTTGATGCCGGTAAAGTACTGACTGATGCGGATTCGTTAGATGCCTATGGTAAAGACTGGACCAAGCACTTTGCTCCAGCACCTGTGGCGATTGTATTTCCAAAAACCACTGAGCAGGTGCAAGCCATTGTGCGCTGGGCCAATCAGCATAAGGTAGCACTGGTGCCGTCCGGCGGACGTACTGGCCTATCAGCCGGTGCAGTTGCTGCCAACGGTGAAGTCGTTGTTTGCTTTGATAATATGAATCAAATCTTAGCCTTTAATGACATGGATCGTACCGTTGTCTGTCAGCCCGGCGTGGTGACACAACAGTTACAAATGTTTGCTGAAGAAAAAGATTTATATTATCCAGTGGATTTTGCTTCGGCAGGCTCCAGCCAAATTGGCGGTAATATCGGCACCAATGCCGGCGGTATTAAAGTGATTCGCTACGGCATGACCCGTAATTGGGTTGCGGGTATGAAAGTGGTCACGGGTAAAGGTGATCTGCTTGAACTGAATAAAGACCTGATCAAAAACGCCACCGGCTACGATTTACGTCAGTTATTTATTGGCGCAGAAGGCACGCTGGGTTTTGTGGTTGAAGCCACTATGCGTCTGGATCGTGCGCCAAAGAATCTGACTGCTTTAGTCTTGGGTGCACCTGATTTTGATTCAATTATGCCGGTGCTGCATGCGTTCCAAAATTCTTTAGACTTGACCGCATTTGAGTTTTTCTCCGACAAGGCATTAGCTAAAGTCTTGGCCCGTGGTGATGTACCCGCGCCCTTTGAAACTGATTGCCCATTCTATGCATTGATTGAGTTTGAAGCGGTCAGTGAGGAAGTCACTGAACAAGCCTTAGCCACCTTTGAACATTGTATGGAAGAAGGCTGGGTGCTGGATGGTGTTATGAGCCAGAGTGATCAGCAGCTTGAGAATCTATGGAAACTGCGTGAATATATTTCAGAAACGATCGCGCATTGGACGCCCTACAAAAACGATATTTCTGTGACTGTTGGCAAAGTGCCGGCGTTTTTACGTGATATTGATGAGATTGTCGCGAAAAACTACCCAGATTTTGAAGTGGTATGGTTTGGTCATATTGGTGACGGTAATCTACACCTCAATATTCTGAAACCCGATAACCTGAGTAAAGATGAGTTCTTTGCTCAGTGTGCGACTGTCAATCAGTGGGTGTTTGAAACTGTAGAGAAGTACAACGGTTCCATCTCAGCTGAACATGGTGTAGGTATGACTAAGCGCGATTACTTACATTACAGCCGTTCTGCCGAAGAAATTGCTTATATGCAGGCGATTAAAGCGGTTTTTGACCCCAATGGCATTATGAATCCAGGTAAGATTTTCCCGCTTTAATGGTTGCGCCGACTGCAATCGCAGTCGGCCACTTTGAGCTATTTAAGGGTTTTTTATGAGCTATCAACATCAATATATCGACGGCACACGCATCCACTTTCCTGTAGGTAAAGTGGTGTGTGTGGGACGTAACTATGCTGCGCATGCTAAAGAATTAAATAATCCAATACCCACAGAGCCGTTGTTGTTTATTAAACCAGCCAGCTGTGTGGTGTCACCTGAAGGTGGTTTTGTTATTCCACACGACCGCGGCGCGGTGCATTATGAAATTGAGATTGCGGTACTGATTGGTAAGTCTTTATCACGTCAGCCTAATGAAGAAGAAACCTTAGATGCGATCTCTGGTTTTGCACCGGCACTGGATTTAACCTTGCGTGATGTGCAAGAACGCCTTAAAGAGAAAAGCTGGCCGTGGGAAGTGGCGAAATCCTTTGATGGCGCCTGCGTATTAGCACCCTTCGTTTCCGGCTTTGCGGTTAAAGACACCACGGATATTGATGTGCGTTTAACCATTAATGGTGAAGTGCGCCAAGACAGCAACAGCCGTGACATGCTGTATCCGATTATTCCGTTGATTCAGCATATGGCGGGGCAGTTTGCTTTGCAGCCTGGTGATGTGATTTTAACCGGAACGCCAGCGGGTGTCGGTCCGTTGCAAGCGGGTGATCAGTTGCTGATGGAGCTGCCAGGTCATACTCAATTTAGCACTCATGTTATACAGCGTAACTGATCGTGCCAGAACTTCCTGAAGTTGAAACCACGCGCCGCGGTATTGCTCCACACTTAATTGGGCAACGCGTAGAGCGTGTGGTGGTACGTAATGCACGTCTACGTTGGCCGATTCCTGAAGATTTGGATGTGCGCTTATCAGGGCAGCAGATTGTCAGTGTTGAGCGCCGTGCTAAGTACCTGTTAATCGGTGCTGAAGTCGGTACTTTAATCAGTCACTTGGGTATGTCGGGCAGCTTACGTATTGTTGCAGCGGGCACGGCAGTGGCTAAGCACGATCATGTGGATATTGAGCTCGAATCTGGAATGATCTTGCGCTATACCGATCCGCGTCGCTTTGGTGCGATGCTGTGGAGCACTGAACCGCCTTTGCAGCATAAATTGCTGATCAAGTTGGGCCCCGAACCGTTGCTGGATGATTTCACACTGGATCATCTATATGAGCGCTCACGCGGTCGCAAAATGCCGATTAAGCCCTTTATTATGGATAACGCGGTAGTGGTGGGTGTGGGTAATATTTATGCCAGCGAAGCCTTATTTGCCGCAGGGATTGATCCGCGTCGCGAAGCCGGTAGTGTTTCCAAAGCACGTTATGCCAAGTTAACTGAAGAAATTAAGCACGTCTTAGCGGTCGCCATTGAACAAGGAGGCACCACGCTGCGTGACTTCGTTGGTGGTGATGGCAAACCCGGTTACTTCCAGCAAAAGCTGTTTGTGTATGGGCGAGCAGGACAGCCGTGCTTAGTCTGTGGCAGTGAGCTTAGAGAGACTAAGCTTGGGCAACGTTCTAGCGTGTTTTGCATTAAATGCCAGAGTTAAGATACGCCAGCGTTTAATCTGTAGTTTTGCGTATCAATTGCTGTGGATTACGCTGACAAACGCTGCTCTGCTCTATATAGTCTCAATGATTGACTGATAAGATACTGAAGGATCGTTGCTATGAATATGTTTCGTTTGACTGCTGCACTACTAGCGCTGTGTTTTAGCTTGATGAGCCTACCTGCGTCCGCTGCGCATGCAAATAGCAGTGGCAATCCTGTTTATGAAACCGAGACTCCTCCTGCATTTGCTATGGCTGCAGATGTGCTAATTGCTCGTCCATTATTGATTGCGGCAACACTTGTAGGTGTTGGCTTATTTGTGGTGAGCCTGCCTTTTACTGCACTGGGTGGCGATGGCAGTGTTGAGCGCGCTGGACAAGCATTGGTGGTTGAGCCGGGTAAGGCTGCATTTGTCCGCTGTTTAGGTTGTACAGGCGAAGGTTACGATAATTCATCTAACTAATAGCTAAATTAATCTATTAAGGCCACCTCGGTTGCGAGCGTGGCTTTTTTATCAGTGGCTGCTCTGCTGCTTAATAGACAATTGTCTCGATTCCTTACAGTGACACTCAAGCCTATAATTCTATATCGCTGCGTGGGATGCTCAAACCCGTAGGGCCCCGTGTAATAGACCGTATTAAATCAATTCTTTTTTCTTCATCAATCGTCTGCTTTGCGGTGCCTGTATGGATAAACTTAAGTCGTTTTTACTACCTGTATTAGGGCTGTCGTTTTTATCGATCAGCTTTTGGTACAGCACTGGCTGGATGCAACTGTGTGCGGGTTTGGCGCTCTTCTTATTTGGTATGCAATGCTTAGAAGAAGGCTTAAAACAGCTGGCTGGCGGTCGCCTAGAGCAGTTGTTGGAGCGCAGTACAGCTACACCATTGAAAGGCTTTTTATTTGGCGTGGGCGGCACCATGGTATTGCAGTCCACCACGCTGATGTCGTTATTGACCATCGCTTTTATCAGCACGGGTTTGATTCAACTGGCCGGTGGTATCTCGATTTTACTCGGGATTAATCTGGGTACCAGCGGTGGTATGTGGCTGTTGGCAGCGGCGGGGCAGGGTTTTAGTTTAAGTCCGATTGCGCTGCCGTTATTAGTATTTGGTGTATTAGCTGGTTTTAGCGGTGTAAAGGGTAAAGCGGCCGGTCGCATTATTTTGGGCATTGCCTTTATATTTTTAGGCATTGATCAAATCAAGGGTGCCTTTGTTGAGTTTGGTAACCACCTTGAAGTACTAGAACAGGTCAGTCGTGGCTATCTTGGCCAGCTGTTGTTTGTCGGTATGGGCATCGTGCTGACCGCGATGTTGATGTCCAGTCATGCCACCTTGATGCTTATTTTAGCAGCGTTGGCTGCAGGGCAGCTGGAGTTGTGGCAAGCGATGTCGATGGCCATTGGTGGCAGCGTCGGCAGCAGTTTAAACGTTGCAGTGATGGGCTGGCTGGGCGGTAATCGCGGTGGTCAACGTTTAGCGACTGTGCATGTGCTGTTTAACATTATCACTGGGTTAACGACGTTTTTCCTGCTGACACCATTGATGTGGTTGGTGCAATGGATGATGTCGGGTTTGGGTGTCGGCGATAACAGCTTGCTGCAGCTGGCGATGTTTCAAACCTTATTTAATATTATTGGTGTGCTGCTATTTTGGCCGTGGCAAGGCCAGTTGGAAGTCTTATTGTGCCGATACTTACCTGATCGCGAAGAGCCGAGTGTCTTGATTGCTGATATTAAAACAGGGCAACGTGCGACGGTTGAGCAGCGTGTATTACCGGAAACGCGTGCGCGTTATTTAAATGATGCAGCGTTGGCTTCGGTGGATACCGCATCGCGTGCCGTAGTGCAGGAATTACAGCACTTAGGCCGTTTAAGTATAGAAGTGATTTGTCATGCCTTGTATCAGCCGGTTGAGCAGTTATCGAGCGTGAAAATTGATGAGGGGCGCTTAAATGCACGCCCGAATGATGCTGAATGTTTAGATGCTGAAGAGCTGTACCAACGCCATATTAAGGGTGTGTATTCTGACTTATTGGGTTTTATGAGCCGCTTAGATGCTGAGATGGATGAAGAGCATCAGCAGTTTTGGATGACCTGCCAAGTGGTTGCGTTACAGCTGGTCGATGCGGTGAAAGATGCCAAGCATTTACAGAAAAATCTGGGTCGTTATTTACGTGATGAACGCTCTCATGTGCACAGCCATTACTTGGATTTGCGTCGTCATGTGATGTGGGTGTTGCGTCAAGTGCGTGAGGTGGGGCGTTTAGAATTGCCCGATGATATGTGGCGCAGTCGTTTGCAATGGGTGGATGGTGAATCTGCCAAGTTTGATGCGAATTTCCGTCATCGAATTTTTAGTGAAGTGCGTCAGCAGCAATTGGATAATATGCAGGCCAGCTCGTTGATGAATGACTTAGGTTATTCCAGTCGCATCACGCAAAGCTTGCGTAATGTGTTGCAGTTGGGTTTGGTGGGCGAGAATGAGTTACTACGTGAAGTGCGTCACTTAGGCGGTAATGATGACGATGATTTTCCGCTGATCCAACTCAGGTAATTGAGTCAGTGGCTGAGGCTAACACCTTGGCCGCGTGGATCGCTGGCTGCGTCGCTGCGGCCAGAGTCTTTGTGCCACCAGAGCACTTGCTGATTACCGTAGTTGCGGGTGAGTTCTTTAACGGTGTGGCCTTTCTTTTCTAGGCGTTGTTGCTGTTGCAGCGTTAATGCGCCGGGTTCAAAGCCCAGTACATCGGGCAAGTATTGGTGATGAATACGCGCACTCGCCACCCATTTTGCTGGCGCTTTACCTTCTAAATATTCAAGCATCGACAGTACATTCATACTGGGAATACGGCTACCACCGGGTGTACCAAAGGCTGCAAAGTCAATGGGACCTTCTAAGAAACTGGGGCTCATGGATGATAAAGGGCGTTTTCCTGCTTGGATTGTATTGGCCACACTACCTGTCAGGCCATAGGCATTACTGCCTTCACGGTCGGCGGCAAAGTCATCCATTTCATCATTCAATAGCACGCCAGTACCCGGTACAGTAAAAGCGGCACCAAACATCATATTTAATGATAAGGTTGCGGCGACTGCGTTGCCATCTTGATCGATTACCGCAAAGTGAGTGGTGTGATCACCTTCGTGGGGCTGCGCACCGGGCGCTAGGCTGGCGCTGGGCGTTGCGTGATCAACACTGATGCTTTGAGTCATCTGCACGATATGTTGGCGCGCTAGCAGCGCTTGGGTGGGGTTAGCGACGAAGTCAGGGTCACCGAGTAAACCACGATCGCGGTAGGCGCGACGAAACACTTCAGCAATATAGTGAGCACGTTGCGCCGGCTCTGCTTGCTGCCAAGGCAAGCGCTGCAGCATCAATAAGCTCTGGGCAATGGCAATACCACCGGCAGAGGGCAGTGGTGCGCTAATCAGTTGGCGTTGTTCGGCTAAAGGTACGATCAGCGGTGCACGCCACTTGACCTTGTATTGAGCTAAGTCTTTTAATGACCAAATACCGCCGGCCTCTTGTACTGCGTCGACTAGTTTTTTGGCAAAAGGTCCACGGTAAAAACTCTTATGTCCTTGCTCAGCGAGCATGCTTAGCGTACTGGCTAATTCAGGCTGGCGTAAAATCCAGTCCTGTTTAGGAATGGCCTGTTGATCGAGAAATAAACGTGCGGATTCAGGGTTTTTTTGCAGTGCGGCTAAACGCCAACCGGCGCGCTCTTGATACACCGCATCAATGGCAAAGCCATCGCGGGCTAGAGCAATCGCAGGTGCGAGGTTAATCGCTAGCGGTAAGCGTGCATGACGTCGTGTCAGCTCGCCCAGGGCTGCTGGGATACCTGGAATGGCTGCAGCTAGGGCACCATCAAGAGATAGTGTTGGGTCAACCACACCATCAACACGATAGAGGTCTGCATGCGCAGCCAAGGGTGCACGCTCTCGAGCATCGAGAAAATGATAATCAGGGTTTTTACCGGCACGGCGCAGTAGATAAAAACCACCACCGCCTAGACCTGAGCCATAGGGCTCAACCACAGCTAAAACTGCAGTCACAGCAATAGCGGCATCAATAGCATTGCCGCCTTGCTGAAGAATCTCAATGCCTGCTGCGCTGGCTAAGGGATGGGCGCTGCTGACATAAGCGTGCTCGGGTGGTTGCTCGGCCGATGCAACCAGCAACCAAGACAGCATCATACTCAGTACAACAGCCTGTAATCTGCGCATATGAATTTTATACCTGACCGGTGATGATCTTATATTTTTCCATCAGTTCGTCTTTGCTTTCCACATTATTAACATCTAATGGAATGCAATCAACTGGGCACACTTCCACACACTGTGGCTCATCGTAGTGACCGACGCACTCGGTGCACAGGTTAGGATCAATTTCGTAGATCTCTTCACCTTGTGAAATAGCATTGTTGGGGCATTCTGGTTCACACACATCACAGTTGATGCAGTCATCGGTAATGATTAGCGACATGGAGCGACTCCTATAGAGTAGTAAGGGCACAATGCCAAAATAATATATGAATTGTGCCGCAACCTAAGTCAGCGCGCAGCATCGGTCAGACTTATGCTTGCGATACATCATTTTTTATAGCGTTCTGCTAAAGCGCTGGCCACTATAGGATGGACGAATTCAGAAATATCACCATCTAACGCGGCAATTTCACGCACCAAGGTGGAGGAAATAAATGAGTATTTCTCTGATGGTGTGAGGAATAAACTTTCAACATCAGGTGCTAATTTACGGTTCATATTGGCCAGTTGAAACTCATATTCAAAGTCCGATACCGCCCGCAAGCCGCGCATAAAAATGTTGGCATTCACTTCTTTAGCAAAGTGCGCAAGCAAGTTATTAAAACCAATCACTTCAACGTTAGGTAGGTGTGCTGTGACTTCTTGGGCCAAAGCGACACGTTGTTCAAGGCTAAACAATGGCCCTTTTTTAGGGTTAGCAGCGACAGCAACAATCACATGATCAAAGAGACGCGCAGCACGTTCGATTAGATCGGTATGACCACGAGTGATCGGGTCGAAGGTTCCCGGGTACAAAACACGGTTCATAGCGACGTCCTTTAATGTGTTAAAAAGTTATGCAATCTTAACGCAGCGGCACAGTGAGCGCAAAAAGGTTTCGTAGCAGGGTGTGTGAGAAGGGATATTGAGCGTGTTTATATGGGGTCAATCAACAGGGTTGGGTATGTTTAAAACGTGAAAACACGCTGAATTAACCGTTTAAACAGTGTTTGATGATGAATAATAGAGCGTCAGACTATTGTGCTGAGTGGTGTTGATCGCGTCACCCTGTTGGGTCCATGTGAGTCAACATCAAAGCACTGTGCCAGCGTGGGTGCGCTGGCACAGGCCTGTTTTATAAAAACTTAACTTAGAAGCCAATCACCTTGCGGTTTTCTTCTAATAAGCTTGCGCCCATTTTTGCTGGGTTAGCAGCGGTAATACCGTCACGCAAATCTTCAGCGCTATGGTCAGTATTGGGTAAGTAGAGTGCACATACAGAAGCTGTTGCACCTTTCTTGATCGCACCATCTAACAGTTGTGCAGGTGTCACATTGTTAGGCTTAAGTGCTTCACCGGTAGCACCTTTTAAAGCGATATCACCGGCGGTGTCGCAGAGTAAAATATCAACCTGCGCACCTTGTTCTTGCATTTGATTGGCTAAAACCATAGCCATACCTTGCGCCATAGTGCTGTCAGAAGTTAGAGAAACTGTGACCTGTTGCTTATCTGCTGCCAAGCTATAGCTGCTAACGGTTGCTAACAAGAGTGCCAAAACTGTTTTTTTCATTATCAATCTCCAATCAAATAGAATTCGTTATCATTATACAAAAATATAGATTAAATAGATATGAAAAATCTACAAATACGTTAAATCCTTTTGCGTATTTGTAGACTAGGGTGGGACGTTTTAAGCCGTTGCAGGGTTGATCACATCCGTGTAGTTTTCAGGCTCAATCAGTGCTCGGTGTAAGGCAATAATGGCCGCATCGTAATCACTTCCTTGCACCATAATTTGCATTTCTACCTGACGGATTGTTTGCTGCAGCGCTTGAATACTGATACCTGCATCAGCTAAGGCCGTAGCCGTTTTAGCCAGAATACCTTTAACTTTCATATTCGAGCCAATCGCTGAAACAATCGCTACATTATGTACCGTGACTTCGGCGCTGGAGTAGTACTCTTCAATCATGCGTGAGGCACGATTAATAATCTTGCGAGAACCTGCACAATAATAAGTAATGCTATTGGCATCGCGCGATTTGTTCACCACATACAGTTTAAGCTGCTTAAGGATATTGGTGATCTCGGTGTCGTAGTTCATATCGCCAAGCATTTCTTGGTCGAACACTTCAATACCAAACATATCTTTACGGCCCGCAATAATTTCTACACGCGGCGTGTCGCTAGCATAGTCTTGGCTGATTAAGGTTCCAGCATGCTCGGGCTCAAAGGCGTTTTTAATACGCAGTTCGACACCGGCGCGGCGTAATGTTTTGCCTGCGCGCGGGTGAATCGCTTCCATGCCCAAGTTCGACAGCTGGTCAGCCACGTCGTAGTTGGTCATGCCCAAGGTCACCACTTTGTCCTCACCGACTAAGTTTGGATCAGCGGTACTCAGGTGAAACTCTTTGTGAATAATGGCTTCTTTCGCGCCCGTTGCTGCAGCGATCTGCGCAAAAGTAATCTCGGTATAACCGCGATCAAAGGTATTCATCAAGCCTTCAGTACAGTGGGTATAGCCTGGCGCAATCACCAATTCTTTACTGAAGTCGATGCCTTTAAAGTGATGCTCGATCATTTTGCTAAAAGGCATCGGCTCAACTGCTTCCCAACCGGTTAGGTCAGCAAAGCGTGCATTGACACCTTTAAGCTTTAACGCCAGTACTGTATTAAAGGCACTGTGCGCTTCACCTAAGGAAGCGAGCATTTCGCGCACTTTCATCAAGTGTTCTGTCAGCTGAAAATGCCCGAAGTTACACAGCTGATGCAAGCTGTGCATGACTTCTGAACAGTCCTCAATACGCTTATTAATAAACTGGTTGGCTTGCTCTAAAGCAGGTGCGCTCTCAGTAAAAATTTCAGCGTTCTTCGCTAGCATTGCTGCATGCACTTTATCTAAAGGCTCTTGCCAAGCTTCTTCACCGCTTGCTTCAGCGAAGCGCTGGTAGACGCCCGCTTCACCAGTTTTTTTATGCTCAAGCAGTTGGTTGGTCATGCCGCTGTAGGCAGACACAACAAAAATACGCTGGTACAGGCCGTGTTTAGGGTGCTGAGTTAAGAAAATATTTTCTAGCAGGTCATTGAAGCAGCTCATTGAAGTGCCGCCAATCTTCTCTACGGTATGCATTAGTGTGCTTCCGTTATAAATAAGTTAATCAAAAAAAATGGGTTCAGCGCAGACTGCGCAACCCATTGAGTTGAGTGTCGCCACCAAGCGTGTAGGTGGCAGGGGCACTCGAAGTGTAATGTAAGCGGCGTCTAAATAACTATAGGGCCGCTTAGGTTTTTCACGCTGAGGACACTAAATAGAGATTAAAGTGGGTAAACACCGTTCTCATCGTGTACTTCTTTACCGTTCAGTGGTGGGTTAAACACGCAAGCCATTTTCATGTCTTCGCTACCACCACGTAATAAGTGCTCATCGTGCTTATCTAGAATATATAAAGTACCGGCTTCAATTGGGTAAATTTTACCATCTGCGATGGTTTCAATTTCGCCATTACCGCTCATGCAGTACACCGACTCAAGGTGGTTCTGATACCAGATATGAGTTTCAGTGTTGGCATAGATAGTAGTGATGTGAAACGAGAAGCCCATATTGTCTTCTTTCAACAACATGCGTGTGCTTTCCCACGTTTTAGTGACAACGCGACGATCACTGCTTTCTGCTTCTTTAAGGGTACGAACGATCATTATAAATCTCCTGTGCGTGCTGCTGACTTATAGAAGTTGCAGCACTGCTTAAAATAAAATACTTAAATACGTTTGACTGGGTTAATTTATTAATACGCTTTAATCGCGAATTACTTGGTTAACACTGCAGCAAAAGCATTATCTAAAATATCCATGGCTGTAGTAATTTGCTCATGGGTAATGGTCAGTGGGCACAGGCATTTAACAACCTGGCTATAGTTACCACTGGTTTCAATCACTAAACCATTTTCAAAGGCGTGCTCACAAATATCTGCAGCAATTTCGCCATTTGGACAGCTGATACCAATCATCATGCCGCGGCCTTTAAAGAATAAACCGTGGTCACTGTGCTGTTCGACAATTTTATGCATACGCTGAGCAATCACTTCGCCTTTTTCGCGAACACTTTTTGCAAAGCTGTCATCTTTCCAGAACTCTTCTAGAGCAGCTGCAGCGGTGACAAATGCGTGGTTATTACCACGGAATGTGCCGTTGTGCTCACCTGGTGTCCACTCGTCCAGCTCTTCGCGCAGTAAGACCACAGCGAAAGGTAGACCAAAACCACTGATCGATTTAGACAGGGTAATCATGTCAGGTTTGATACCCATTTCTTCAAAGCTGAAGAAGGTACCAGTACGACCACAACCCGCTTGAATATCATCGACAATCAGTAACATATCGTGCTTGCGGCACAATTTTTCTAGACTGCGTACCCACTCAGCAGAAGCGGCATTTAGACCACCTTCACCTTGTACTACTTCAACAATAGCAGCAGCAGGTTTGTCATAACCACTACTTGGGTCAGACAGCAATTTATCCATCATCGCGATGGTGTCAGCGTCTTTACCAAAGTAGTTGTCATACGGCATACGGCTGACATCAGACAGTGCGATACCTGCAGCACCACGGTGGTGTTGGTTACCAGTGACTGCCAAAGCACCGATCGAGCAACCATGGAAACCATTGGTAAAGCTGACGATGTTATTGCGACCTTTAACTTTACGCGCCAATTTCAAAGCAGCTTCAACCGCGTTAGTACCGGTTGGGCCAGTAAATTGGATCAGGTAGTCCTGCATTTTACGTGGCGTTAAAATCACGCGGTTAAAGGTTTCTAAAAAACGACCTTTAGCTTCTG
Source organism: Thiopseudomonas sp. (assembly GCA_035647155.1). Lineage (GTDB taxonomy): Bacteria > Pseudomonadota > Gammaproteobacteria > Pseudomonadales > Pseudomonadaceae > Denitrificimonas. The sequence goes on from DASRNZ010000078.1 coordinate 12,826, forward strand.
AATACATATCCAAACCATGAGCTAGGCCATCGTTTTCTATATATTCAATTAATGCTTTTTTCAATATGGGGTTGTTATGACCATAGTTGAGCGTACCGGCACCGGCTAAAAAGTCGATATAGCGTTTGCCTTCAGTGGTGACCAATTCAGCACCTTGTGCTTGTTTGAACATCACTGGGAACGAACGGCAATAGCTTCGTACACCAGATTCGTTTTGTTCGAAATTCTTTTCAAAGGCTTTCATAATTAATCCTGTAATATTTATTGTTTGGAATCGAGAGGCAATGGGCCCGCTCGGTACAGCACTTCATCTTCATGCAGACCAGCAAAATGTTGCTGACTGGAGAAGAGCACCGAAGTGGTGTGGGAGATTCCTAATTGATTAAAGGCTTTTAAAAATAAAGCCTGAGAGGCGGCGTTGTCGGGCGAAATAGTGGTTTCTATAAACCGAACGCCTTGAGCGGCAACCCGTGCAGTCAGGGCTAAAAGCATACGCAGCGCTAAACCTTGACCGCGCATACTGCTATCAACAGCAACTTGCCACACGAAAAGAGTGTCGGGGCGGGCTGGTGGGCGGTAGCCGGAAATGAAACCAACCAGGTTTCCATCGGCGTTTTCCGCAGCAATAGCAGTATCCGCAAAGTCAGTGCACTGAAGTAAGTTGCAGTACACCGAGTTGATGTCTAGGGGCTGGCAGCGAGCGACCAGTTGATGTAGGGCATGGCCGTCACCGTCTATAGGCTGACGGAGTTTGACGGAAGCAAAACTCAAAATAAATCCTTGTGGTGATTGGTTTAGCCCTATTAGAGTAGGCAGCTTTAAAAATAATAACAACCGCGCTTTTCTGCATAAACGGCTATATAGGCTACATAAACGGCTATTTTCTGACCAACAAGAATTCCCGTTTCGCAGCGCTATAGCTTGCCGAAACGGATATTAGAAAAGTGCTTAAAAAACGCCTTAAAAAATAGTTTAATTATTTTTGTTTTTTTTGATAAAAGGCACTTTTTCAGAGCGATATTTGCAAAAAAAACTACTTAGCAGGCTAAATAAAGACTAGAAATCATTGGAAAACGGTATTTTTTTACCACTTTTCACTTTTGTGATGACCAGCCTGGCACGCCTTGGCGGATGATTTTCGAGTAGTTTTCATTGTTTTTTGCTTGCTTGGAACGTTCAGTAATACGTCCTGCACTGCGCAATTGTGCTAAATCAAAACCGTCGGTGAGCCCGTCAAGTTCTTCAACATAGCTGGGCAGGTAACCGGTGAGTAACAGGCGAGAATCGAGCGGTAAACCGCCACTGATATGTTGCATCATGCCAAAGACTAAGGTGGTGCAATTGGCCGTGACGGTATTGTAAAAGCGTGGTTCATCCATCAGCTGATTGGCTTGCTCTATATAGGAGACAAACAGTTGGCGGCGAATGTCTTCAGGCATATCAATGCGATATAAAAAAGTGTCTTCGCCTCGCACATTGGGACGCACAGCCACAGCATCGCGCTCATCAATGGCCAAAATACTCAGTTCATATTGCTTAAAAAATCCAGCCACTTCAGAGAACTGCTGACCTTTCTTCTTGCGTATCTCCACCGAAAAAGTGACAAACTGGTCATCATCAAAACCAAACGAGACCAGAACGTGGGCAATTGCATCCATGCCCCAGTGTGAGGTGAACATATCAACAGATTGAAGCTGACTTAAATCATACTCGCGGGTTTCCCAGCGCGGGGTGTAGTCGGTTTCTGAGCGCCAAGCAAAGTTGCGCACATTAAAGAGCGTAACCTGATCACCCTCGATGCGACCGGTGGTCATTTGCGCAACATCGTCTTCCCATAGATGCTGATTGGATGGAGTTAAGTTAAACCACCAGACTAAGAG
>DASRNZ010000079.1:0-2325 GCA_035647155.1 Thiopseudomonas sp.
GCCCATAGCTGCTCCTGCTCCCCCAACAAGAAACAGTTCATCTGAGGTCATACCTCTAAAAACAGTTGGGTCTCGGTCAAGACGGCCCGGCAGAAATAGCACGGTGCCGTCTGGGGCTTTTTCAAGTGATGACATACTTCGCTCCACGCTTCATATTTGATCTAGTAAAGGGTTAATTAGTGGCGTTGATACCAGTCAGAGCGCTAATGCCGCCCATTTTTCCGAGCATCCAGAAAACGACAACGAGCATGATTGCGCCGACCAGAGCTACCGCACCGAAATCTGTCCAAGTTTTCTTGCCTTTCTGTACTTCGCTAAATACTGCGATGGCATAGTAGGCAACACCCAGAAATCCTAATGCTGCCACCACCAATCCTGCGAAGTTGAAACCCTGACCAGCAGTCCCTTTTGCATCCTTCAAAAAATTTTGCGCGTCAACGCCACCGAAACTCCCTCCCTGGGCAAAGGCAGGCGCTGTAGCGATGCTGCAGAACAACATGAGTAATGTATTGCCTGCACTGGCTTTAGCTTTTTGTAATGTTTTTAGCATTTGATTTTTCTCCAATTGATGTAAGTTTTATGTTGCAAATCTTGCAAAAAATGCAATTAGGATCATGATTAAAAGAGTCGCTCGTATATAAACGCCACCTGCTTCGCCGAAAGTAATCCTCCTCTTTACCCAGGCTTGATAAGTGTTGATTAATAGCCAGGCAGCCCAGAACAACGCGAGCGCCATTAAAAAGAGGGAGAACAGTTCGTAGAACGTTGCTGCACCGGCCCCTCCGGCGGCAGTCGTGAATGCCGCTTGTTGCTCTGCTGTCAGGCTCATTGCGAGCTCTCTGAAGTAGTAGCGTTGAGTTCACGCCTGTCACGCATGTATGAGCTGGCCATCTCCCCGTGCAGCCCCCTAGGCTGGGCGCGGTTGGGCGTCATGTAATGTTCAATGCCAAGCTGGATTTTTTTGAGATCACGCTCCAGACGCTCATAGTCGAACCAGAAGCGTTCAGTGTCGGTAGGTGTGACTTTTTCGTGGGCAGCAACAGTGATCCGCTGTGCATTTTTTACTTGCTTCAGGATGAGTGAGAGCTGTTCACGCTCGAAAACCTCACTAGCGATTGCTTGTGTGGACAACAGGCCACTAAGAGCCACGGTGAATGCAATTTTTTTGAATCGTGAAAAATGAAAACGAGTATCCATATCAGTCGCTCCGCGCGTGTGCTGTTATGGATACCTACTTTATGCGGTTCAAAAAAAAAGACTGCAAACAACCCGATACTCGTGATAGCGGATTAATTTGCAGTCTAAATTGGCAGTGTTTCGTGCGGTTCTTAGAGGTACTTCTTGAATGTGGCAATTGTAATCACGATGGCTACACCTAATGAGATCGCACAAGGAATTAGGATCAACTGCGGATGTATGGAAATCGGAGCTGCTAGGTAAAGCACCCAAGGAGCAAAGATCAACGGGACAATCATCATTTTTGCCCGGTGATAAATGAAGCTGCTTTCACGTCCAGCCCCAAACTTACGAATATCCCTTCGCATCAGTCCGTCTACTGATGCCGTCATGATGCTTAGAATAAACAGCGGGATGGAAAGCACTAGAATTGACAGTCGAATCATAAACGTCATGGTGACAAACATCGTTGCTAAGATGTAGTCCTCAGCAATCAGGTAAGCGGTGGCCACGTAAGCAGCTGAGCCTTTGCTTGCGGCTATGGCCGGTGCATTTTGAGACAAATCGGCAAAGCCAGTTTTGACAAACAACCAATCAAATGAGGTGTCCAGAATCATGCCGATGGTTGCGCCCGGTGAGCTAAGGACGAGTGACTGCTTGAAGCCATCATCAAGCCAGCCAAGCTCTGTATCAAGCATGTCCTTGCTGTGTTTCCACCCCTCATCTGGCCACCACAAGGCGATACCGACGTACTCAATGAGCAAAGAGATCACAAGCGAAATAAACAGCAGTCCGATGACTTTCCAGATCATTCTCCACGATTTGCCGACGAAGGTTTTCGGTTCTTGGGGCTGCTGCTGTTGGATTTTCTGTTCAGCCATCAGTAATCACCATCATCCATGTCAACATGGTCTTCAGTGTCGTCATCATCATAGTCGTAGTGGTCATCAGTACTTTCGAAATCACTACCGTCTCTAGATAGAGAGTGAAATGCATCGCCTAATGACTCGAAGCCAGCTAGGCCGTTTAGGCCGGCTAATGATGTTGCTGTGGTTGCACTGCTGCTACTGCTCCACCATGCTCCAGCATTTTCGTTATAATCTTTTCGCATCTGCATTGCTAATTCCTGCAGGTTGTCCGGCAGATTTT
>DASRNZ010000080.1:0-2280 GCA_035647155.1 Thiopseudomonas sp.
GATGATCACTACGATTATGATAATGACGATGACGACACTGATGACCATGTTGACATGGATGATGGTGATTACTGATGGCTGAACAGAAAGTCCAACAGCAGCAGCCCCAAGAACCGAAAACCTTCATCGGTAAAGCCTGGAGAATGATGTGGAAAGTGATCGGACTGCTACTTATTTCTCTCGTGATATCTTTGCTTATTGAATACGTTGGTATCGCCCTATGGTGGCCAGATGAGGGTTGGAAACATAGCAAAGACATGCTTGATACAGAACTAGGCTGGCTGGATGATGGTTTCAAGCAGTCACTTGTCCTTAGTTCACCGGGTGCAACCATTGGCGTAATTCTCGACACCTCATTTGATTGGTTATTTGTCAAAACTGGCTTAGCCGATCTGTCTCGAAACGCACCGGTTATAGCTGCAAATAAAGGTACGGCTGCTTACGTGGCCACCGCTTATTTGATTGCTGAGGACTACATTTTAGCAACGATGTTTGTCACCATGACCTTTATGATTCGATTGTCGATTCTAGTGCTTTCCATTCCTCTGTTTATTCTCAGCATTATGACGGCGTCAGTAGATGGACTAATGCGAAGGGATATCCGTAAGTTTGGAGCTGGACGTGAAAGCAGCTTCATTTATCACCGAGCAAAAATGATGATCGTTCCGTTAATCTTTGCTCCTTGGGTGCTTTATCTAGCCGCCCCGATTTCCATACACCCTCAGTTAATCCTAATTCCTTGTGCGATCTCGTTAGGTGTGGCCATCGTGATTACAATTGCCACGTTCAAGAAGTACCTCTAAGAACCACACGAAACACTGCCAATTTTGACTGCAAATTAATCCGCTGCCACGAGTATCGGGTTGCTTGCAGTCTTTTTTTTTGAACCGCATAAAGTAGGTATCCATAACAGCACACGTGCGGAGCGACTGATATGGATACTTGTTTTCATTTTTCACGATTCAAAAAAATTGCATTCACCATGGTCCTTAGTGGCCTGTTGTCCACGCAAGTAATAGCCAGTGAGGTTTTCGAGCGTGAGCAGCTCTCGCTCATTCTAAAACAGGTGAAAAACGCACAGCGGCTCAGCGTTACTGCCCACGAAAAAATAACCCCCACGGACATTGAACGCTTCTGGTTCGACTATGAGCGTCTGGAGCGTGATCTCAAAAAAATTCAGCTTGGCATTGAACATTACATGACGCCCAACCGCGCCCAGCCTCGGGAACTGCACGGAGAGCTGGCGAGTTCATACACTCGTGACAGGCGTGAACTCAACACTACTGCCTCAGAGAGCTCGAAATGAGCCTCACAGCAGAGCAACAAGCGGCATTCACAACTGCCGCCGGAGGGGCCGGGTCAGCAACGTTCTACGAACTGTTCTCCCTCTTTTTAATGGCGCTCGCGTTGTTCTGGGTTGCCTGGCTATTAATCAACACTTATCAAGCCTGGGTAAAGAGGAGGATTACTTTCGGCGAGGCGGGGGGAATTTATATACGAGCGATTCTTTTAATCATGATTCTAATTGCATTTTTTGCAAGATTTGCAACATAAAACTTACACCAATTGGAGAAAAATCAAATGCTAAAAACATTACGAAAAGCTAAAGCCAGTGCAGGCAATACATTACTCATATTGTTCTGCAGCATCGCTACAGCGCCTGCTTTTGCCGGAGGCAGTTTCGGTGGCGTCAACTCGACTGAGTTTTTAACAGATGCAAAAGGGACCGCTGGGCAGGGTTTCAACTTCGCAGGATTGGTGGTGGCAGCACTAGGCTTTCTGGGTGTTGCCTACTATGCCATCGCGGTATTTAGCGAAGTGCAGAAAGGCAAGAAAACCTGGACAGATTTCGGTGCGGTAGCACTGGTCGGTGCAATCATGCTCGTTGTCGTTTTCTGGATGCTCGGAAAAATGGGCGGCATTAGCGCTCTGACTGGTATCAACGCCAATTAACCCTTTACTAGATCAAATATGAAGCGTGGAGCGAAGTATGTCATCACTTGAGAAAGCCTCGGACGGCACTGTGCTATTTCTGCCGGGCCGCCTTGACCGAGATCCAACTGTCTTTAGAGGTATGACCTCGGATGAACTGTTTCTTGTAGGGGGAGCAGGAGCTGCTATGGGCCTGCCTATAGGGTTATTTCTAATGGCTTTGACCGGTGAGACTACTGCGCTGCTCGCTTCAATTCTGCTTATTGGACCAGGTATCGCCATCGTATTCGGCGGCGGGATGATTCGCCGACTTAAACGCGGCAAGCCAAACACATGGATCTACCGTGT
>DASRNZ010000081.1:0-2840 GCA_035647155.1 Thiopseudomonas sp.
TCATACTGCTTCCTCTTGTTGCTGTTTTATTGTTAGCAAAAAATATTAGGCATAACAAAGGTATCATTGATAGATTACCTGATGAGGCTTTTGCGATTTTTGATCAGGCTAATAACAAATTTCATGAAATTAAAAAATGCCAAAGCATTAGAGATAAGAATGACTGTGTATATGGTGAGGGTGAGCTAGGGGCTATTGTCATTGGTGATAGTCATGCTATGTCCATCGTAGGAAGTGCTGCCTATACTTTAGATGGGTATAAAGTCTTGGATTGGACACAAAGTGGATGCCCAACTATTAGTCATATTCAGGTGACAGGTAAAGATTCATCGAGATGCCATGGGTTTTTAACACCAAGATTAAATAAAATTTCTGAATATCCAGGGACTCCTGTTTTAGTCGCTAATAGGTTTTCAGCTCATTTTCTGGGCCCTAATGAAGAAGCTGATCGCATCGAGTCGCCTGGACTGTATTTAACTCAGCCTTATACTAAATTTTCAGATATTTATATTGATGAGATTTATAAGGGTTATGTTGAGACGCTATGTACGTTAGCAGAAACTAATGCTGTTTATATATTAAAGCCAATACCTGAACTCAAGTTAAATGTACCTAATATAATGGGACGATCTCTTCTTCTTCGTGGTGAGCAGAAGAGGGTTTCTGTGAGCTTGTCTGAATATAAGGAAAGGAATCAAGTAACCCTGCGCCTCTTGGAGCAAGTGGCGAGTCAATGCAATGTCACTTTATTAGATCCGGTACCTTATCTATGTGATGGTGAGCGTTGTTATGGGGATCTTGATCGTCTACCGATATTTTATGATGACGATCATTTGAATATGCGCGGATCAGACTTGCTTAAGCCCTTGTTTGAAAAAGTGCTTTTAAATAAATGACTTTATAGGATCGAGTGTAACTTTAATTGATTTTTCTATTTTAAAATTGCACTCAACCATTCTTTATCTCCAGCATCTCTTGTCATATGTACAAAGTTTCTTGTCCTTTGCGCTTTGCTCAGCGGGCGGCTTTGTGTTTTTAGATCGGAGATATCGATTAGGCCGATTTCACCTTCAGGGGTGAGCACTACATTGCCCAGGTGGATGGAGCGAAAGAACACGCCCAGGTCGTGGATATGCTCGACAAACTGAGCAAAGCGTTCCAGTAGATCATCGGGGTAGGCCGCTGTACCAGTGTGGATATCACGCAAGGTTGTACCGGGTAGCGGATGATAATGTACCGCATCGCGCTCAATGCTGGGAATGCGGTACACCTGAATGATATCCGGGCAGGGAATACCCAGTTCTTCCAGTTTTTTTGCATTATCGGCAAAACGCTGTGCATAGGGCCAGATTGCAGCTGAAGTAATTAAGCGCTTGCGGCGAAACAGTTTTAAAAACGTGCCGTCTTGCAGAATCATTACTTTATCGCCAAAACCGTCTTGCTCAATCACTTTACAGTTTTCGCGCAGGGCTAAATAGTCGTTATGGTCGAGCTTTTGCATGCAATGGCCTTAAATAGTTGATGCGCGCATCTTACCTGAAAGGTGATTATTGGGCATCTTTGAGTGCGTGTAACATCAGGCTGAGTTCGTTTTTCCAGTCGCTTTGCGCAATATTGAGTTGCTGGTTGATTTTGCTATTGTCCAATACCGAGTAAGCGGGGCGTTGTGCGGGTGTTGGGTAGTCAATTGTTTTTATCGGGCTCAAGGTTGGCGCTTTTTTAATCAATTGCAGTGCCGATGCTTGTTTGAAAATCTCGCTAGCAAAGTCGTACCAGCTACAGGTTGGTGCGCCACTAAAATGATAAGTACCCCAAACACTGTTGCCGGTGTTTTTATACTGCTCGGAAATCTGCCAGAGAGCTTGCGCGATACTGCGTGCTGAGGTGGGGCCGCCGACTTGATCGGCAACAATGCTCAGAGCATCGCGTTCTTGACCCAGACGTAACATGGTTTTGACAAAGTTATTGCCGTACAGACCAAACACCCAGCTGGTGCGTAAGATAATGTGCTGCTTGCAGAGTGCATGAATTGCTTGTTCGCCACGCCATTTACTTGCGCCGTATACGCTGTTGGGTGCAGGTGTATCCTGTTCTGTATAAGGCTGTGTATGATCGCCGGAAAAAACGTAATCTGTGGAAATATGCAGCAGTGGGCAATTCAATTGTTGTGCCGCTTTAGCTAGATTTTCAGCGCCTAGATGATTGACTGCATCAGCACGCTGGCTATCGCTCTCGGCTTTATCTACTGCAGTATAAGCGGCGGCGTTAATAATCAATTCTGGCTGTACTGATTGAGTGGCGGTTATAACTTGTTGTAAGTCACTGATATCAAGTTCGCGGGAGCCCAAGCCATGCACTTGCCAGTCTTTGGGTGCGCAAAGCATCAATTCCTTGCCCACTTGCCCTTGTGCTCCAGTGATTAAAACCCGCATAGGTTATCTGACCTCGTTAAAAATAGTGTGAGTACGCTGTACTCAAATGAGCCAATAAAAGATAAGTCAGTTTAGCAGACAGCGGCGATAGCTGGTTAGGTTCCTGCGTCTTGCAGATAAAGCCCTGCAACAGGCTGTGTTAGAATCACTCTTTTATTCTGTTGCTGGAGCCATTGGCATTATGTTGAGCTATTTTCGTCTGTACCGTGAGCGTGGCTGGCATCCCATCAGTGCTGAGGAATATCGCGCAGCCTGGTTGCGTTGGGGCGGTAGTGTGGCGACGCATCCTGATGTGGTGGAACGCTTATCGAATTTAGCGGGGATAGCCGTACGCTATCTAGGCTGCTCAGACAATGGCGAGTTACAGGCCGCAGTACCCACCTGGGGGCGGCATTTAGCCTTGGCTAA
>DASRNZ010000082.1:0-49902 GCA_035647155.1 Thiopseudomonas sp.
CTATACGGCAGTGAACGAAGACCACGCTGTATTCGGTTTGGTTGATCATTTCTGAGCTGCCTATACGGCAGTGAACCTGCTGGGTCAATTAGGATGCCCATTTCATCTTTTCTGAGCTGCCTATACGGCAGTGAACTACAGTTTATACGCGTAAACACTACGTTTTTAAAGAGTTTGATGTGTTTTTGATAAAAAAACCCTTTTTTAAACAGCAGGCGTAAGTCATTGATTTACTTAGCCTGCTGCTTTGCTTTTAAAAAAGGGTTAAAACCAAGGGATGGTTGCAGTTTGGCTTAATCCGTAGCGATTAAACTCCCCTGCTTGTGGGCTTTCTTGTGGTTTGCTCTGCTTAATAAACAAAGAAAACTTTTGCCCACTGCTTTGGCTATTAAGGTTTATAAAAGGTAAGCGTAGTTTTTTAGGCTCTGCTTTTTGGTAATGACTACGCGCTTCCTCTTCACTAATATTTTTATGTTTAGCATAACGTCTTACTAAACGTTCAATATTAGATTTAGTTTGCACTCGTTTAACCAGAACATGCTTAGTGCTACTTGGTACAGGTTGTAACTCCTTACAAATAACATGGTCACGCATACCTGTTAGCCAGACTGTATTTTGTAAGCTTTCTAAATCTTGCTTATTACCGTGTAAGCGTAAGCAGTTACCTAGCCCTAAAGGGCTTAGGCTGTATTTAGGAAAGCTTACCGCAACAACTAACTTTGGATTTTCTACCAACACTCTATGCAGCTTGCTAAACAGAGCATTCATCAACATGGCAGGCACAAAGTCAGGATCTGGCTGTAGTTGAATATCTAGGTAATAGTCCATTTTTTTAACCTGCATCGCCAAATACACCACCGCGAATTAAAATCGCCATCACGTAATGTTGCTGTTCTAAATCGGGCACTTGGTCTTTTAACAGCCAATTATCTAACAGGTTATAAAAGTCCATTTTCTGTTTTGGTTGACGATACGCTTTGCCTTGAGTCGTCACTGAGCCGTAAGGTTCTACTGCAATTGGGCCTAAGTTCACTGTATCGGTTTCAACTGGATACCAAGTATCAATGGTGCGAATGGCATTACCCACTTTTTGTGAGTGCAGAGCTGCTACACCTTTTACGCTATACAAGGTTTTACTTTTATCACCACGGCCACGGTCAAGAATCAATTCTTGTGAAGGAAAGACTTCTTGCCCTGCACCCATACGAGCAAAGGCGGTCACTTCAAGCAATACATGCTCTTCACCTGTTAAGCCATTAGCAATGACTTGGCTTAATTGCTCTAGCTCAGGTGTTGAGTGGTCAAAGTTACGCAGAGAAAAATCTAAGCCATTAAAGGTATAGGTCTCTGCAGCTTTGCCTTCAACTAGTCGCGCAACACTGATTTCGATTTGCTCTGTACCAATACGGTTACGCCATAAAAAACGACCACTGGCCAAGTTAGCTGCATAACGTTTAGCCAGTTCAGTAAACTTATTTACATCAGCATAAGCTTGAACTGTTTCTACCAGCTTCGCTTGATAGTCCGCATTATTACAGGCTGAAGGTGTGCCAGCACCCGGTAAAACACGAACAGTAAAACGCATCTGTAACGTATCGTTTTTGCTATCTAAGGCAGCAATATCAACAGTCTGTAAGTTGGCGTTTTCAATCGCAGCATCAACCTTGGTTGGATCCTGATCTTTAGCTTTTAAGCGGTTGGAAATAGTACCGCGTACTGATTTCTCACGCACTTCAATGGCTGGCCAGGTTGCTGCTGTGGCACGCTCATCCCAGCTACCAGAGAACAACAAAGCATCAGACGGGTCAATTTTGCGCTCGAATGCTAATACTGATGCGGTTTTTAAAGTATTTTTAGACATAAATTTCGCTCCTTGAAGCTTATTGCTGATTAGAGTTGTGATTGATACAGCGGTAAATTCCTGCCTCATGATCGGCGCTGGAATACCATAAGAGATCACTTAAAGAGGCTAAACGGTGCGGGCTGCACCACTCGCCAATCGAATACATGCTTTCCACAAAACGAAAAGGCACCTTAGGGTCGCGAGCATTGTGTACTTCACCTGCGCCATACAGTTCAGATAAAGCACTGTAGCCAACCGGAATAGGTACGAGCCAGCCACTGCCTTTTTCACGGTCAGGCTTCCACTCAATGGTTTCTTTAATAGCACCATTGGTCGACTCTGTTTCTGTAATCACGCAACGCTTATTGATACGTGACAAATCCAACCAAGCATCAAGTGCTGTTAATTCAGCATTTTCTGCTTGTAGCTTTTGAGTGTGCGCCAACAAAACATCGTCACGACTGATCAGCGCAAAACCGGGTAATAAACTACGTTTCAATTTAGCCAAGTATTTTTCACTATCTTGGCTTCCATCTGGCATTAACAACTCAGGCGTGTACCAGTTTTTCGAGTTATGAATAATAGAGCCGCCCGCAAAGCGCATAGCGATAGCAAGGTTATAAATGGCCCAAGCACGCTCTTTTAAAAGCTCATTATCAGCTATGTTACCGGCAATATAAGCACCAAAAACTAAACTGATGGTGGCGTGCGCTCGACCTTCTTCAGTAATGCCTGGTGTTTTGCCATCTTTGCCAAGCGGATTACGCGTTAAGTTAAACTTTTTCACATAATTGCCATTTATTTGCGGTTCAAAATCATGGATCACCATACCAACCGTAAACAAATCAACTTCCCATTCAAAAGGGATTTTTCTTTGCAGCGCCAGCATAAACCCCATTGCCGCAGTGATGGACGGTGCACCCCAAGTCATGGGGCTAGAAATGGTATTTAAGTTTTGCACCTGCAAACGTGGCAAGACTATATAAGCGTTATGTTCTAGCTCCATTAGCTAAGACTCCCTGTTAAGTTTTGCTCTATACGTTTTAAGCTATCTGTAACAAAGTTTTTCCAATGGCTGTCTTTACGCATTTCACGCGCCCAGCGACGAAACTCAACATCGCCGAGCTGACTCACTTTGTAGCCAAGCTGCTGGTTCAACCAACGCGCAAAATCCTGTTCAATCACTACGTCCCACTCAGTATTCAGCCAACCTTTAGCAAACTCCTGATCGTGTAATGCACGAGTAGGATCTAACCAATAACGCTGTGCTGTGGATAAATCACATTGCTCATCCACACTCCAACCCGCTGGTAAGTTTTGATAAGTATCTGCAAATATATACAGCTCATCGAGCAAACCATCGACTAACTGCCCGACCTTATTACGAGTTTGCACATTGGCAGGTGGGTTTGTAGATAAGAATTGCTTGAGATCGTTGACCCAAGTGTTTGCTTTACGCGTTTTTTCAAATCGAGAGAAAATAGATTGCACCTTTAACGGCGGCTTAATTTGTTGTTGCTGCCAATTCGGCGGCAAAGAAGCTAATAAGTAATTTACGCCACGGCGTTTACTGGACAAAGAAGAAATACCCTGTGGATTTGAACCACCAATCACCTGCACAGCTAACTGTGGATAACTACGAGCTATACCCACATGCTCTTTGTTGCCGCGTACCGCATCGCGTATATCTTTAGATTCTTGACTAAAGCGATCATGATCAATCTGCCCATATACTTTATGCGCCAATGTGCTTGAGTACAGTGGTGCAAGCAGCACATATTCATCATCAGCGTAAGGATCTTCACCTGCCAACCAAAAAAGCTGCTTGGCAAAACTATGTGAAGCGATACCCTGCATTTTAGGTTGAGTGACATCCGCGAAAGCCGCCAACCACTCTTTAGCTATTTCAAGATCATCATGTAGCGCAGCTTGCATGTCTGGATCCTGCGACAAACACAATTTCAAAAGCGTTTCACCCTCAACTTCTAACTGCAATAATGCATAAATATCTAAAGCAGCAGCGTTGCCTGTTACATCATCAATAAAGCTTTCACCCAATACTTGGGTTGCTACAAAATCATGCTGCGGTAAATCAATCGGCAAACAGTACAGACTGGTCGTTTCTTTAATATGCGCATGTGGATAGGTCGCTTTTAATGGATGAGTGACCACTTGAATTTGTGACGCTCGTTCCACAGCGCTAGCCAACCAAGTGCTTGGAACGTGCTTGTCGTGTTCAGACTGATACTTAGGATCATCAACGTCTAGTTTTTCAATTTTTATATTTAAGCGATTCGCAATAAAACCATACATAACCTGGCGTATTGCTTCGGCTCTACTGCTTAGTCTTTGCTCTGACATCCTTTCACCCCAAGGTTTTCCATTAGCACATTTGAATATGCAAGCAATCGAAGTAAGAAACCTAATACTAGACTTCTAAAAATAAAAATCAACCCATTATCACTTTGCTTTTTAAAAAATTTCAGTTTAAGAATTAAGCGCTCTTATAAATCAGAATCTTGCTAAAATGCTGCCCCTGCTGAATAAGCAGCTCAGAAACATTAGCACTTAGCTTTGATAAGCTTTTTAACTGCCGTGTAGGCAGCTTTAGGTGTTTTCATGTCGCTTTAAAAAAACCCAAAGCTGCATGAAAACACCATTTCTGACTGCTTTCACGCAAGCTCAATACGCCATATTTTTTTGCACAGCGATGCAAGTCCATATCCTCAGCTTCTGCTTGATGAATCAACAGCACTGGATAGTCCTCTACAAACCAAGGATCAATTTTTTCACCTTGCACACAGTTATAAGGCAAACGCTCAAGCATGGACTCATCAATCAGGGTGTAGTTGTTACCAGCAAAGTTCTTTTGCTTTTCAATTTTATGCAATAAAAACCCATCCTCATCTTCATTTGGCAACAAGGCTAGATCGACTCTTTGTTGCCCTTGATCATCCCTGAAAGGCTGCTCTTGCTGCAAAATCGTGAGCAAAGTTGCATGAGGTGCTGTCCACCAACTATGTGCTCCCAATGAAGGAACAGCATTTTGTACTAGTGCATGACTGGAGCGTCTGCGTGGAGAGCCTTGATTTGCTTGCTGTGGCAGCATTTTGTGCTGCAGTTGATAATGCTCAATATCAACGAGGCTGTGTGTTTGCTTAAGCGCTTCACGCTGCAGAATACGTGGGCGTGAATCAATAAATTGCCATTCATGCTGCTCAAGAATTTCAGCAAGGTCTTTGCTGTCCAGTTTTACCTTGTCGGTTTCAAAGCCTGGCCGTGTAAATACTGGCTTTTGTGGCGTTAGAAAAGACTTAACATTACGCTGCAACAAATGAATATTCGTCTGCAAATAAACATCTGGACGGTGACGGCGTACGCGTCCCACCAGTTGAATCATAGAGCGCATTGAAGATGGCTCGACCACAGCCCAATCGTAATCATGATCACGACCCACCTCTGCAACAGGCGAACCGAGCACAATAAACAGATGGTTTGTCTCGCTGGACTCTTTAAGCAACTGCTGAATACGTGGCAACGCAAACACCGCTTGCGGATCATCACGTTTAAGAGTGGTATCAAGCTCGTTCTCTATAGCTGAGCGCATCAGCAATGGAAATTGCGAATGATAAACAGCAAGATGAATGTGTGTATTTTTAGGTAATTTTGACTTAAATAGCTCAAGAGCGATCTCAATAAGAGGCGCAATATTAGCCATGCGTATTAGGCCAAAACTCACCTTCTTTTGAGTTTTATCATCGACTGTATGATTTGTTTTATGCAGCTCTAACGCACTATTTAACATCTGCCCTGCAAAGACCTGATGCACCTCTTCTCGTGTATGACTTACGCATTCAACCGGCACTAGTTCACTAACGCGCCTTACATTTTTCTGTTTTACTTCTTGGGCAAGCTTGTCAGCACGCTTTTGTGCAAACGCCATATGTGCTGTTTTGAATAAATCACTGGTCGCGCAGTTTTCTGCAGTACTGCGATGCTCATCGATCCAAGCACAACAAATATCGATTGGTGTATTGGGCTCACCTCGATTGGCTTGATATTGCTCACGTCCAGCACGATACGCATCATATAAGCCTTGTACTAAAGCCGGCGGCAAAGTGGCTGAAGACAACATCACCCGCGACCCAAGTAAGCCAGCCCAGTTTACTAATCGTGCCAAAGCGGGCAAGTCTTCTAGACCGTAATCATCAATCTCATCTAGCACTAAATCGCTGGTCATTAAGCGCAACATCGGGGCTATTTGTCGCCCGCCACGCTGACTTTCGGTTGCCGGTGTTAAGTGATCCACGGTGCAAACTAAAACAGGTGCAGCAACGAGGGATTTAATATCTTGTTTATGCAACGTGCGCGCCAGCAGCGGATGCGTATCGTAATCACCTTCAAAAAGCACACCACCATCTTCATCGATTAAATCTTGTACAGATTCTGAACCATGCTGCGCTGCTTGCTGCTGATAATACTCAAACAAATCACGACTGGCAGACCCGCCAACCCTAACAGCTAGCTGATCTTCATCGAGATGCATTTTATGGTCTCGATAAGCTTTGCCAGTTTGTAATGTCAGCGTACGCAAACCCAAAGCAACAGAAAATCGAGCGCCTTTACTTGGCTCCGCTAGGCCATACATAATTCGGGCATTAGCCAGAGTTTTACCGCAACCTGTCGATGCCATATTGACAATAAACGCGCCCTGTTTGGCACTTCGCTCACGTATAGACGTGGCTAAATCAGTGGCTTTATCTTGCCAACGAAATCGAGCTATAGCACTGCGTTTACGTAAACCCTTATGATTTTTCAAGGTTGGCAAAGAACGCTCTAAATCTGGAAAACTATGACTGATAAAACCAGCATTAATAGCCACACCGATTAAGTGTTCTTCTAGTGACTGATTAAAGGTGCCGTCTTTGCGATTGGTGTTAGCGTAAAGCGTAGCCGTAGGATGGTGGAATATACGATCTTCTTTTTTACTAAGACTGGAGTAATGGTGATCTGCCAACATTAAGCTTAAGCGTGACAGATGCATCACATATAAGTTATTAAGCCACTGTGGCGCTTGATCTGAGTTGTGAATTTTAAGTAAGCGTGTCGCTAAACGTGCTGCTCTTTTTTGCCATACTCGATCATTGGTTGGTAAACCCTGACGAAACGACCAATACGGCTTGATCAACTTTATATCTGTTTCAGAGCAGGTTTGATTCCATTGCGCATTAATTTCTTTAAAGTAATTCTCAAATTGATCAGCAAAGATACCTTGGCCGCTTTTCGGCTTATGCGGTAAGCGGTGATGCGACACTACCAACCAAGCTAATGCAGCAGCCAAAGGCGGTAAGGTGCTAAAAGGCTTATCCGTATCAGCATCCAAACCATCACGTTGTAAGTTTTTCAACCAACTGTTCTGGTCTGCATCGCTTAAATCAACCATGCGCTGCAACCAAGTAATATCATCGTCACCACCAACAAAAGCTTGGAATAAACGCAATGACACCCACTCATGACGATAGAGGTTTGCACCCTCATGGTGCGCCTTACCTGCTAACCGCCCCTGAAACGCATCACATGCTTTGCCTAAGTCATGCAGCAAGGCTGCGAAGGCACTGAGAAGATAAATAACCTCTCCTGTATGCCAGTCATTTTCATCAGCCAAACGCAAAATATTACGCTCAGTGGTATTGGTAGGAACGGCACCTTGCGTATTAAAGTGATTGCTATTGCCGACCACCCACAATAACTCACTATTATTTAAGCCACGTACCCAGTGACAGGCTACTGCTGTATTTTTACGCGCTGTTTTACGTAATAAACGTCGTAGCGTTTTTAAGCCGTCACGGGTAATTGAAGTCTGCCAAGTGCGCTCACCGCGCCTTTCAGCGAACTGATCTAAAATACGACGCGATTCTTTTAGAGCAGCTTTATTACACTCAGACACTAGCAAGATGTTCATGCGCGGGTACCACCCAACTGCTGAGCAATATCTTGAATAGTTTCAATCATAAAATCGAGTGCTTCTGAGCGGGTTAAATTATCAATGCAGGCCTGACGAAAAGCTTGCTCCTCATCACCAATCGCTGCTGAAATAAAGGCTTGAGGTAAAATCAAAGCATCTTTTACAAGATCAGCCACATCAAAAACTAAGCCACCACGACGGGTTTTACCATGCAGAACCGCTAATCCGTGCGGCAAACCAATCACCCAAGTGGCAGTAGCACCCAAGCCATAGGCTAGATAATTACCATGATCTAAAAAGCGGTTGGCGGGATCGACTCCAGAACCACGCTTAGCACGAGTAAAATCACCATACTGCAAAGCATTAGCTGCGATTTTATATAAATACTTGGTTAGTCGAGCCTCTTCAGTCAGTAACGACATAGTGTCTGCACAGACTGAAATGGCTTCACGAGATTTTTCCAGCGCTTGCTTAATGTGTGCCGAATCGACAATAAACCCAGCATCTTTAAAGCGACGATTGGTTAACCAATGTTTTTCAAGAAAGCTTAAACGAGCATTTTGAATAAGTTTGGCTGCTTGTAAACGCAAATCATCATCAAACCAAAAACGTACCCATTGCTGCAAATACTCTGTGGGACGGTATTCACTTTGTGGAGTCAGCCAAGCGACTTCGACATCAACTTCGTTAGCGCTAAATAGTGGTGTACCACCGCCCCCACAAAAACCAACAAGAACGCCAGCTTTGGCAAGCTCACGCATCGCGGCTTGGGTAATAGATGTGCCCGTACCCAGCAACAAAGTTGTGGTGTTAGCAATTGGAATATTCCAGTACAAAGAACGGCGAACCTCATCTGTTACATATTCAACACGCCCACCATTAACCAGTACACGGCAATACTGCAGGTAATAAATATTGGCACGCTTTGAGTGCAAAATACTTTTTAAATCGGATGGGGCTAAGTCGTCCATGGCACACCTCTATCATTTATAAAATATATCTACTTCTATAGTACACATTGATGCGTCGTATCATGTGCCACACGCTATATTTAATAAAAAAATGAAAGCCTAATCACCACTGACCACAGTAAGATTCAATCTCCTCAACACCAAACATACCGCTCTTGCTAGACTAGAGCTATTACCACGCCAACTCGTCAATAAAGGATAAAGACTATGCGTACTACTTTGCAGCGCTTAACACTGGCCGGTGTCTTACTCGGCTGCCCTCTTCTTGGCTTTGCTGATGAGCCTATTGGCGGTGAGCCGGATGTAACCATTGTGCAAAAAGGCGATAAAACTGTTGAAGAATACCGTCTGAATGGTTTTTTATATGCGGTAAAAGTGACCCCTAAAAAAGGTAAACCTTACTTTTTAGTACGCGCAGATGGCAGTGAAGGCAACTTTATTCGTGCCGACAAACCCGATATGCGTATTCCATCGTGGGAAATATTTAGCTGGTAAGTGCTAGCAAAAAGGCGGTACTGTTCAACAGTACCGCCTGATGTATTGCATGACTGTTACCCTATTTTTTCAATAGAGTGGCAGAGAATTTTTCTAGATCGCTGTGGTGCAGTAAATACACTTGCGTTGCATGCGCCAGCTTCATTGCTGAACGAGTGAAAGTGCTATTAGTGATCACGGCAGCAATGTCAGCTTGGGCAAAGTTTTTACCGGCGATAATTTCTTGTACCGCAGTATTCCCGACCCGTTGTGCATAACGTTTACATTGAAAAACAGCTGTAACCCCACCCAACTGCGCAACAATATCAATACCCTGATCACCACTGGTTTGCGTCACCTTGGCGCTCCAGCCGTATTGATTGAGAACTGATGTGCAGTATTGCTCAAATTGCACACCATCCATCTCGTCAATATCAAAGTAATCATCTTCAGCTGAGAGAGCAATTTGAATGGCAGTCTTGTCTGTCACATCAAAAATAATCTTCTTCACAGATGCTAAGTTCTGCTGTTGCTCGTCAGCATCACCTGCTTGTAAAAACGTATTAATATCCTGATGGCCACGTAAAACATGCTTAATAAAGTAGTCCACTTCCTTAAACCAAGTCGCGGTAAAGTAATTACCGTAATCGTCTTGATAGACCATTTGCCCTTGTTTAATGGCTAAAGTTTTAGCATGCTTTAAGGTGATTTTTTCAACTTTTTCTAGTGCTAGACAGGCTAATTCTTGAGCCTGCTGGGCACGTTGCGCTAAGGCAATTTGCTCGCGCACTTCAGGGGATTGCCTACGTTTATAGTCATCAAAAATAATATAAAGTATGAGTACCGCACCGGCGATTAATATTGCAGCTTCCACTGTAGGCACCTATTTTACTCCCAGTGCAATGATAAAAATATACGTTTTAGAGTGCGTTTAGACTCGTACATATTGAGCTGATCTTAATGGTTTTTTAAACACTCGATGATAAAAACACCAACTTGAACTCCAGAACAGAGACGCCAGTTTATCATACTCAAACAATAAACACTGTATTTTAACACAGTAGTTTCTACTGCATAAAATATGTATTTTTACTGCCCGCAAGATAAAAATCTGAAATATAAGCAGGACCTTAGGAAGAGGTCGCTCGGAGGGATAATCACCCCAAACCGCCGATTGAGTGACAGGTTGAAAGTGACATTGACTTAATTTTGTAGCGTACGAGCAAGGCTTACACCCTGCTCGCACCCACAATTTAAGCGAACTGCTTAGCCTAGTTTACCTTCAATCGATGAGGGCGACACCGGTGCCGGTGCGTCTGCATCCAGCTCTGCATCTTGAGCCACTAAGTCATCATCATGCTCGGCCATATTCCACGGCAGAATACCGGGGGACACGTGTAAGAAATGCATGTACTTCTCAAATTGGTCAAGAATATCAGTGATGATATCTTGCTCATCGTAGCCATACACATCATAAGCCTGACCACCACGACGCAAGAACACTTCCGCACGGTAGTACTGCTCATCGTCCGCATTATTTGTCGCCACTGGGAAAGTGAAGTCCGGCATCGCATAAGCACGCAAGCGGATTTCATAAATGAACTCCAGCTTACCCTCTTGGAAGACTTGGAACTGCGCACGTTGATTTTGCTCATCAAAGCCAACTTCCGCGACCCAGCCTTTAGCCTCCAGCTCTTGCTCAACTTTTTCCATACCCTGAATACCTGTGGTGCGGATAAATTTATCCACAGCCTCACGCGGCGGAAAATCGACCAAGTTAGCCAGACGTTTTTTCCAAAAACCTGGACCTGACTTATAACCACCAGGAGTGGACTGCATATGCTGAGTCAGACTCACCTCTTGGTGTCCTTCAATAATCAACGCACGCCACATACCCACCATCGCAATCAACATAATAATCGCAAAGGGCAAGGCGCTCACAATGGTTGCCGTTTGTAAGGCACCCAAGCCACCTGCCAGAAGCAAAGCAGCCGCAACTAATCCTTCCATCGATGCCCAGAATACGCGCTGCCAAGCAGGCGTATGAGCTGCACCACCTGACGCCAGCGAGTCAATCACTAAGGAACCAGAGTCAGACGATGTCACAAAGAATGTGATAATCAACAGAACGGTGATAAAGGACACAATTGAGCTCAGTGGTAAATGCTCTAACAGCTTAAATAGAGCCACTGCATGATCGGCCTGCACTTCATCAATCAGCGCGGTGTAACCATCGACCATAATCAAGTGCAACGCAGTGTCACCAAATACCGAAAACCACAAAAAGGTAAACACTGTAGGAACCACCATCACACCCACTACAAACTGGCGAATGGTACGACCACGGCTGATTTTTGCGATAAATAAACCAACAAAGGGTGCCCAAGCAATGGTCCAACCGAAGATAAATAGCGTCCAGTTACCAATCCAATCACTTGAAGTGTAGGCCTGCAAACTAAAGGTTCGCTCGACAATACTGCTGAGGTAGCTACCGGTGTTTTCCATAAAGGTATTGAGAATAAATACCGTCGGTCCAACAACAAAAACAAACACCATCAACGCAACAGCCAAGGCAATGTTAAGCATGGATAAGCGCTTAACACCTTTATCCATACCGGCAACCACTGACAAGGTAGCCAGCGCCGTAATCGCGACAATCGCGATAATCTGCACCGTGGTATTCACTGGTATCGACGGCCACAAGTAGTTCAGCCCAGCGTTAATTTGCGCCACCGATAAACCCAAAGTGGTGGCAATACCAAACATGGTGCCGAGAATGGCAAAGATATCTACGATATGCCCCATGGGGCCGTAAATTTTCTCACCGATAATCGGATACAAAGTGGAGCGCATCGACAACGGCAAACCGTGACGGAAGGCAAAGTAAGCCAATGACAGTCCCACTAAACCGTAGATTGCCCAAATATGGAAACCCCAGTGGAAGAAAGCGATCTGCATCGCTTGTTTGGCGGCATCAACGGTGAGTGCCGGCCCAGCGGGTGGCGAAGCGTAGTGCAAGACGGGTTCAGCCACACCAAAGAACAGCAAGGCGATACCGTAACCAGCCGAGAACAGCATGGCGAACCAGGCAAAAAAACTGTATTCGGGTTCGGCATGATCCGGCCCCAGTTTGATATTGCCCCAACTACTAAAGGCGACTGAGACAATAAAGACTAAAAAAATAGCCACACAGAGCATGTAAAACCAACCAAAGGTGGTGGTGACATAGGCCAAGATATCAGCGAATAACAGCCCCGCTTTTTCGGGATTGCTCATGGTGCCAATCACCATCAGCGCGATCACTATCACTGAGGGGACAAATACCGGCACAAGAACGGTAGATAATCGAGACGACTTATCTGTTGTCGTTTTATCTGAGGTCATTGCAAGCACTCCTGCATGTTGCTCAATTTAGGCGCCAAATTAAGTCGCATTAAAACGTTTTTCACTATGAATTACAGGCATACATGCACCGTAATTAACAGCTCCTACGCAATTACAAAACCGACAACCCTGTCATAGTAAAAAGCAGCGCGCAATAAAAGCATTGGAAATATAACTTACACAGGTAGGATAAATACCACAAAAAGCCAGTATTTATAAGGAAGATATTGCGGAGTTTTATAGCGTAAAACAGCCATCATTGACGCTGTGGATAAGCATCGCTGATGGCCTATTTAAGAAGTACTGTGCTTAGGAAGAACAGCTAATCGATAGGTGTTTACCCCACTGTGGTGGGCGTTCGGCGTACTCAGCGCAACCTTCTTGTTCAGTAAAAGGTGAGCTTAAAACCTGATGCAGTTTATGCAGTGGCGCATAGTCACCATCTTCGGCTGCTTCAATAGCAATTTGAATTAAATAATTACGCAATATATACAAAGGATTAATTGCATGCATTTCTTCGCAGCGTTGCTCTTGTGTACGGGTGTCATTAGCAATACGTGCCATAAATTCACTCACCCACTCATCAAAGGCAGCTCGATTAACAAACTCATCACGTAATTTTTCTAGCGCTTGCGCTGCGGGTAAATCACCCAAATTGCGGAAGAATAAAGTGTAATCCACTCCGCTGTGATCCAGTTGCACTAAGAGCTTATCAATCAATAAGGCATCATCATCCTGCTCACCGATTAAACCTAAACGCGCGCGCATGGCTTTTAAGTACGCCTGCTGCTGAATCCCTGCATAACCATCGAGAATCTCTTGCAAGCGCTCAATCGATACATAACGGGTTAAGGTTTCGGCAAAAGCAGTGAGATTCCAATAGCCCATCGCCACTTGCTGATTAAAGGCATAGCGGCCACGGTTATCGGAGTGATTACAAATATGGTTGTGTTTAAAGTCATCCAAAAAGGCATAAGGACCAAAATCAAAGGTCAGCCCCAGAATCGACATATTATCGGTATTCATCACCCCATGACAAAAACCGTAGGCCTGCCACAGAGCAATGGTTTCAGCAGTGCGCTTCACCACTTCAGTCAACAGCGCAGCTAAAGGCTCATCGGCTGTTAAGCACTCTGGATACAGATCATTGAGTACATGCTCATGCAAACGCTCCAGTTCACCATACTGCTTGTTGTAATAAAAGCACTCAAAGTGACCAAAGCGAATATGACTGGGCGATAAACGTAGCAACATCGCAGCGGTTTCACGGTGTTCACGCCACACAATCGTTTCTGAATCAGTCACACATAAGGCACGTGAAGTTGGAATGCCGAGCTTGTGTAAGTACTCACTGGCGAGAAATTCTCGAATACTGCTGCGCAACACCGCGCGGCCGTCACCGCTACGCGAAAATGGCGTGAGTCCTGCGCCTTTCAGATGCACATCCCAATGCTCACCTGCAGTATTCAATACTTCGCCCAGCAGCAAACCCCGACCATCGCCTAAGCGCGGGGTATAACCGCCAAACTGATGTCCTGAATACACCATGGCGCGCGGCTCATGTTGCGGCCAATGCCAAGTGCCGCTGGCAAGTTGTAATAATAGTGGGTCATCGGCAGCGCTCGGTGGCAAATCCAGCAAAGCTAAAGCGTCAGTACTGCAAATCACCATCTTAGCCTGTTCAACTGCAGTGGGCTTAATGGGCGCGGAAAATACATTGCCTAAGTCAGCAAAGCGCGGATTAAACTTAAGGGTGTCTAGGCTTTTCATGGATAGGCACTCCAGCAGCGGGCAGCATTTAAGCAGTCGGTGCTTGATTATCGGTCAAAGGTTGATTTTGGCTTTGTAGCAGTTGTTCTTGACCTTGATTATTTTTGATAAAGACATCCAACTGATTAAAGGCCATATCAATATTATTATCGCGAAATACCACCACTAAACTGCGCAGTATTTCATCAATCGAGGGATTACGGTCGCCCAACTCACGCACATAAAAACGCAATTCATTATCAAAAGTCTTAGCGCTGATACCTAAAAATAGAACCACGGGTTCAGGGTCACGCATGACTCTTGGATTATCCTGCATGGTCTGCATCATGAGGTCACGGGCTAAGTTCATATCAGTGTCATAAGCAACACCGATACGCACAATCACCCGAGTTATGGTATCGCTCAGTGACCAGTTCACCAACTGATCGGTGACAAAGACCTTATTGGGCACAATGATTTCTTTACGGTCAAAGTCAGTAATGGTGGTCGCACGAATCCTGATACGGCTGACCGTACCCGATAAAGGCCCAATGGTCACCACATCACCAATACGTACAGGACGCTCAAATAAGATAATTAAACCGGAAACAAAGTTGGCAAAGATTTCTTGTAAACCAAAACCCAAACCCACCGACAGCGCCGCCACTAGCCATTGTAATTTATCCCAACTGACACCTAAAACGGCAAGGGTGGTGACAAAACCTGTCGCTGAAATAGCATAAGATAAGAGTGTCGTCGTCGCATAAGCACTGCCTTGCGCCAGCCTTAAGCGTGATAAAAATAAGACTTCTAATAAACCCGGTAAGTTACGCGTCAGTGCCAGGGTAATCAAAATGATAACACCGGCATCCAATACATCGCGCAAGCTGATCGGCACGATAGAACCGTTACTGCTGGTATTTTCATATAAGGTGATATTGTCTAAATAAGTGAATAAAGACAATAAATCTGCCCAGACCCAATACAAGCTAATAAAAAACATTCCCAGTAAAATCAGTCGCGCTAAACGTAATGACTGCTCATTGATCTGCGAAATATCCAAGAGCATATCATCAGTGGCAACCTCTCTTTCGACGCCATCTTTGGGCTGATTTTGCTTGGCATCTTGGGCGCGCTGCCAAGCCAGACGACGTGCCGCTAAAGCCAAGCCACGCACCATGACGGCTTCAAGTAAGCCCCAAACCAGCATCAAGGATAAGGTGTTCAGCAAACGCTCACTGAGTTTGAGCGCAGTGTAGTAATAACCTGAAACCAGTGCCGCGCAAAACAACAAAGGCATCAACGCCACAATCACACCGACTAAGCGTCGAAACACTGAAGTGTTGTGATCGCTATAACGATGAAAGAGTAAGCGCCCCATAATCCAAGCCAGAATCAGCAGGCAAGTCATCAGCAGCATAATGCCGATCACATCTTCACTTAAAGCCGCAGGTTTACCCTGCGCCACAGTGACGACCGCAATCAGTACCAGCGCTGTTAAGCCCATTACACGAATATGCGTTTGTAAAAAAGCCACCTGGCGACGCGGCCAACGAAAATGCATAATCGCCACGCCATTGGGCGCTAAAATGCGATACATAAAGTAAAACACCAACCACACTTGGGCCATACCCCACAACGCTTGCCCAATCTCAAAGTTGTAACCCAATGAGCTATCGGCTTGCACCATAGTGCCTAAACTGGCTAATACGATCGCTCCGGGTAAGGCTAAAACCAGATTTAACAGTATGGCGCGTGGTGTATGCAGCTGATTATCCAGACGAAAATGGCCAATATCAGCATGAAGGTTACGCAAGGCTTGTAATATTTTCGGGCGCTTTAAAGCCGCCAGTAGCAGCATCATCAGTAATGGAATAAACCAGCCAGCACGCTTCACTAAACTCTGCCAAGCTTGGCTAAAATCAGCTTGCCAGAACAACGAGGTCACTTGATATTGCAGACGTTCGGGTGCACTTTTTAGCCACTCCCAATCCAAAGGTTTATTGCTGGGAATCCAAAACATCTGTTCATCAAGTGTTGAGCGCAGTACATCCGTCATACTTTGCAGTTGTTTTTGATTGAGCTGTAAGGTGATCGACTCACTTAAAAAAGCGTTCAGTTCACGGTTTACACGATCCAATAACTCAGCTCGAGAACGGACTAACTCCAATAAACTGCTACTTAAAACAGTTTTCTCATCGCCCTCAGGCATCTTTTTTAAAGCCGTCTGTAAGTACTCATCAGGACGACTGACCGTCTCACGCAGCTGACGCAGCTCAAACTGATATAAGCGCGTGTCAGCGATTTGATCGGCTAAAGTTCGATCAAAACTCACTTGAGGTAGCGCTTGTTTTTGCTGATACAAAATCTTGGCTAACAACAAGCTACCCTGCAAGACGCTGATTTGCTCTTCAAGTGCTTGATCTGTTTGTTGAACACTATCGAGCTGCTGACGAACCACTAAGTTACGCTGGGTCAGCTGATTACGACGCTCGGTAATACTGAGTAAATAGTCAGAGAGCTTTAAATTTAGACTGCTTTCACGTAACAACAGACTATCGGTACCGGCTTTACTCACTTCAAGAGATAATTCAGCCACTGTTTTTTCAGAATCGGCTTGGCGTTTCTGATTCAGTAATGATTGTAACGCTAGAATATCCTGCTCTTGCAGACGGACTTTATGTTGCAATAAATCACTACGATGGCTGCCCAACTCCTGCAACACACTGTTACCAGCAAGTTCAGCACGGCGTAAATTACTTTTGCTTTCTAAGGCTAATAGCTCAGCTTTGAATGTATCAATTTTCTCAGCACTGAATGCCTTACTGCCCTCTTTCACCGCTTTCAGTAACGCATTAATTTCTTGAGTGCGTCTTTGATTACTACTGATTTCAGCTTGTGCACGTTCGGGGCGGGTTTGTGCAGTAATAATCAACGCATTAGCATCACCCAGCTCTTTCTGTAGCGCTCTTAATTCTTGGTTACGCTCTGATAGCAGGTGCTCAAGCTCAGTGACAGATGCCTGCGCTAAACGCTTACTGGGATCATCTTGCGGCGCTGCTAAGAGTCGCTGCAAAGCTATCTGTGTTTCGGAAATCTGCTTTGGCGCACCCACCAACTGCGCCTGCAATTCATTCTGTGCTTGCTCAGTACGTTCGACTATATCAAGCCATGCCAGCGTCTGTTCCAAGGCTTGCTGAGCTGCTTGTTGTTCTGCTTCAGGCAACTTACGCAAGGGTAAGTCAGTTAACGATTGACGCATATCCAGCACCGTTAACGCAGCATAACTGGCAGTGGCGGGTAAACCTGCAAGGCAGACAATCAACAGCAATAACAGTCTATATTTCATAAGCCTAGGTTCTTCCCGTCAATGACAACAACCAATCAATACCCCTTATATCCAGCCTAACAGGCACATACGCCTCAAAAAAACGGCAGCTCGGGGCGCTTACCTTCTGGGAACCTCACCCCAACCTTACTGACTTTGTTGCCTTCCATCAGTGCCACGGCCCAGGTCAGACCTTGCCACTCAATATGGTCACCCAAGACCGCTTCGCCGCCCACTGCTTGGGTTATAAAATCAGCCATACTCAATTGCGGATCTAGCGTACCCAGTTGTAGACCATACACATCAGCCACGGCACCTAGCTGCGCAGCCCCCTCTAAAACAAAGTCACCAAAGAAGCGCATATCTAAACCGCGCTGGGGTGCTTTACTAAATAAGCGGCCTAAAGCGGGTAAATTGTCTTCATGACCAATCACACATAAAATATCATTGGCTTTTAAGCGCGTACTACCGCTGGGGTGCAGTAGTTGATTACTTCGAAACAAGGCCGCTATTCGAGTGCCTGCAGGCATTTTAAGTTCACGCAGCTGCGCATCAATGCACCATTTTTGGCTGCCTAAATTATATACAAACAGCTCCCACTGACTGGTGGGATGAATCTCTAACCCCACCCGTGATATAGGTACCGGTGCCGGTGGCAAATCCACTTTTGCTTTGCGCGCAGCCCAAGATAAAGTCGAGCCTTGCAGTAAAAGTGATACCAGAACAATAAAAAAGGCTACGTTAAAGAACAGTTGTGCATTGGGTAAACCCGCCACTAAGGGGAACACCGCCAAAATAACCGGCACCGCACCGCGTAAACCAATCCAAGAAATAAACACCCGCTCACGCGTATTAAAGCCGCGAAAAGGTAATAAACCAAGAAATACTGACAGTGGACGGGCAAATAGAATCATCCACAGTGATAACAATAAAGCGGGCACTGCAATCGGCAGTAACTCATGTGGCGTCAGCAATAAACCCAACACCAAGAACATGCCAATTTGACTGAGCCAAGCTAAGCCATCAAACATATGCAAAATGCCGTGACGGTTACGGATCGGGCGATTACCCAGCACCATACCGCACACATACACCGCCAAAATACCGCTACCACCCACTTCACCAGAGAAAGCATAAATCATAATACTGCCGCTCACTGCCAGCAGTGGATACAGGCCATCGGCAACCGTAATGCGATTAATAATCTGCAGCAGCAACCAGCCACCGCCTAAGCCGAGCACTGTTCCCAGGCCAAACTGACGAGCCAAGCTACTAAAGAAATCCATGCTAAAGCTGGTTTCACCGGCCACCAACATGCCAATTAAGGTGATGGTGAGGAACATCGCCATAGGGTCATTACTGCCTGACTCGATTTCTAAGGTCGAACCCACCCGCTCGTTCAGTGCTTTACCATTGAGCAAGTTAAACACTGCAGCGGCATCAGTGGAGCCTACAATCGAGCCAATCAACAGACCTTCTAGCAAGGTTAGATTAAATAGCCACGCTGCAGCAAAGCCGGTTAAAACAGCGGTCATCACCACGCCAAAAGTGGCTAACGATAGTGCAGGCCAAAGTGCCACGCGGAATGTGGCCACCCTTGTGCGCATACCACCATCGAGCAAAATAACCGCTAAGGCGAGGTTACTGACTAAATAGGTGAGTGAGTAATCATTAAAGACAATCCCACCAACGCCATCGGTGCCGGCCATCATGCCAACACCCATAAAAATAACTAAAATGGGGATGCCAACGCGTGAGGAGACTGAGCTGACCAGAATACTGATAGCAACTAACAACCCACCAACAAAAAATATACTATTGGTTGCTACAGAATCCACAAGCTCATCTCCTTGGTAAAAAAAGCACAATACTGCATGTTATTTAATTCTAACCTGTAGACCGCAGTTAATTTGAAAATTTCACAATATTCGTAGTATATCGCCAAAAATAGACGCCTTTTATCCGCTAAACAGCACAATGTTATTGCTTCGCTCGGCGTTTATCTTACTTTACACTGAATCTAACTTGGTTATTGAACTCAGCGAGAACGTCTATGCACAACCTACCCAGCCGCACAGCCTGCCAACATCTGGCTCAAGTATTCGCCAGTGATATCCCATTAACAACAGCTCTAGCGGTTGAAGTGCGTGACTGGCAGAACCAGCGTTTACAACTGTATCTTCCCCTAACAGAAAACCGTAACCATCAAGACTCAATGTTTGGTGGCAGCCTGTATTGCGCAGGTGTTTTAGCATGTTGGGGCTGGTTGCACTTACGTCTGCGTGATGCAGGTATAAATACCACACATATCGTCGTTCAGGCAGGGAAAATTGATTATCCGTTGCCAGTTTTTAAGGATGCAGAAGTTATTTGTGATGCTCCCGATGAAGGGACTTGGGCACGTTTCTTTAAAATGTACCAACGCCATGGCAAGGCTCGCATCAGTTTAAACAGCCGAATTTTAACCGAGGACGGCCAAGATGGTGCCTGTTTTACCGGGCAATTTGTATTGCATAGTTAAGAGCTTAGAGCGGGCTAATCTGTGTATTACCTACCCTGCTAGTGTCGCTCTTCTCTCAAAGAGGCTTTCTGCCTCTATTCGGGCGCTTCGCCATCCTTGGCTACGCTTGTCGCGTCACTTGCAAGGTACTTCTTGAGCATTGATGTTATTTGCATGATCTAAGTCGCAAGCAGTACGGCAGGTACAAATATTTACAGCCATCTTGCTGTGAAAAGCCGTTAAACTTAGTTTTTATTTTTTAGGTGTCGGACTGTGCAAGCTGTGGATGTAATTATTGTAGGTGCCGGCGCGGCTGGTTTAATGTGTGCTTTGACTGCTGCGCAACGTGGCCGCAAGGTTGTGGTACTCGATCACGCCAACAAAGCGGGCAAGAAAATTCTCATGTCTGGCGGTGGCCGTTGTAACTTCACCAATATGTACACCGAGCCGGATAATTTTCTCTCTAATAATCCACACTTTTGTAAGTCTGCACTGGCGCGTTACACTCAGTGGGATTTTCTCGAGATGGTGCAGCGCCATCAAATCCCTTATCACGAAAAAAAGCTGGGTCAGTTATTTTGCGATAACAAAGCCAGTGATATTTTGCAGATGCTCCTCGATGAATGCGCTGATGCCGGTGCAACTATTCAGCTCAATACGCCAATCGATAGTATTCAAGCACAGGATGCGGGTTTTATCTTGCAGTGCAAACAGCAGACGTTTAAGTGTCAATCCTTAGTGATCGCCAGTGGTGCTTTATCCATTCCAACCTTGGGTGCCACCGGTTTTGGTTATCAAGTCGCTGAGCAATTTGGCCATACTATTCTGCCCACCCGTGCTGGCTTGGTGCCCTTTACCATCACTGACCCACAGCTGAAAGAGCTTTGTACCGCGCTATCGGGTACCTCGGTTGATGATTGTGTGGTGCAGTGCAACGGCCAAAGTTTTAAAGAAGACCTCTTATTTACTCACCGCGGTTTGAGCGGGCCAGTGATTTTGCAGATTTCTTCCTATTGGCAGTCCGGTGACCGTATCGAAATCGACTTACTCAGCGATCGCGATGCCAGTGCCTGGTTATTAGAGCAACAAGCGCAGCAGCCTAATATAGAGCTGAAAACGATCCTCAGTGAATGCTTTACCCGAAAAATGGCGCAACTGCTTTGTGAGCACTGGTTTACCAATACACCCCTGAAGCAATACAACGCCAAACAGTTGACTGAAATAGGTGAGCAGTTGAATCATTGGCAACTCACGCCATCGGGCACCGAAGGCTACCGCACTGCAGAACTCACGTTAGGCGGTGTCGACACCCAAGAAGTCTCCTCAAAAACCATGCAATCGCAGAAACAAAACAATCTGTATTTTATTGGTGAAGTGCTGGATGTGAGTGGTCATTTAGGTGGCTTTAACTTCCAGTGGGCGTGGGCCAGCGGACATGCAGCAGGAATTGTGGTGTAACTGAGGCACATCAGGATTTACAGCAAGCAATCACTGGGTTTCTAGCTCGCATTAAGGGAGGCTTCTATCTCCCTGCCTATTGTTCCTCGCATTATCAATGCACGAGATTGATTGCGCATTTTACTCAATCTCTATTCTGAGTCTAGGTTTTCAAGATATCGCTGCAGGTCCTCATAGAGGCGATTCGCACTGGCTTTATAGCCATCAATGGTGAAGTGCACACCGTCTTTTTGCGCCAGCCCTTGCGCCTGCCAATCAGAGAAGCTGCACGCTCCACCCATCATCGCCTGCCAATCCCAGAACAGTGTATGTTGTTCCTCTGCCACCTGACGTTGGACGGTCTGTACGTTATTGAGCTGGGCTGGGCGGCGACTCTGACAGGTATCCGCTGCAGCATGCTTAATCACATCAGGCGCACTGATCATCAGCACAGCGGCTTGTGGTTGCAGCTCGCGCAGTTGCTGAATATGGCGGGTTAAATCAGCGTAGTAATCAGCACTGTCCAAATCGTCATTAAAAGCCTCGTTGGTACCATAGGATAAAATAAGCATATCCGGCTGCAAGGCGCGTACTGGTGCGTCCCAGTCTGTCCCCCACTTATCGAGCATATTAATGGTTGCGCCATTGATACCCAGACTGCTGAGCAATACTCCAGGCTGCCCATTTTCAAGCAGCCAGCCGCCGAGTTGTGGATAGGCGTCATCCAGCACTTCAAGCTCTAGAGGTAGCTGCATCTCGCGTGCAGCAGACCACTGCCAATTCGCGCAGGCAGTCCAAGTTACCGGCTTGCCGTTAATACGTACTGGAACACTATCGGGGCTTTGATACAGCGCGCGTACACTAAAAGCAGTGTCATCAGGCGTATATTGCGCTAATTGCAGACGGCTGCCACTGCGCAATGGCTGCAACAAAAAACCACCAGGGGGAAAGTTGGCGTGCTGTTCTAAGCGACTGCTAGTCAATTGCCATTGTTTGGCTGTCACTTCACCCAGCTTAAGTGCGCCGCTACGCTGGCCACGAATCCACGCCGGCGGCAACCACCCAGGCCCAGCATTGCCGTAACGCTGCTGCAAAGCTGTGCGCAAGGCACCGGTAAAAAAGTCTGCAGCAGTATGCGAGTCACCCAACTGAATAATATGACTGTGCTGATTGATGCCAAGAAGTTTATCTGCAACGAAACTCAAACGCGTCTCACCATAGTCGGTCAGGTGGCCGCTAGTGTATGAGCGCACTTCAGCTACCATCACAGGCGCATTTTGTTTAACCGGCGGCTTAGTGCAGCTGCTGAGCAACACTGCACTCAAGAGCACAATCATACTGGCTAGGTAGCGACGCTGATTTGCTCGGTGTATCAACGGCAAAAAGTCAATGAACCGTGTTGGTTGCAAGTTGTGTGTCATTTTCAGCCTGTTTATCAGGAATAAATACAATAAGGTCAAACAGCGCATCAGCCAAGGTACGCTGACCCGAAGGAGTAAAATGTATGCCATCGCCAGAGCGCATTTTTTGTTTCAAGCTGCCATCACCCATATAGTCTGAATAGGTCGCTTCTGGATACTGAAAAACCTGATTACTGGACAGAAAAACCTCACCCGCTTGCAGTACTTCAGACTCATACAGTTCATTCAGATAGCTGACTTGAGTGGAGAGCTTTTGGCGACGCATATAGGGCGAACTGACCCAGATAATATCGACATTGCGCTGTTGTGCACTACTAATGATGTCACGAATACGGCTGCGATAGAGAGCTTCCCATTCTGAGCTGGCATAACGCAGGTATTTGCCGCCTTTGCCTGAGGGCATATCCCAAGGATCATTGGGTCCCAAAAAGACCGTTAACAATTTAATATCAGGATTGTCTTCTAAGGTTTGCGCAATAGTAGCAGGCCAGTTGAACGATTTAGGATAAGCCAACCCGGTACTTTGCCGACTCAAATCAATACTCGACAGACCGTATTCGCGCCGCAAACGTACTGCAAGATGAGGTGCAACACCTTGCATCATGGAGTCGCCAGCAAAGAACACGCGTTGTCCAGCGCTGATTTTTGCATATTGTTTGGACTTGACCGGCTGCGATAAAGCGTCTATGCCCATACTTTTAGCTGCCGATTCTACTGAACTAGCATCAATCAACGCTGTGTTAATAGAGCATCTGCAGTCATCTTGCGGTGACTCGGTTTCTTCCAGCAGGACTGTTGCAGCTGCCTGTGCAGACTCCCCGCGCATTTTCAACGCTGTTGTTGCAACCGCCTGCATAACGTTCTGGCTTACTTCCAGCCGCTCTATGACAGCGCCCGATATAATCTGCGCGCTGGTTTCCAGCGATTGTGCAACACCCGCATCCAGCGCTGGATCACTGACATTTAAGTCTGCAACTTCAGCAGTCTGTACGGTCTGCCCGCTCATTTCTAAGCGGAAACTATCCCAGGCTCTGACGGTGGCCCTGTGCACACGGGTGCCCGCATCCCAGACGGCTACCCTTTGTAGTGATTGCCATGGTGGTGGGCGGTGATAACTTTGCTGCCAGTAAATCTCTAGAGAGTCCTGATGCATCCAGATCAGTAAAGCGCCTGCGCAGAGAAAAACATAACAACTCAGCAGAAGTTTTTTTAGATTATCCATAATATTAAAAACTCGCGTAAATAAAGTTTGGCATTCCATCGGGTGACAAGCTGAAAGCTAAACTCAGCACAAGGGCCAGAACAACTGGGTAATACCACCAGCCCACCTTCTGACTACGAACTTGCAACCGCTCTGTAAAGTTGACTAATAGCGGGTAGGTAAAAAATAATAGCGCCACGGCCAGCAACTCGTATGGGTAATATTCAAACACCCCAGCAAACTGCACATCACCAATCTGTTGCAGCATCAACAGCGCATTAGCCAAGCTGTCACTGCGGAAGAATATCCAAGCCAAACAGACGAAATGAAAACAGATCAGGCGTGCTAGATGACGATAGATCCAAGCAATCACTGGCGGACAACTACTTCGAGCAGGCAGTACCAGCTCCTTTAAGTTCAGCGCAATAACACCCAGCCCGTGCAAAGCTCCCCAGATCACAAAGGTCGTGGCCGCGCCATGCCACAAGCCAGAAATCACCATGGCAAGCAAGACGTTGATTTGCACTCGAAGCCAACCTTTGCGTCCGCCACCTAAAGGTATATACAGGTAGTCACGGATAAAGGTGGACAGACTGATATGCCAGCGCGCCCAGAATTCTTTTAGATTCGCGGCCAAGTACGGCGCATTAAAGTTCACCGGCAGGCGAAACCCTAAAAACAAGGCTATGCCTGTGACCAAGTCGGTATAGCCGGAAAAATTAAAATAGATATTCCAAGCATAGGCATAGGCGGCCAGCAGATTTTTCCCCGCACTATGGCCGCTGGGATCACTGAATACAGGATCCACCATATTCTCTGCCAGCCAAGCGCTAAATAGAAACAGCTTAAGTATCGCTAACGTGATCAAAAATAATGCGCGCTTGGGCTCCAGCAAACTGCGTTGGCTGTCTTGAATTTGCGGGATAAAGTGGCTGGCACGATTGATCGGTCCAGCAACAATGCTTGGAAAGAAGCACAGATACAGCATCAGTTCGTTAAAGCTGGCTTTAGGCAACTCTTTGCGCTGCACAGACACTACATAGCTCACCGAATGGAAGCTGTAATAGGATAAACCCACTGGCAGTAATAGACTTAAAATCGGTAAATCAATCTGCAAGCCGGCTGATACCAGAGCAGCCTGTATTGATTCTTGAAA
The DNA here is from genome assembly GCA_035647155.1 of Thiopseudomonas sp. Classification (GTDB taxonomy): domain Bacteria; phylum Pseudomonadota; class Gammaproteobacteria; order Pseudomonadales; family Pseudomonadaceae; genus Denitrificimonas. The sequence goes on from DASRNZ010000082.1 coordinate 25,430, forward strand.
AAAAGCATAGTATTTGAACAACACAAACAGGCTGACAATGCTGGTAGCCAGCAGCGTATAAATTGACCGCGGCCGCAGAAAACGATCGCAGTGATGAGCCAGCCCATAAATAAATAAGCTGTAGCCCAGCAAGATCAGAGCAAACTGAATATTAAATAAGGCAATAAACCCATAACTCGCCACTGTTAGCATGCTATTACGCAGCTGAACCGCCTTAAATGGTAACCAATAAATCAATAAAAAAGCAGAAAAAACAGCAACAAATTCAAAGGATAGAAAATTCATACGCAGATCATGATTCAATCAAAATAGGCAGTGATGCTAGCAGAACATCTAAGAATTTTGATGAGTAAGAACTCGCTAATACCAAAGCATCAGCGCTTATCTGCAAGGAAATTAAGTTGCTCAGTTCAGTCTAGAACCCTGATCTCTGAGCAGTAAGACACTGGGCAGAATGCATCACACTGTCGTGCGTATGTGCTTTTAGAAATGACTGTAAACCGCGCAGTCATGCATCTCTTGTCTATAAAAAGCGCTTGCATACCCATCTAGCACAGCATTACAAAGACCTTTTTCAGCCTAAATTAATACCCAACCCAATCAGTTGGTTATTAATTGCCTCCAGCACTACGCTTGGGTGGTTAATGACTGATAGAATAGTAAGATATTTATTATTTCCTCGAGTTTTTCTATGTCTACTGCGTTTCGTCCCGAGCTGTTGTCGCCTGCTGGCACACTAAAAAATATGCGCTATGCCTTCGCTTACGGTGCTGATGCGGTTTATGCCGGTCAGCCACGCTACAGCTTGCGCGTGCGTAATAATGAATTTGACCATGCCAACTTAGCACTGGGTATTAATGAAGCCCATGCGCTGGGTAAAAAGTTTTATGTGGTGGTGAATATTTCACCGCATAACGCCAAGCTCAAAACCTTTATTAAAGATTTAGCGCCGGTGATTGCCATGGGCCCTGACGCGTTAATTATGTCGGACCCAGGTCTGATCATGATGGTGCGTGAACATTTCCCTGAGATGAATATTCACCTTTCAGTGCAAGCCAACGCAGTCAACTATGCCAGCGTTAAGTTTTGGCATGCTCAAGGCTTAACCCGTGCAATTTTATCCCGTGAATTATCCCTCGATGAGATTGAGCAAATTCGCCACGAAGTGCCAGAAATGGAACTCGAAGTCTTTGTCCACGGTGCTTTATGCATGGCCTACTCCGGTCGTTGCTTGCTGTCTGGCTATATTAATAAGCGTGATCCAAACCAAGGTTCATGCACTAATGCGTGCCGCTGGGAATATAAAACCCACCCCGCCAAAGAAGATGAATTAGGCGATATCGTCCATCAGTACGAGCCGATCGCAGTTGTGCAGCATGCAGATCCAGCGCTGATGCAAGCTGTTGAGCCGATTCTTGGTGTTGGTGCGCCCACCGACGAAGTGTTCCTGCTCGAAGAAGCTCAGCGTCCAGGCGAATATATGGCCGTCTCAGAAGATGAGCACGGCACTTACATTATGAACTCCAAAGATTTACGTGCCGTACAACACGTGGAGCGCATGGTACAGATGGGCTTGCACTCATTGAAAATCGAAGGCCGCACTAAGTCGCACTACTATGTAGCACGGACTGCGCAGGTCTATCGTAAAGCCATTGATGACGCGGTAGCCGGTCGTCCCTTTGATAAGTCGCTGATGGATACCTTGGAATCCTTAGCGCACCGTGGTTATACCGAAGGTTTCTTACGTCGCCACGTGCACGATGAGTACCAGAACTACGAATACGGCTATTCGATCTCTGAGCGCCAGCAGTTTGTCGGTGAAATGACTGGTAAGCGTCGTGGTGATTTAGCCGAAGTGATTGTGAAAAACCGCTTTGCAGTCGGAGACTCGATTGAGCTGATGACACCCCAAGGCAACATCACTTTTGATCTAAAATACATCGAAGATCAAAAAGGCAAAAGCCGCGATGACGCCCCTGGCGATGGCCATGTGTTGTTTATCCCGATTCCAGAAAATGTGAACCTGGAACATGCTCTGCTGATGCGCAACCTGACCAGCGGTAACACCCGCGGCGCATAAGCTCTTAATCTCGTGATTGAATCTGAGTGGTTAACCCCAACTACGATTCAATCACGGATTGACGACTGATCAGCAACTGAGTCAACTCCTCGGCCGGTATCGGTCGCGCAATCAAATACCCTTGTATTTCATCGCAATCGTGAGCTCTTAAAAATTCCATTTGCGCTTGCGTTTCCACGCCTTCTGCCACTACTAACAGATTTAAGCTGTGTGCCATGGCAATAATGGCGCGAGTAATGGCGGCATCTTCATCATTATTCACCACCTCTCGAATAAAGCTCTGGTCAATTTTTAAGCTATTAGCTGGAAAACGCTTAAGATAACCGAGTGACGAATAGCCTGTACCAAAATCATCAATCGCTAAATTCACACCCAGATCTCTAAGCTGTTTAAAAGTCGCAATAATATCTTGTGTGTTATCGAGCATTTGACTTTCAGTCAGTTCAAGCTCCAATAAATACGCAGGTAAACCCGTTGTTGCCAAGACATTCTGCACCAGTTCAACTAAATGTCCTTGGCGCACATGACAGACTGAAATATTGACGGCTATACGGATGGGCATGCCTTGCTGCAACCAAATGTAGGCTTGCTGGCAAGCTTGCTCAAGCACCTGCTCAGTCATTGCACTGATTAAACCGGTGTCTTCTGCCAGCTCAATAAACTCACCTGACGTCAGTAAGCCACGTTGCGGATGATTCCAACGCACCAAGGCTTCTGCAGAACGAATCACACCGTCAGATAGAGTTAATTTGGGCTGATAATAAGCTTGCAACTGACCCGCTTCGATACCACGCCGTAACTCTTGTTCAAGCTCTAAACGCTCTAAAGTTAAGGTCTGAATTTGATTATTATAAAACTGCACATTATCGCCACCTAAGTGCTTAGCATGCTGCATAGCAAGACTGGCTTGGCTGATTAAGGCTGCAAGTTCACGGGCATTACCGGGCAGTAAACTCACGCCCAAAGACGCACTGATCACCAGCTCGTTACCCCCGACAGCGCCCGCAACGGGCGTACGAATCTGCGCTAAAATAGACTCTGCTAAATCAGTCAATTGTGTGCCTGAAACATCTTTATCTAAGATCATTGCGAACTCATCAGCGCCTAAACGCGCCAAAGTATTCGCCTCAGGTAATAACTGCATCAAACGCTCGCTCATAATGTGCAAGACTTGATCTGCCGCATCCACACCTAAACTGCTGTTTAACGCTTTAAAGCGATCTAAATCTAAATGCAGTAACGCAATTTGCTGGCCACTGTTACGCGCATGCTCTACAGCATCCTGTAAGCGCTTATAAAATAAAGAACGGTTCGCCAAACCTGTTAACTCATCATATTGAGTCAGATAATTTAAACGTTCTTCAGTTTGGCGACTAGCAGTCAGGTCAGTAAAAAAAACCACTATATGAGTAATAAAACCCTGACGGTCACGCACTACATGAGTTTTTAACCACTGCGGATACAACTCACCATTTTTTCGTATTCCCAGCGACTCACCTTCCCAGCTGCCATTCAACTCGCTTAGGGTACGAATTTTTTCATGGTGTTGGCGCATTTCAATCGGCTGATTCTCTGGCAAAATCGGTTGCCCGAGCATCTCATCTCGACTCAAACCTGTCACTGCCATAAAGGCTTTATTAACCGCTAATACATTATAGTCTGGATCTAAAATCACAATGCTTTCACTGCCCGCATCAAATACGCGGGAGGCTAAATCCAGTTCTTTATCGTGCTGTTTACGTAGTGAGATATCGCGTCGCGTACCCAGCATACGCAGTACACGACCATTAGCATCACGCTGCACAGCTCTACCGCGGTCTTCAATCCATAGCCAATGACCGTCACTGTGTTTAACTCGATATTCCACAGCATAGGCATCAGTGCGCTGCTTCATATGCTCAATCATGGCATGGCGCAACACAGGCAAATCATCGGGGTGCATTAAAGGTCGTAAGTCTGTCAGCACACCATGAATTTTATCAGCCGCTAAACCAAAAATACTCTCAGTGCGTGTGTGATAAATTTTATCACTGAGCAAATCCCAATCCCATAACGCCAATTCACTCGCATCCAAAGCCAACTCTAAACGCTCTTGGCTTTTTTGCAGTGCTTGCAAGGCTTCTTTAAGTTCTAAAGTGCGTGCAGCCACACGCTGCTCTAAGTCCGCCTTGGCAGCCAAGAGCTGCTGCTCAACAATATGTCGGCGCTCCACCTCTTGGCTCAATTCAGCATTCAGTTTGTATAAAATGTCTGAGCTCTTGTTATTTTGCGGCATGTTTTTATCCAATAGCATTGACATGCCTTATTGTAAATGAATAACAGCTTTTCAAAGCTTAATACCACCACGCACAAGGCAGCGAGGGGCTGTTGTACGGCAAAGAATAGCCGTATGTAAACGACTATTAACAAGCATAAAAAATAAAAAAACAACGTACCATTTATAAATAGTCTCACACCAGCCTACTTTATCTAAAAATTATAGCTTGTTTTGTGTTTGCCCTTATTCTGCACGCCCACTAGAATGCACTAATGCATGATGATATCTCACACTTATTAAACGCCCTCAACGAAGCCCAGCGTGAAGCTGTTGCTGCGCCTATTGGTCAACAACGTGTCTTAGCCGGCGCAGGTTCAGGCAAAACGCGGGTGTTAGTACACCGCATTGCTTGGCTGATTCAAGTTGAAGGTGCCTCGCCGCACAGTATTTTATCGGTCACCTTTACCAATAAAGCTGCTGCAGAAATGCGCGTACGCATTGAAGAACTGTTGGGACTTAATCCCGCCGGTATGTGGGTAGGTACTTTCCATGGTTTAGCCCACCGTTTATTGCGCGCGCATTGGCAAGAAGCCGGCCTCGCTGAAGGCTTTAGTATTTTAGACAGCGATGACCAGCAGCGCTTACTGAAGCGTGTGATGCGCGAGCTGGAGCTGGATGAGAAGCGCTGGCCAGTACGCCAAGCACAGTGGTTTATTAATGGACAGAAAGATGAAGGTCTACGTCCACAACATATTCAAGCTGGTGGCGATTTATTCTTAGCCACTATGCTGCAAATTTATACTGCCTATGAAGCGGCCTGCGTGCGTGCTGGTGCCATTGATTTTGCTGAACTGTTACTGCGCGCTTTAGATTTATGGCGCGATAACCCAGGATTATTACAGCATTATCAGCAGCGCTTTCAGCATGTTTTAGTCGACGAGTTCCAAGACACCAACGCCGTACAATACGCTTGGTTACGCTTGCTCGCTCAAGGCGGTAAAAGCTTAATGGTGGTCGGCGATGACGACCAATCTATTTATGGCTGGCGCGGTGCGAAAATTGAAAATATTCAGCAATTCTCCACTGACTTTGTCAACACGCAAAGCATTCGTCTGGAGCAAAACTACCGCTCCACGGCCAATATTCTTAAAGCAGCCAACGCCTTAATTGATAACAACCAAGGTCGTCTTGGTAAAGAATTGTGGACGGATGGCGAAGATGGCGACCTGATCAATTTTTATAGCGCCTACAACGAATATGATGAAGCACGCTATATCGTTGAATGCATTGAGCAAGCCTTACGTAAAGGCGAGGTCAACCGTGATCAGATTGCGATTCTCTACCGCTCTAACGCTCAATCTCGCGTCTTAGAAGAAGCTTTATTACGCGCGGCGGTGCCTTACCGTATTTATGGCGGCCAGCGCTTCTTTGAACGTTTAGAAATTAAAAACGCGCTGGCCTATCTGCGCTTATTACGCAGCCGTCATGATGACGGTGCGATTGAGCGGGTGATTAATGTGCCAACCCGTGGTATTGGTGAAAAAACTATTGAAACGGTGCGACATGCTGCACGTGAGCACGATGTCTCACTGTGGGCAGCGATGCATTTGTTAGTTGAGCAAAAAGCCTTGAATGGACGTGCCAGTAACGCCCTGCAAGGCTTTATGGATTTAATTGAGCAATTAGCAATACAGACCCGTGATTGTGAATTGCATGCCATGGCGCAAATTGTCATTGAGCAATCAGGTTTGATCACCTATCACAAAGAAGAAAAAGGCGAGAAAGGCCAAGCTCGAGTTGAAAACCTTGAGGAACTGGTCAGCGCTGCGCGGACTTTTAAGACCAGTGATGAGCTGGAAGAAGATGTGCAGCCTTTAGTAGCCTTTTTAGATCATGCAGTGCTTGAAGCAGGTGATACCCAAGCCGATGAGTTTACCGAAGCAGTGCAGTTGATGACGCTGCACAGCGCCAAAGGCCTCGAATTCCCCATCGTGTTTATTGCCGGTATGGAAGAAGGTTTATTCCCGCATAAAATGAGCTTGGAAGAGCCAGGCCGCTTAGAAGAAGAGCGCCGCCTAGCCTATGTAGGTATTACCCGAGCCATGCGCCAGCTGTATATCACTTGCGCGGAAACACGCCGTTTATACGGTGCTGAGACTTACAATAAAGTCTCACGTTTTGTGCGTGAAATCCCTGCTGAATTCTTACAAGAAGTGCGGATGAACAACAGCGTCAGCCGCCCTTACCAAAGCAATCATCAAGTGCAGTCCAGCAGTATGTTTCATGGCGAAGATGTGCCAGAAACTGAATTTAAGCTGGGACAACTGGTGCAGCATGCGGTATTTGGCGAAGGGGTTATTTTGAATTTTGAAGGTGCGGGCGCACAAGCGCGCGTACAAGTTAACTTTGTTAACGACGGTATCAAATGGTTGATGGTGGCCTACGCAAAACTGCAGCCACTCTAAGCATTCACACTTATATTGAGACTCACTCGGAGCGCATATGAAAGGTCGCCACAGTTTTACTTTAGCCGCTATAGCCGCAGCGTGCTTAGCACTCTTGGGCTGTACAGAAAACACAGAATCAGCGAATAACGATCCTGTAGCTGCTGTTCAGCAAGAAACCTTTAACTGGAAGATGGTCACTGCGTGGCCAAAAAACTATCCGGCCTTAGGCACTTCAGCTGAACGTGTGGCTGAACGTATCAACAGCATGAGCGATGGTCGTTTAACCATTAAAGTCTACGCCGGTGGTGAGCTGGTGCCGCCACTGGAAGTCTTTGATGCGGTATCACGCGGCACCGCGCAAATGGGTCATGGCGCAGCGTATTACTGGAAAGGTAAAACCGACACTGCACAGTTCTTCACCTCAGTGCCCTTTGGCTTATCCGCCATTGAAATGAATGCGTGGCTGCATAAAGGTGACGGTCTGAAACTATGGGAAGAAGCTTACGCACCCTTTGGTGTGAAGCCCTTTGCTATTGGTAACTCAGGCATGCAAATGGGTGGCTGGTTTAACAAAGAAATCCATAGCTTGGATGACCTGAAAGGCTTAAAAATTCGTATGCCCGGTTTAGGTGGCGAAGTACTGGACCGTTTAGGTGCAACCACTGTTAACTTACCCGGTAGCGAAGTATTTACTGCCCTGCAAACCAATGCTATTGATGCATCGGACTGGGTCAGCCCTTACAATGACTTAGCTTTTGGTTTACATAAAGCGGCTAAATACTATTACTACCCAGGCTGGCAAGAGCCACAAGCTGTTCTGGAACTGATTATTAACCAAGAAGCGTGGAACAGCCTACCGGCTGATCTGCAAGCCATCGTCACTGAAGCAATTCGTGCCGGTAACGCCGATATGCTCGATGATTTCACTTGGAATAACGCCCGCGCCCTAGCTGAACTGAAAACTGCTGATGTACAGTTACGCCGCTTCCCTGATGAAGTACTGAACGCAATGCAGGATGAGTCAGCTAAAGTACTGGATAACTTGGCCAGTCAAAGTGATCTCAACCAACGTATCTGGGACTCAATGCAAGCGTTCCAGAAACAAATCACTCTGATGCACGAAATTTCAGAAAAAGAATTGTATAACTGGCGCGATTAATTGGCATAACTTGCTCTAAGCATGCTTCACTGACGCCATCACTCGAACTGTTCGGCACACGCACCTTGCAGATATGCCGAACAGTTTGATTAACCTGACAATAAAAAGGTATTTTTATGCACCGTTTTCTTACAATCGCCTTCGCTCTTTTTTTAGGCCTAAGTTTTAGTATCGACGCTGAAGCACGCCGCTTTGGTGGTGGTAAATCATTTGGCGGAATGAAACAACGCCAAGCTCAACAACAGCAACAACAAAAACCTGCGGCAGCACCCGCTAAAAACGCTGCAGCAGCAGGCGCAAAACCTGCTATGGGCGGCATCGGCGGCATGCTGATGGGTATGGCAGCCGGTGGTCTATTGGCATCCATGTTTATGGGTGGTGGTTTTGAAGGCTTACAAATCATGGATATGCTGATTTTTGGCCTGATTGCCTTTGTCATCTTTAAGTTTATTGCCAGCCGTCGCCGTCAAATGCCGCAAACCGCCACAGCCGGTGGTCCACCGATGCAGCGTGAAGCACATACGCCAGCACAAAATATCTTTGGCACTTCAGCACCTGTAGCAACCATTACCAAACCAGCAATCAATGCACCTGCATGGTTCAATGAAACCAGCTTCTTGCAGGCGGCCGAAGGTCACTTTAACTCACTGCAACAGCATTGGGATGCCAATGAAATGGAGCAGATTTCTGAGTTTGTAACCCCTGAGTTACTCACCTTCCTCACTAATGAGCGCAACAGCTTAGGTGATGGCATGCAGTCCACTTACATTGACGATCTCAGTGTTGAACTGGACAGTGTAGAAGAAGAAAACGGCGTGACCATTGCAACACTGACCTTCCTCGGTGTGGCGAAAACCTCACGCTTTGACCAAGGCGAGTCCTTTAGTGAAAGCTGGAGCATGGAGCGTCAAAACGGTGAAAACCAACCTTGGTTAATCGCCGGTATTCGCCAAAACGCTTAACTGTCGAACACGGATCTGCAGCGGTCGCCAGCAATGGCGCCGCTTCAAGCATTCAATAATGCCCGCAATACATCGAGTGAACACACCGTGGAAGAAGTGATTGACGAACTACGTGAACGTAACGAACCTGTCCCTGTTGCTTTAGAATTACCCGAAGAAGAAACCTTGGTTGAGATTCAAGAGCAAATCTTGATTCATCTACCCTTTGCTTTACGTGAGTTTTTATTAACCGTCAGCGATGTGGTCTATGGCTGCTTAGAGCCGGTTACCGCCAGCGACCCTTGTTCGCACACCTACCTACCCGACGTGACTTCAACCGCTTGGGATCTGGGCTTGCCGCGTAATTTGATTCCCTTGTGCCATGACGCACCCATCTATTACGTGGTGGATGATGAGGAAGGTGAAGTTCTTGCTTGGGATCAAGACACCCAAGAGATGCAGGATGAGACGTGGGAAAGTGTCTGGCACTGGGTGCGTGATGTCTGGCTAGAAAGCTAGTAGATATCAGAGTAAGGTAGCATTGATTTTTTAAATACACCTACACTAATACGCTAAGCACAAGAATAAGAGAGCACTATGGAAGCCGGAACATCAACTCTAAACATGACCGTTTTAATGACCCCAGATAAAGCTAACTTCTCGGGTAACGTACACGGTGGAACCTTACTTAAGTACCTCGATGAGGTGGCCTATGCATGTGCGAGCCGCTTTGCCGGTTGCTATGTGGTCACCCTATCAGTTGACCAAGTAACTTTTCGTCAACCCATCCATGTCGGTGAACTGGTGACCTTTTTAGCATCTGTCAATTATACCGGACGCACTTCGATCGAAGTGGGTATTAAGGTGATCACCGAAAATATTCATAAGAAGCTGGTTCGTCACACCAACAGTTGCTTCTTCACTATGGTGGCTATTGATGATCAAGGTAAGTCGGTAGAAGTCCCCAAGCTTGAGCCCAACACTGAAGATGAAATCAGACGCTTTGCTAACGCCCAAGAGCGTCGCGCAATTCGCCTTGAACTCGCCGAGCGTTATAAAGCTCTAAAGGACTAGTACAGGCACTGGCATAGCTACTAGCAACGATCAGGCCTCTATCTCCGCCATCGATCGTTGCTAGGGTCATGAATCTAATACCCTTTAGACATCAATCTTATTTTCAACTTCTTGCACCTTACCGCCACGCGATAAGAACTCTTCCATAGCTTGCGCTAACGCATCACGCTCTTTTTTCTTAGCTTCAACAGAAGGCAACTCAACTTCATTGACTGCTGTTTTAGCTTTTGCACGTGCAGGCGTAACCACAGCATCCGAGCCATCATCGACACTGTCATCGATGTCGTCGTCATCCACCTCGTCCAGATCATCAGCGTCGTCGATATCTAAGTCATCAACATCAATTTCGCTGTCATCGTTTACGTCTACTTCTTCTGGTTCTATTTCTTCATCAAACATAGTCAACCTCAAGCCTGCCTTCAGCAAGATAGTTTTAAATCGAGTACCAAAATTATTCGGCACGTACCTTAGGAGTTAGCATAATAATCAGCGAGAGCAGATTGCAAGCAACTGCACAGGACGCAAGCCACTGTAAGCAACTGGCAATCATCTGTTATGCATTGGGCGCGCATTCTAGTGCGATAAAAAGAAAATAACCACGGCAAACAGCTTCTTTTTTAATATTTTTAAAATTGCTTGCGTGTCAGTCATATGACCTATATTAAGGCGTAAAAAATACTCAGGCGTAACCCTTTGCAGAGTGACGCCTGAGTGGTATTGCAGCACTGCAGATATGTATTAAATCATCACTGCGCGCAAGAAATCTTTTCGGTGAACTGCACGCGCTTAGATCGCGTCTGAACCCGTTTCACCTGTACGGATACGTACTGCTTGCTCAAGACTGACAACAAATATTTTACCGTCACCAATTTTTCCGGTATTAGCTGCATTACTGATTGTTTCAATCACACGATCCAGTTGTGCCGCAGCAATCGCCACTTCAATTTTCACTTTTGGCAAGAAATCCACCACATACTCGGCACCACGATAGAGCTCAGTGTGACCTTTCTGACGGCCAAAGCCTTTGACTTCAGTTACTGTAATACCTTGTACGCCAATTTCAGACAATGCTTCACGTACATCATCCAGCTTGAAAGGTTTGATGATGGCGGTAACTAATTTCATACAGTTTCTCCGAGATTAAATGACTGATCATTCAAGTCAATTTTTAACATACCTAGGCTTAAAGTCTAGGCATTTAAGTTGTAATTGGCACGCCCATACAGGGGTCATAACACAGTAAACAAACACATTATTGGAGCAAACAGATAAACACAATACACCTTTTTGCCCAAACAACGCTCAGCCGTATTAGAGAACATGCATTATACTCAAGATTGCCCAGCTTCTCTTCGTATTGATTAAGATTCACAATTCTAATGACGTGCTAAACTGAAACCATTACTTTTAAGGAATTTCATTATGTTACCGCCTAAGGCCTTACTTGATAGCATCAGCACGCATGCCGGACGTTTATTAGGCAGTGAGATACCACTGCCACGCGCTGAAATTGAAGCTCAATTTAAAGCCCTTATCCAAAGTACGTTTAGCAAACTCGACTTAGTTAGCCGTGAAGAGTTTGATAGCCAAATGGTTGTTCTAGCTCGCACCCGCGCCCGCTTAGAGGCTTTAGAAAGCACTGTGGCTGCACTTGAAGAGCAACTGAGAGAAACAGCGCCTTAAGCCATAGCACAACAACCTAATGGATTAGGCTGCGTTTTATATACGATCAAGGAGGATCTATGTCACTTGCTATTATTCATAGCCGTGCACAAATTGGTGTTGAAGCACCTGCTGTTAGCGTTGAAATTCACCTGACCAATGGTTTGCCCTCGCTGACCATTGTCGGCTTACCCGAAACCGCGGTGCGCGAGAGTAAAGATCGCGTACGCAGTGCAATTTTAAATAGTGCACTGGAGTTTCCACGTAAACGCATCACCCTCAACTTAGCACCTGCTGACTTACCTAAAGAAGGCGGACGCTTTGACTTGGCGATTGCCCTAGGTTTATTAGCCGCCAGCGCGCAATTACCCGGCGGCTGTTTAGATGAATTTGAGTGTTTGGGTGAATTGGCACTCTCAGGTCAAGTGCGCCCCGTACGCGGCGTTTTGCCGGCCGCACTCGCCGCCCGTGCTGCTGGACGCGCACTGGTCGTTGCCTTAGAAAACGCTGAAGAAGCCTGTTTAGCCAGCGGCTTAAAAGTTTATGCCATTGAGCATCTGCTGGAACTGGTCAGCCATTTTAATCAACAGCAGACTCTCAAACCCTATCAATCGCAAGGTTTACTGGCGCAGCCAGCGCATTATCCTGATCTACTGGAAGTGCAAGGCCAGCATGCAGCCAAGCGCGCCTTAGTGGTCGCGGCGGCGGGTATGCATAATTTACTGTTAAGTGGGCCACCGGGTACCGGAAAAACTTTATTAGCCAGTCGCTTACCCGGCCTACTGCCGCCACTCACCGAAAAAGAAGCGCTGGAAGTCGCTGCAGTGCAGTCAGTGGTCAACCTTGAGCCGTTACGCGGCTGGCCGCAACGTCCCTTTCGTCAGCCTCACCACAGTGCCTCTGGGCCAGCACTGGTGGGTGGTGGGCGTCGGCCACAACCGGGAGAAATCAGTTTGGCCCACCAAGGTATTTTATTTCTGGATGAGCTGCCCGAGTTCGACCGTAAAGTGCTTGAAGTATTACGTGAGCCGCTCGAGTCTGGGCATATTGTTATCGCCCGAGCTCATAGCAAAGTCCGCTTCCCCGCACGCTTTCAATTGGTCGCGGCGATGAACCCGTGTCCCTGTGGCTATTTTGGTGACCCCAGTGGGCGCTGTCGCTGCAGTCAGGAACAAATCCAACGCTACCGGCATAAACTCTCTGGACCCTTGCTAGATCGCATTGATCTGCATATTACCGTCGCGCGTGAAGCCACTTCATTACGCAAACCAAAAGATCCTGGCTTAAGCTCTACCCAAGCCATGCAACAAGTCTGTGCGGCACGCGATCGGCAGTTAAGCCGACAAGGCTGCAGCAATGCCCAACTGGACTTAAACGCTCTACGCCAACACTGCGTACTCACAGACGAGGATCGAGTTTGGCTTGAGCAAGCCAGCGAACGCTTAAACTTATCCTTACGTGCCACCCATAGGGTGCTTAAAGTGGCTCGTACCTTAGCGGATTTAGAAGACAGCGCTAAGATTGCCCGTGGCCATCTGGCTGAAGCATTGCAGTATCGCTTTAACGAGCAAGTCTAAACTTTAGACCCGTGCGCTGACAATCAGCGCGCGGCAATCAGATCAATCATTCGGCTTTTGGCTTGGCTTTTTTCGGCATAATATATTTCATTAAACCTTGAAACCACATCACTAGCATGGTGTTGCCTTGAATTTGAATATTTTTATCCTGAATACCCTGCATAAATGCCAGCTGCTTATTTTTAGCTTGCAGAGTGGCAAAGCCAAAGGCTGCGTCTTTAAAGCCAATTGAAAATGCTGGGTCTGGCGCAACACCGGAGCGGCTTTCTAAACGATTATTGGCCACAACAAAATGACGCGCCACTTTGCCATCCAGTGTATGCAGCATAAAAGTGAGCTCTTTGCCGTCAAGTTGCTTTTGAAAGGCGCTATTGTTTTTGCTGGCTTTGCTCATCATGCGACCGAGCGCCCAAAGTAAAAAACGAAATTTCATAAACAGTTCCACATAGTTAATGATGCTTATTTTAAATTAAAGTGGCGTTAACAAAACATCTTTAACTGCCCTAATTATTGTTTTACCGACTTATCCAGGCGCAAGCCGCGCTACACTTTTTGACAATCTGCTGCGTCTAAACCTAGGTTAATTCAGCCACCACTTCTTTAAGCCGTTTACCCGGTTTAAAGGCAACCGTATTACTGGCTGGAATCAGTATGGACTGGTTTGTTTGTGGGTTTTTACCCATACGCGCACCACGGTGACGTTGCACAAATGTACCAAAACCAATCAAAGTCACGCTCTCATCTTCAGCCAGTGCAGTGGTAATTTCTTCTAAAATTGTAGCAAGCACATGCCCTGCGTGCTCTTTGCTCAGATCTGTTTTATCTGCAATGGCTGCAACCAATTCAGGTTTAAGCATCGATGGCCTCTCTTTTTATTATGTAAAATATATAGGCTATAGCGCTGTTACCCGTATTGACCAACACAAAGCATGGCATGCCAATTCTCGACTGACCAGTCTCAAAAGTGTTTATCCATATCGCCCTAACTGCGATCAAGTCATCGCCATGCACCTAGGCACTGCTCGGTTGCTTATTCGCCAACCTGCCAAGCTAAAACCACAGTTAAAGGCATGCTAAACTGACAAAACATTTTTACTCAGTAGCCCGTATTGTGTCCATAACCTCACTAAATACCTCCGCCAACTACTGGCATAGCACCGACACCGCATCAACTGCACTGAATGACTGGCTGTTTGATCAAGGCTCACTCACCCAACGCTTAACTCAACTGTGCAGCACTGAGTTCACTGTGCAAGTGCTGGCTGAAGGCTGGCAAACCTTAGCTGATAATGAATGCCAAGCGCTCAATATTGCCCGTGGCAGCTGTGGCTGGGTGCGCGAGGTCTTTTTATGTGATGGCACGCAGCCTTGGGTTTTTGCGCGCAGCGTTGCCAGTCAAGCCGCACTGCAGGCCTCTGATTTTGATATCAGCCAGTTAGGCACACGCTCATTGGGAGAGATTTTGTTTAGCCATCAGGCCTTTAGCCGTGGTGCGATGTATATTTGTCAAATGCCCAGCGAGCAATTACCTGCTCAAGCGCAGTACTCTGCAGACCAGCAACCTCTACTCTGGGCGCGGCGTTCATGCTTTACCAATAAAGGCTTAGATCTGTTGGTTGCTGAAGTTTTTCTGCCACAACTTTGGCATGATACAGATCACTCAGAATTTAATAGCCTGTAACCCATACCCATTGCAGCCCTAGTCGCGGAGTCTTGTTATGTATATACAACTGCTGAAATCCTTTAATCGTCTGCACCCTAGAGCCTGGGATTTTATTCAGTTGATGCGCTGGGATCGCCCGATTGGCATCTATCTATTGATGTGGCCCACCTTATGGGCGCTGTGGATCGCTGGTGACGGTATGCCCAGCATCAAAAACTTAGTTATTTTTGTATTGGGCGTTATTTTCATGCGCTCGGCAGGCTGCGCCATCAATGACTTTGCTGATCGGGGTATTGATGGTGATATTACTAGGACACAAGGCCGGCCGATTGTGACAGGTCGCGTGACAGCTAAAGAGGCGTTGATCACCTTTGCTCTGTTGGTTGGCGTCAGCTTATGTTTAGTGCTGATGACTGATAAATACACCGTGTATTGGTCGTTTCTAGCTGTGGGTTTAGCCGCGCTCTATCCTTTCACTAAGCGCTATACCCATTATCCGCAAGTGGCCTTAGGTGCAGCCTACTCATGCAGTATCTTATTAGCTTTTAGTGCTGAAAAAGGCTCAGTACCCTCCGCAGTTTGGCTGATGTATATTGCTAATCTGCTCTGGACCATTGCTTACGACACTTACTATGCGATGAGTGACCGTGAAGATGATTTAAAAATCGGGGTGAAATCGACAGCAGTATTATTTGGTGATGCGGACCGTTTTATTATTCTAGGCTTACAAGGCAGCGCGTTATTTTGCCTGCTGTTAGCCGGTCACAGCTTTGAGCTGGGCGGCTACTTTCACTTAGGTTTACTCGGCGCTGGAGCCTGCTTTATGTGGGAGTTTATTCATAGCCGTCAGCGTGATGCCAAATCATCACTTGAAGCTTTTTTGCATAATCACTGGGCTGGCTTTTCGATTTTGTTGGGGATTATTGCTCATTATGCCTTGGCAGCTTAAAAACTCTTAAGCTGCTCAAGCCAAGCTACTCACCACCCACAGCAAAATTAGGCAAAGCATTCACCGGTTGATTAAAGTCGAATGGAATCGACTCAACTTCCAGCCCGATATTACGCTGTACCACAAAGTGTAAATGGGGTCCCGTACTGTTACCGGTATTACCGGAACGCGCGAGTAATTCACCTTCTTCTACACGCTGCCCTGCACTGACACCCACTGAGCCTGTCTGCAAATGTAAGTACACACCCATGGTACCGTCATCGTGCAAAATACGCACAAAGTTACCGGCTGGATGAGTGCTGTGCACTGTTTGCTTATTTTCGATTTTAACCACCACACCGCTCCGCGCAGCGATAATCGGCGTACCTTCTGGCATGGCAATATCTAATGCATAGCGGCTTTTTGGGGTGAAGTGGCTGTACTTGCCATTAGCGCCTTGAGTCAGGCGAAATGGACCACCACGCCAAGCTAACGGATACTCATGCGCAGCAGGGAGCATGTTCGGATCGCCAAGGGCATAACGCAGCTTAGGCTTATACTGCACAGATTGTGCTGGGTTTTTCGCGGTTAAAGTCACTAACGTAACACTGCTACGCGGCGCTATGACCTGGCGTATGGGTGGCTGTAGACCCCCCGCAATATTGGCTTGATTTTCCAGCACCAGCTCAATTTCAACTGGAGCATAGAGGTTATTGTGTAATACCAACTCATCGCCAGTAGCCTGCTTACGCGTTTTCAGTTTGACATCTTTTTCAACAGGCTTAGCAACCGCTGGCTCATTAAAGACAAAGACTTGCGCACCCGCTTTAGCTTTATCGGTATAGGTCACTACACCATTTTTATCAGTGTATTTATAGACACTAAAACCATAACTGTGGCTGCTTAAGAGTGCGAAACAGGTCATGACTAGAATTTTTTTACGCATCACTTACACCCAAAATGAACTCAGTTCTGCAAAATAGCAGTGCTGATACAGTGATCAACTCAGAAAAATAGCAATACCCATCGAGATCATTACAAAGCACGGTCTAGCGCGCTGATCTACTACTATTATCAGGCGCTGGGGGTGAAATGACGCTGTGTCGTACCACGCGCAATTAAGCGTGATAAGTAATTCATTTTTTGCGGATCACTGTCCACAAAACGGCAAGTCACTTGCAGCCACTCACTATCAGGACTGGCTTCTAAAGCGCTGACAGCATGTACATAAGCATTGAGACGCGCAACTTCAGCCTCTTCACCTTGTTCTAAATCGAGTACGGCGCTATCGAGCACCTGTGGTAAGTTTTTACCGCGCTTCACCACCAATAATGCATCTTTTAAACTCAGCGCTTTAATCACACAGGCAAACTCACCATTGGATAGGCGTAAGCGCCCCTGACCTTGGCCACGCACTGTACTGCTGCTGGGTGAAGCAGTGGCTGCCGACGGTTTAGCTGGAGTCGCTGCAGATGCTGACGCAAGCAAGGGTGAAGTCATTGTTTTTTTCACCGCTTGAGACGCTGCAGTCGTCGCAGTTTTTTGTCCGGTCAAGATCGATAATGAATCTGTCGCCACACCTTTACTCAAGGTTTTGGTTGGCGCAGAGGCTGCTAATGCGGCTAAACGGCCACTTCGCGTCAAAGCTTTAGTGACTTTACTGGTGAGCTGCTCATGGGTAAAAGGCTTACCCACATAATCGGTGACACCGGCCTGAATGGCTTGGACGACATTATCTTTATCGCCCAGACTGGTGACCATAATAAATGGCACTGTTTTAAACTGTGGCTGCTGACGAAACCATTCAAGCAGCTCTAAGCCGCTCATTTCTGGCATTTCCCAGTCACATAAAATCAAATCAAAACTTTGTTTAGCAAGAATCTGCTTGGCTTTAAGGCCATTCACTGCTTCTTCAATCTGAATGCCAGGGAAGTAACTGCGCAAACTCTTTTTAATCAAATCACGAATAAATACGGCATCATCAACAACCAACACACTGACTTTACTCATGGAGCTCCCCTGTCGCTATCGCGTACCTACGCTTAATCAATCACACAGACGATTAAGCGCAAGTGTATTATCAGCTAAATGAGTAGCTTAAGCTTGAACTTCAGCGTCAGCTTGCATGCGCTGTAACTCTTGTGCATAGAGTGCATCAAAGTTAACAGGCGCTAACATTAATGCAGGGAACGAACCGCGCACGACTAAGCTGTCCAAAGTCTCACGCGCATAAGGGAATAAAATATTTGGGCAGAATGCACCCAATGCATGACCTTGAGCCGCTGCATCTAAACCTTGTATTAAGAAAATACCGGCCTGTTGAACTTCAACAATAAAAGCAGTTTCTTCACCGGTTTTTACTGTCGCTGTTAAGGTCAATACCACTTCGTAAAAGTCGTTTTCTAGAGCGCGCTGACGGGTATTGAGATCCAGTTCAATATTTGGATTCCATTCTTCACGAAAAATCTCTGGGCTTTTTGGTGCTTCAAATGATAAATCTTTGACATAAATACGCTGTAAAGAAAACTGTGAAACTTGCTCTTCTTGCGCAGCTACGTTATTTGCTTGTTCGCTCATCTGTCTTCAATCCTTAATTTTCAATCTATATTCAAAAATGGCCTAAATACGCTAGCCTATCTTGTACAGTAACAAAAGTTGATTATCTAGCCCTGTTACTGTGCTAATAGTGCGTCTAGCTTACCGCTACGTTCAAGCGCAAACAGCTCATCACAGCCACCAACATGCAGGGTATCAATCCAAATTTGCGGTACTGCGGTACGTTTAGCTTTTTCTGCCATCTTGGCACGTACATCAGGTTTACCATCGACTTTGATTTCTTCAAACTTCACACCTTTCTTGCTCAGCAAAGTTTTTGCACGAATACAGAAAGGACACCAGTCACTGGAATATATAATTACTTTAGCCATCTTATTTCACCACTGGCAGGTTTTCACTGCGCCAGCCGGCAATACCACCGGATAAACGCGCAGCATTAAAGCCTGCTTTTTTAAGTTCAGAACATGCACCGCCAGCGTTGACGCCAGAAGCACATACGACAATAATAGTTTTATCTTTGTGCTTTTCTAGTTCAGCCATACGGGTTTGCAGTTGATCATTGCTGATATTAACCGAGCCCACGATATGTCCAGTGCTAAAATCTTTTTTCTGGCGGATATCTAGGACAAACGCCTCATCACGGTTCACCATCGCTGTCAGTTCACGCGAGCTTAAGTTACGCCCTGAATTACGCGATTGCTGCAGAATAAGCAACACAACAATAGTGATAAATATTCCGCTCAGCACATAGTGCGCAGTCAGAAACTCAAGAAATTTAGCAAGCGTATCAGCAATCATAATTGGCACCCAAAGCGTTAGAATCCGCAAAGTATACACAGACCTGCGCATTCTCTGAACCACTAACAATGACGCGCCGAGCACATCCAGCTAAACTGAGCCTATATTCTGTTCTTTACTTGAGAGTTTATTCTTATGCATGCCACGCCTAAACCTTTGGTCCTCGTTATTCTCGATGGTTTTGGTCATAGCGACAGCCCTGACTGCAACGCCATTTATAGTGCTAACACTCCTGTCTACGATCGACTGCGTCAGCAGTGTCCCAACAGCCTGATTTCCGGCAGCGGTATGGATGTGGGTCTGCCTGATGGGCAAATGGGTAACTCAGAAGTGGGCCATATGAACCTCGGTGCAGGCCGTGTGGTGTATCAAGATTTCACTCGCATTACTAAAGCGATTCAGGATGGTGATTTTTTTACCAATCCAGCATTAACTACAGCGGTTGATCAAGCAGTCGAGCACGGCAAAGCAGTGCATATTTTAGGTCTACTTTCAGAAGGCGGCGTACACAGCCACCAAGATCATATTATTTCCATGATTGAATTGGCTGCGCAACGCGGTGCCGAAAAAATCTACCTGCATGCCTTCTTAGACGGTCGCGATACACCGCCACGCAGCGCTCAGCCTTCCATTGAAGCCATTGAAGCCGCCTGCGCCAAGCTGGGCAAAGGCCGTATCGCCAGTTTAATTGGTCGTTACTTTGCAATGGACCGTGATAATCGCTGGGATCGTGTTGAGCAAGCTTGGAAACTCTTGGCCGATGGTCAAGGTATTCACCAAGCGGCAAGCGCCACGGCAGCCTTAGCCGAGTCTTATGCTCGAGATGAGTCCGATGAGTTTGTAAAAGCCACCAGCATTGGCGAGCTTGTACGCATGGAAGATGGCGACAGCGTGATCTTTATGAACTTCCGCGCCGACCGTGCTCGCGAACTCAGCCATGCCTTCTTAGACGAAGAGTTCTCTGGTTTTAATCGTCAGCGTTTACCCAAACTCAGCCAGTTTGTCATGCTCACTCAATATGCTGCTGATTTACCTGCACCCAGTGCCTTTGCACCCACAGCATTGGTCAATGTGCTCGGTGAATATCTGGCTGACCAAGGCAAAACCCAACTGCGCATTGCTGAAACTGAAAAATACGCGCATGTAACCTTCTTCTTCTCAGGTGGTCGTGAACAGCCTTTTGCCGGCGAGGAACGTATTTTAATTCCTTCACCCAATGTGGCTACTTATGACTTACAGCCGCAAATGAGTGCGCCAGAAGTCACTGACCGCATTGTTGCAGCGATTGAAAAGCAACAATACGATGTAATAGTAGTGAACTATGCCAACGGCGATATGGTCGGTCATACCGGTGTCTTTGCTGCGGCAGTTGAGGCCGTTGAATGCTTGGATCACTGTTTAGACCGTATTGTCACGGCGCTAGATAAAGTCGGTGGTGAAGCACTGATTACCGCAGATCACGGTAACGTTGAGCAAATGGCTGATGAAAGCACTGGTCAAGCACATACTGCACACACCTGTGAGCCAGTCCCCTTTATCTATGTGGGCAAACGTCCGGCAACAATGCGCGATGGCGGTGTGCTGGCTGATGTTGCGCCAACTATGCTGACCTTAATGGGCTTACCTATTCCGGCTGAAATGACCGGCCGCAGCATCCTCGAACTCAAGTAAGTCGAGTTATATTTGCGTGGCAGCACAAATCGCACCACGCAAATATTGCTTGTTGTATTGAGTAAGCTGTTTGCTGCGCTTTTTTTAGGCATAATCAACACTTTGTATTCCTCAGGTTAACCTCCGCCATGCTTCGCACATTTTTATTTATCCTACTCAGCTGTGCATTGTCTGTTGCTGTGGCCAATGATCAACGCG
This sequence comes from Thiopseudomonas sp., assembly GCA_035647155.1. GTDB lineage: Bacteria > Pseudomonadota > Gammaproteobacteria > Pseudomonadales > Pseudomonadaceae > Denitrificimonas. Next base: position 46,441 of record DASRNZ010000082.1, read on the forward strand.
CACAAACCAAACAACAGATTGCGCAATCAGCCAAGGATATTGCTGAGCTGAAAAAACAACTCAGTAAAATCGAGCAAGAAAAATCCAGCGCTGAACAGGCACTGAAAAAAACCGAAAAAGAGATCGGCGACCTTGAGAAACAAGTCAATGATCTGCAGCAGCAGGAAAAAAAAACTGAAGAGGAATTAAAAGTTCTCGAGCAACAGAAAAAAAAACTGCAAAGCGCACGCATTGAGCAACAAAAGCTAATTGCCATCCAAGCGCGTGCAGCTTTTCAATCCGGTCAAAACGAACCATTACGCCTGTTGTTAAACCAGCAAGAACCGGAAAAATTCTCACGCAACCTGATCTACTATCAATATATAGGTCAGGCGCGCCAGCAACAAATCAATACCTTTAATGAAACCTTGCGCCAACTCAGCAACGTCTCAGCGCAAATCAGCGAGCAACAAGACTTACTCGCAGAGCAAAAAAAAAGCCTAGTTAGCAAACAAGATAGTTTAAAAACACTGCGCCAACAGCGTCAGCAAAAGGTCAACACACTGGCCCAACAGCAGCGTAAAGAAAGCCAGTCGCTGAAAACGCGCCAAGCCGATCAAGTGGCACTGAATAAAGTTTTAAAGACCATCGAAGCCACCCTCGCACGCCAAGCCCGCGAAGCAAAAGAAGCTGAACGCAAACGCCAACAACGCATCGCTGAACAACAACGCGAACAGGCACAGCAACATCTTGCCAATAAAACACCAGCTAAAGCATTCAATAAGAACTCTAAACACACCATTGTTTCAACTGCGGTCACCCATAATGGTGGCTCATTTTCTAAAGTACGAGGTCAGCTGCCCTGGCCGGTGAATGGCCGTATTATTGCCAACTTTGGTAGCGCTCGCGGCGATAGCCGTAGTAAGTGGGATGGTGTATTAATCAGCTCACAAGCCGGCACGCAAGTGCGCGCAATCCATTCAGGTCGTGTAGTATTTGCCGATTGGTTGCGTGGCGCTGGCCTTTTGGTCATTGTTGACCACGGTGATGGCTATCTCAGCCTCTATGGCCACAACCAAAGTTTATTAAGCAATACAGGCGATACGGTTAAAGCAGGACAAGCCATTTCGACGGTGGGTAATACTGGTGGTCGTGATCAAGCCGCGCTCTATTTTGCCATACGGCAAAAAGGCCAACCGGCCGATCCGACTCAATGGTGTCGCACGCAAGGCTAAATTGGAATGCAAAATTTCACTAGGAGTTACTTCATGCCATTTACTCGAACACATTTAGCCTCAGCAGTACTCAGCACTTTACTGATGCTGGGCTTGCTCAATACGCCTGCAATTGCAGTACCTAAGGCTACAGATACAGCCGTTGTCAGCGAAACATTACCGCTGAATGACTTACGCACCTTTGCCGAAGTACTTGAGCGTATTAAAACCGCTTATGTTGAGCCGATTGACGATAAAACTTTATTCGAAAACGCCATTAAAGGCATGCTCAGCAACTTAGATCCGCACTCAAGCTACCTTGATCCGGAAGATTTTCGCCAACTGCAAGAAAGCACCAGCGGTGAGTTCGGTGGTTTAGGCATTGAAGTCGGCTTAGAAGATGGCGTCCTGCAAGTCATCGCGCCCATTGATGACACTCCAGCCTCAGCGGCAGGTCTGGAAGCACAAGATCTGATTATTAAAATTGATGACCAGCCCACCAAAGGTGTGTCGTTAATGGAAGCCGTGGAGAAAATGCGCGGTAAGCCCGGTACCAGTATTCGTTTAACCATTGTACGCGATGGCGCTAAACCCTTTGATGTCACCCTTAAACGTGCGGTGATTAAAAGCCGCAGTGTTAAAAGCCAACTGCTAGAAGACGGCTACGGTTTTATTCGTGTCAGTCAGTTCCAAATCAATACCGGCAGCGAAGTGGGTAAAGCACTCAACAGTTTACAAAAAGACAATAAAGGTCAGCCGCTGCAAGGGCTGGTGTTAGATTTACGTAATAACCCAGGCGGTGTACTGCAAGCTGCGGTTGAGGTCACTGACCACTTTATTAGCTCTGGTTTAATCGTCTATACCAAAGGCCGATTAGCCAATGCTGAGCTGCGTTTCTCTGCCACGCCGACCAATACCAGTGCCGGCGTACCGCTGGTGGTGCTGATTAATGGTGGTAGTGCTTCAGCGTCTGAAATTGTCGCCGGTGCCTTACAGGATCATAAACGTGCCGTGCTGATGGGTACCGACAGCTTTGGTAAAGGCTCAGTGCAAACCGTCTTACCGCTGAATAATGACCGCGCCCTGAAGCTGACCACAGCGCTGTATTACACACCTAAAGGTCGCTCGATTCAGGCGCAAGGTATTGTTCCTGACATTGTCGTTGAACGAGCCAAAATCAGCCAAGAAGAAAGCACTTTAGGCGTGAAAGAAGCCGACCTCGCCGGCCATCTGGGCAATGGTAATGGCGGTGCAGATAAGCGCAATAAAGCCGATAAAGATAAGAAGCCACGCTTGCAAGATCAAGATTATCAAGTCAATCAAGCAATGAACTTATTGAAGGGTATTAACGTACTTAAAGCCACTGCTACAAAGTAAGTAGCGCAGGCTTAAGCCTAAACTCTAGGCAATAAAAAACGGCATCTCAGCGCTCAGCTCAGATGCCGTTTTTATAAGCAGGTATAAACGTGTCGCAGCGGTTCTTAACGAACCACAATACCTTTGCTGGCCATATAGGCTTTAGCTTCTTGGATAGTGTATTCGCCAAAGTGGAAAATACTCGCAGCTAATACCGCATCAGCTTTACCCAGCAAAATACCATCAGCTAAGTGCTGCAAATTACCCACACCACCGGAAGCAATCACAGGGATATTCACCGCTTCACTGACGGCGCGTGTGACACCTAAGTCAAAGCCATTCTTCATACCGTCTTGATCCATACTGGTCAGTAGGATTTCACCGGCACCGTAGCTTTCCATCTTTTTCGCCCACTCAACCGCATCAATACCAGTTGGTTTGCGACCACCGTGGGTAAAGATTTCCCAGCGTGGTGGCTCGCCCACAGCAGAGACTTGTTTGGCATCAATCGCCACGATAATCGACTGCGAACCAAAGTGCTCGGCTGCTTCACGGACAAACTCAGGGGTAAACACCGCAGCTGAGTTGATCGACACTTTATCCGCACCGGCATTGAGCAAGTTACGAATATCGTTGACTGTGCGCACACCACCGCCAACAGTCAGCGGGATAAACACTTGGCTGGCCATGCGTTCAACGGTTTTCAGCATGGTGTCACGGCCTTCGACGGTCGCGGTAATATCGAGGAAAGTAATCTCATCCGCACCTTGCTCGTTATAACGACGAGCAATCTCTACTGGATCACCAGCATCGCGAATATTCTCAAATTTTACGCCTTTTACTACACGGCCATTTTCAACATCAAGGCAAGGAATGATACGTTTCGCGAGCGTCATGCAGCTCTCCACAGAGT
>DASRNZ010000083.1:0-2376 GCA_035647155.1 Thiopseudomonas sp.
AGCTTTGAGCCGCTCAAGATGCTCAGCGAGCACCATAAAGCTAAAGGCTTCATGTTGGCCATTTACAACTTTTTGTTGGTTTTTATCGGTGTTATAAAACATCATGATCTTGCCAATATCATGCAGCAAGCCACAGACAAACGCGCACTCAATTTCACCTTGTTCGAGTTCGTGGTTGTGCGCTAGGTGTATGGCAGTTAAAGCCACTTGCACACTGTGCTTAAAAAGACCGCCTTTTTCATTATGATGAAAATCTTGGCTGGCTCGAGCCATGTAAAAAGGATGCATGATTTTGGCATCGCTCAATACATTGGTGATGAACTCTTTTAAGGCAGTGTTCTTTATCATTGCAGCGTGATGCCAGAGCATACCTTGTGCGTCGAGTTGATCTGGCTGTCGCCAAGCAAAATGAGTACGGACGACATCCTGTGGGAGTTGTAGAATCTCGGCGTCCAGCACTCGGGTAAATTGACTGCCATGAAACTCAATCACAGCAATATAGCCATCAGTATGTTGTGGCACCTTTAAGTTAGAGCTCTTCTGGTAAAACTGTTTGTCGCGTGTTTCTACGCTCCAGATATCGTTCGCTTTATCCAGTGGGCTTATCCAAGCGATATCCACATCAAAATCTTCCATATTACGCATCCTTTAATCGGGCACTATTATCTAAGGTCAGCAGCACCCCAATGGGCCGAGTGCTGCTTTTCAGTTTTAAATGGGCAATTGCTCTTCAAAGCGGCGGCGAAGATCACCGAGCACACGACCCTTGTAGGGCTTTTCACTCATGACACGTTCAACCCAGTGTTTGATGGCGGTGTAGTTGTCGACCCAATACGGTAAGCCCCAGTGCATTGACAGATCGTTACTGCGCGGAATCCCGTAGTAATTGATTAGCCAGATCGTCACGTTGCGTGGCGTGATCAACTTCTGTTGCTCTGTTTTCAATAGAATCGTTTGCATGATCATTTCTCCAGCAGGCTCATTTGTTCATCTAGCAGACGCTCAAATGCTGAGCCGTCCTTGCGGGTAAGGTTGGGCACGTAGCGTGAGTACACTTTGAACAGCATTTCAGTGCTGGCATGGCCCATTTGCCGAGCGATCCATTCGGGTGCTTCACCTGCTGCCAACCAGAGCGTGGCGGCGGTGTGGCGTGTTTGATAAGGGCGTCGTTTTTCCAGCTTGAGCTTGGCCAATAGCGGATACCAGACACGCTTAGTCACGTTGTTATGATCCAGCGGCGTGCCTTTGAGGTTGCAGAAAACAAACTCTGATACCAGCGAGGTGGCTTTATGCTGATGCTTTAAGGCGCGGTAAACTGCATCTGTCATGTGGATTTCACGCTGAGACGAATCAGTCTTGGTGTAGTCCTCTTTACCCGCAACAATGGTTTCCCGTATCAAAATCTGACGGCGCTCAAAGTCCACGTACTTCCACTTGAGGCCATCAATTTCACCGGTACGCATGCCGGTGAAAAAGCGCACGATGTAATAGTTTTTATAATCGGGGCGTGCTGCCGCGATAATGCGCAGCGTCTCCGCTAACGTGAAGGGCTCTACGTCACTCTTCTGGATGCGCAGCGGTTTAATGCGGATAAAGGGTGTGTTAAATTCATAACGGTCGGCGGCTTCCTCAAAAACACGTCGCAACGGATCCATGATCTTGTTGATACGGTTTGCTGAGAGTCCTTTGTTAACGGTTCGACCTGGAACTTTGGCGAGATCTGATCGAAACTTTAACAATTCAGCACGAGTGATGCTGCCGACTTCTCTATCTGCAAAATGCGGTAAGTAATGGCATTTGATGATGTTGTGCATATTGGTCAAATGCGAATCCCGCCAACTGACCTTGTTTTCCATAATCCACTCCTCTACAAAATCTTTAAACAGTGGCGTATTGGTTGATTCAGCCTGTAGTGCCGAAGCGACTGCTGCTCCAACAGCTGTGGCCTGTTTAATCTGCTCCAGTTCTTCTTGCGCAAAACGCTTGCCTGCAGCTGACTCTGGAAAGTGGTCGTGATATTTGAAAGTGCCAAGAACAATTTCTTGCTCAATCTTCACGCCAAGTTTTTCCAGCTTACGGGTGTTAGCAGCCGTATTTTTTAACCCTGAGAACTCACGGTAACGCTTACCCTGGTAGCGAAAATCTAAATAGAGCCTACTAGTGCGCTCATCTACGCGAACATTAGCCATGATTAAGCCTCCGCTTGGAAAGGCATTGCGACGCTGTCGCTGTACGAAGCAAGCAAATCCTCTTTAATGGTTTCCCAAATAAACAAGTACTTGCGGCCACCAAAAGGACGCACATAGTGGCGGCCTTCAAACAGGCACTTATCTACCAACTGATGGCGAATGGTGCGTGCGTTGTAGTGGATGCGCT
>DASRNZ010000084.1:0-18540 GCA_035647155.1 Thiopseudomonas sp.
TCATAATCATTGACTGAGCCGGCGTAATAACACAACTCAATTATATAAAAAAATCACATCTAATATTCAGGCTAAAAACTTTACTTAAATCAATAAGCCATATAGGCCAAACCTAATCATAACAGAGCAAGCAGCTCAAAACCCTAGCCAGCACCAAGCATAACCCAATCACTCCAGCTAAGCACGGTGCGGGTTAAACCCCCTTCTCTAGTACAGCTACAGCGCAATATTTACTTCATTAGCGTCTCTGCATTCACTTATACAACACCAATCATTCTTTACCTTTTTACTTTAGGCAAGCTCCACGCTCTAAAAACAGTAGCAGACCATATCTTAGCCACTCAAGTATTAAGCATTAAGTATTAATCACCAATCATTAAGTGCTAGATACTAGGTATTGCTCAAGTAGTTCACTGTTTTAAATCCTAAGCTTTATCAGTTTTACGCGAAAGACCCCGTACTTCTAGAGAGTCTCAAACACTTAACTAAGCGCCTACAAGCCTTCAGTTTATCTCTAGGCAGCCGAAATAGAGTATAGACGCCATACTTTATGGCTGGGTTAACTGAAGGAGTCATAGCATGATCTCACCACTTTCACGCACACCTCAGCCAGACACTGCCAATGCCAATGCAGCGGCCAAGGTCACCGCTCAGCCAACCGCACAAGGTTCTGCATTGGATGAATCACAGAAAACCGCAGCAGCCAGCCCACAAGGGCAGAAAGCTCAGTTGAATGAACAAATCTTGAAAGCATCTTTAGATGTTTCGATTAATGCTGGCAATAACTCAATGGCCCTGCTCTACCGCACTGCCATCGACAATATCAATGAGCAGCTGGCTTCTGAATTTGGTCCCAACGCTTTGCAGGCAGCGATGCAGCAAGACAACAGCCCAGAAGGTACAGCTGACCGTATCCTCTCGCTATCAACCGCGTTTTTTGATTCTTACGCAAACCAGCACCCCAATAAAGCTCCAGAAGATGTCGCGCGTGATTTTGTTGATATTATTCGTGGCGGCTTTGAAAAAGGTTACAACGAAGCCAGCAGTATTCTTAAAGGCTTGGGCGTCATGGGCGAAGGCAGCCCGATCGCGACCGAGATTGGTAAAACCTTTGACTTAGTGCAAAAAGGTTACGACGATTTCCTGCAAACTAAGCTGCAGGTGTTAGAAAAAAATGATGCTGATAATCCTAGCGCGGAATGAATCGCAGCTATTAAGCCTTAAATAAGCGGTATACCAACTCATTTCACCTTTACAGTACCACCATCAACGATATGCAGAGCCTTGCAAGCGCCAAGGCTCTGTTGAAATATACCGCACACCACACAAGCACTGTTTTTTTATCCAGCTTCTAATGCTATGCTTAACCTTACATATTAAGTGCATGCCATAACATCTGATTTGTGAGAAAGCCAAGTGATCGTATATATCGCTGAAAAGCCCAGTGTCGGCAGAGCTGTTGCTGCAGTTTTACCCACGCCGCATCAAAAAGGTGATGGCTTTATTAAAGTCGCCAATGGTGATGTGGTGACTTGGTGCATCGGCCATTTACTTGAGCAGGCCGAACCTGAAGCCTACAACCCAGAGTACAAGAAATGGCGTAAAGAGCACTTACCCATTGTCCCCAGTGAATGGCTGCATAGCGTTAAGCCGGCTACAAAAAAACAGTTCAACGTGATCAAAAAGCTGGTCAAACAAGCTGATGTGCTGGTCAACATGGGTGACCCAGATAGAGTCGGACAAATTTTGGTTGATGAAATCATTAACTACTGCGGTGTCTCAAAAGCTAAACGTGACGCTGCTCAGCGTTGTTTAATCAGCGATATGAACCCCGATGCAATCAAACGCTCACTCAATGATATGCGTCGCAATATCGACTTTATCCCGTTAGCCACATCCGCCCTAGCCAGAGCACGGGCTGACTGGCTCTACGGTATCAATATGACGCGCCTGTGCACCCTACAGGGTCAAGCTTCTGGCTATAAAGGCGTGTTATCCGTCGGTCGAGTGCAAACACCTATACTCGGTTTAGTGGTACACCGCGATGTAGAGATCGAACACTTTATCACCAAGCCGTTTTATGAAGTGTTTATTGAGCTTAAAACAGACAAGAACGAAACCTACTCAGCCAAGTGGAAGCCCAGCGCAGCCTGCGAGCCATATATGGATGAAGACGGGCGCGTGCTGCTAAAGAAGCTGGCAGAAACGGTCTTACGCAAAGTCATCCAGCAAAGCGGACACGTGACGGCGGTGACGCAAAGCGTTAAAAAACAAGCGCCGCCCCTGCCCTATAACTTATCGTCCTTACAAATAGACGCCTCTAAACGCTACAACTTTACTGCGCAAAAGACTCTGGATATTTGCCAGCAACTCTACGAGAACCACAAACTGCTGACCTACCCGCGTTCAGACTGCCGCTACTTACCTAAGGGACACTATGCTGACAAGTCTTCCGTCACTCAGGCGATTAGCAAAACCAGTTCTGCACTGGGTAAAGCTGTCAGCCAGGCTGATTTATCGCTGAGATCTAAAGCTTGGAATGATTCAAAAGTCAGTGCGCACCATGCAATTATCCCGACCAGCCGCGGGCTCGATTCCAGCCGTATATCAGCCGATGAACAGAAAATATATGAGCTGGTTGCATGCCAATACCTGATGCAGTTTTACCCAGCCTTTGAGTATCAAGAAAAACAGATTGATAGCGAAGTAGCTGGTGGTCTCTTTATTAGTAAGCAAAAAGAAGTGGTCCACCCTGGCTGGAAGGCACTATTTCCTGAGAGAAAAGCCAAGAATGAAGATCCAGAGTTCTCCGCAGTCAAGCTACCCAATGTCAACAAAGGCGACAGCGTCTTGTGTACCGATGGCCGCTTAGATGAAAAACAGACCAGCCCACCGAAACATTTTACCGATGCTAGTTTATTGGCGGCAATGACCGGTATTGCCCGCTATGTATCAGACCCTGAAATCAAAAAAGTGCTGAGAGAGACCGATGGTTTAGGCACTGAGGCGACGCGCGCAGGCATTATTGAATTGCTGTTTAAGCGTGATTTTTTAATTAAACAAGGTAAGGAAATACATGCAACCGAGGTGGGCCGACGCTTGATCTTGTCACTGCCCGAGGTGATGGTGCTGCCTGATATGACGGCGCACTGGGAATCGCAACTCGAAGCAATTTCCGAAAAGCGCATGAGCTACAACCAATTTATGACGCCGATGCTAGATGGCTTAAATGTGCTGGTGCACCAAGTCGGCAGTATTCGATTTGAAGGCCTACGTGGACAGGGCAAAGCACCGGTTTTTCGTAAAAAAAGAAAGACTAAAGCATCCTAACTCGATCGAGAAATTTTGTATGAGTATTGCGTGCCGCACGCAGCACGCAATACCTAGACCCTGACTAACGTAACGGTTTCACAACACCCGCACTGACACTTGATGCTGTGTTATGCCAACCTTGGCGCACAAACGTCGCTAACTCCGCGACTTCTTCATCGCTCATACGCCATGCATGACCCTGCATGCGCAATGCTTCAGGACGAAGTTCGGTCGACGGTAATTCAGCACCATGCAAAATGACATGAATCAAACCCGTCGGCGAGCCAGCTGTGACTAAAACGTTACCATCCAGCGCTGGGAATATCTCTGGTGCGCCGCGGCCATCGACAGCGTGGCAACCACCACAGTTATCGATATATAGACGCGCGCCAAGCGACATAGCAGGATCGGCACTTGTCAGCAGTCGTTCTGTTTCAGTCGGCGCTGTAGGGCTTTCAGCCGATAAAGTGCCAGCCTCGGAACTGCCAGTTAAGTGCGTGAGGTAAGCTGCAATAGCGTGATTGTCTTCACTGGTTAGGTATTGCAGCGAATGCTCTACCACCAATGACATCTCGCCCACGCTGGTTGCATAATCATTACGTCCTGTAGCGAGGTAATGAGCCATCTGCTGCGTACTCCACTGCGCCGACACACTATCCTTGCTACGCAAATCAGGCACCGACCAACCATCGACCTCGCCACCTGTGAGGAAGGCAGGGTGATCTGCAGATACACCATCTTGCGCCATCAGCGAGTTACGCGGACTGTGACATGCACCACAGTGTGTAGGGCCTTGCACCAGATAAGCTCCGCGATTAATCTGCGCATCATCGGACACAGGTTTAAACTCGGTCTCCTTTAAGACCAACATATTCCAAGCGCGTAGCCCCCAGCGCTGGTTAAATGGGAATTTCAGCGCTGTCTCTGGCACCTTATTTCTCACAGCCGGTACTTCTTGCATAAAGTACTGGTACATCGCCTGTACATCCGCTTCGCTTAAAAAACGAAGGTTTTCATAAGGCATGGCCGGATACAAATGCGCGCCATCTTTGCGCAAACCGTCATACAGGGTTGCACGGAACTCATCTAACGAATAATGACCAATGCCTGTGTCCTTATCAGGCGTGATGTTGGTTGAGTAAATAGTGCCCAGCGGGCTTTCGATTTTTCTGCCGCCAGCAAAGGGCTGCCCATCATCTGCTGTGTGGCAAGCCATACAGTTTGCTGTGCGCATTACATATTCGCCGCGCGCAGCAGTAATGGCCGTTGCAGGTTCAGTCAGAGCCTGGGCTGGTGTGTACTGGACTGGCACCCAAATCATGGCAGCAATCACCACCACAGCGAGAACAATCCCTGCTAGCACAAGACGCATTAAGGTTTTCATAGCGATTCTCCTCAGGCCAGATTGCGCGGCTGCCGTAGATAATCAGTACGAATAGCATGCGCGGCCCAATAGGCCAGCCCACCCAATAACCCCGTAGGGTTGTACTGTATATTTTGCGGGAAAGCCCCCGCGCCCATGGCAAACACGTTGTGCACATCATGTGCTTGCAGATAACGATTCAGCACTGAGGTTTTCGGATCCTCACCCATGGCTGTGCCACCGACGTTGTGTGTAGTCTGATAAGGACGCACATCGTACATCGCACCCTCGCCCTTAAAACCCGAACGCATAATATCGGGCTTCAAGTGAGTAGCAATTTCTTCCATCTTGCCACGCATAAACTGCGTCATGCGGATATCGTTTGCGTTCCAGTTAAAGGTCATACGCAACATGGGCCGACCAAACGCATCTTTATAAGTTGGGTCGAGATCCAAGTAGCAGTTTTTGTAAGACATGCAAGAGCCGTGCGAACCGATACTCATGGCATGGCCATACCACTGGCCGATGCCCTCTTTCCAACCTTTACCCCAAGCCGGCGTGCCGGAAGGTAATGGCATGGAGCGAATCGGCTGCCCGTTTGCAACACCACTGGATATATAGCTTCCACCGATAAAGCCTTCACGAGCGAAATCGATCTGATTGATACCAAAATCATCAATCACCATACCGTTGGATCCGGTACCCACGAACGGGTTAAATTCTTTATCTTTAAAGAACATCTGTACCCCGCCGCTCATTTGGTAGGCATAACCGCGACCCGTGACACCTTCTCCGGTGGCTGGATCGTAAGGTTGGCCAATGCCTGACACCAGCATCAAATGCACATTGTGCAGCTGGTAGGCACACAGAATTACTAAGTCCGCAGGCTGAAAGACTTCTTCCCCCGTGCGGTGATCAAAGTAGGTCACGCCCGTAGCCGTTTTTTTATCCTCAGCTAATTCAACACGCAACACTTCGGCTTTGGTTTTGTAAGAGAAGTTGGGTTTGCGTTTTAACGCATCCAAAATACACACATGCGGTGAGCCTTTGGAATAGTTGTAGCAACCATAACGCTCGCAGAAACCACAGAAGCTACAAGGACCTAATTGCATTCCGTATTCATTCACATAGGATTCTGAGGCAATCGCACCCGGTCGTGGGAATGGATGGTAGCCCATCGCCTTAGCGGCTTCAGCAAACAAGGTGGCATCATAAGTTTGCTGTAACGGCGGCATACAGTAATCCGCTGAACGCCAGCCCTCAAAGGGGTTACCGCCAGGAATTCTTTTACCCTTTAAGTTACCCGCTTGTCCGGAAATGCCCGACATACGCTCGAAGCGGTCAAAATGCGGCTCAAGCTCATCGTAGCTCACTGGATAATCTTGCAAAAGCATATCGCTGGGGATGGTCTGCTGACCAAAGCGCTCAATGGTGTAGGAGCGCAAGCGCAGCTCTTCCGGCTGAGGTCTCCAAGTGTGACCGTTCCAGTGCGAGCCTGCACCACCGACGCCATCCCCAGGCAAGAATGAGCCCAACTGCCGATAAGGTAACGCCACTTCGCTCTCTGTTCGTCGAATCGTTAGGGTTGACGCTGATGGCTTTTGCATCAGGTCATAACGTATGCCGTATTTAAGCTCATCGGCAATATTAGGGTATTTAAAATCAGGTACGGTATCGCGGTCTTCTCCACGCTCGAGTGCCAGAACTTCAAGGCCTTCTTCTGCCATTTCCATACTGAGTACAGCACCAGTCCAACCGAGACCAACGACAACCACATCTTTCTTAGGATCTTGACGTGCCATAACTATGCCCTCTCGCCAGAAATTGAAACAGGCCCCAAGGGGTAAGCAACGTTATGTTGACCCGCCCACTCTTTGAAGCTGGCCCGTGCACCAGGGAAGCCGATATACGACCACGCCAGCATGTTGTGGTTACCACCATACTTAGGATCAGCAAAGTAGCCTTCCTTGGTATTGCCAAGCAGCACAGCAAAGAAATCACGCAGTTCAGCACCTAAATTGATGCTGCCTTGCTGCACCTCGGTCAATACCTCATCCTGCTGCGCCAACTCAAGCGTATCAAAGGTTTTGCCGTGCGCTTCTTTACACCATGCATTAATAGCTGCAATGCCCTGACGATAGATTTGCTTAGGGTTCAAGGGCGTTTGAAAGCCTAGCGCGGGATCAGCATTGGGCATATGCGGCCCTTGCATATACCAATCAGCACCTAGGCCATAACTTGTTGTCAGCTGGCGATCAATAAATACCGGAACGCGCGCTTCATACGCGCCAGGACCATCACCATCAGAGGGAATCAGGCGTGCAGTTGCGGCAACAACAAAGGCCCATTCGGTTGCATTGAAATACTCAGGGAGGTATTGCTCAAGTGGAACAGTATCGGGCTGAGCCGCATAGGTCCAAGAGGGTAAGACGCTAACAGCCGTCGCAACAGAGGTAGCAGCAATAAATTGCCGCCGTGAAGGTGTCCATTCTAGAAGAGGCTTATCGCTCATGATGGTGTCCTCGCAAATGTGTATCCATTTTAAAGGGCTGCAGATCACTCCAACAGCGTCTTTATTTTATTTTTATTTTTTATATTTCCAACTCATTCACTGTTATCTGTTATCTGTTATCTGTTATCTGTTATCAACAATGAATTACAGAGTTATAACAGGCTACTTAAAAATACTCTGGTAAGCCAGCATAGTATGCATTGTGATTTTCAGGTCAATTTATTCGATGATGACGCACTACTAAAAGATTCAAGCTGTCTAACGCCAGAGAGCAGTCATAATCTAGTAAAAGCGCCAAGGGGCGTGTTGCACAGCTCTTTGCAGTACTGGGTAAAAATAGAGTATTCAAACAGACGCACCGTATTAACTCGAAGATCACGCGGATGGCAGGTGCAACAATCAGCTTTATAATAAGTCTAACCAGTCTTTTTTGGAGTGCTTTTTTGAAGATCCTCACGTCTATCACAGGGTTGCTATGGGGACGAATTCGCAAGACTTTACGTCAGTAAAACAAGTCAAAAGCGTAAACCACACTTTCTTGATACAAGGTCGAGAGCTTATTTAGCTTTGCTCAACCCGCAACCGCTGCAACGCTTTAGGATCAAGCAAGCTCACCAGTTGACCTTGATACCACGCGAGTGCTTGCAGCGCTGAAAACTGACGTCTGACTTGTAACAATGGCGGTAAAGAATGAATATCAGCAATGGGCAGTTCAACTAAATCAGCAGACTGCTCTAAGCCTAACCGCCAAGACCCGCAGGGCCCTGCGAGTTCCAAATAGTGCTCAGCGGCTGATTGCAATGGCGCACGTTGATCCAATAAAGCAGAAAAATCGACGATGCTAGGCTGCTCTGCAAGCGCCAGCATAGAACCTTGGCTGCGTACACAGGCGGCTTCTAGAGCAAAATAATGGCCTTGATGCTTAAACAGCACCACAGGCAAAGTCAGATTAGGCTCTACACTCATCCTTGGCCTTTCTGCCACGCCGCAAACACAGCATCAATATCCAAAACGCTGACTGCCAAACCCGTAAACTGCAACAAGCCAGTCACATAGGGCTGTAAGTGCTCTGGCAACGACTGGGGCGCTAGTTGAATTTGGCTCTCAGCGATATCCACTACATCCAACAGGCGATCAACCCGTAAGCCGCTGCGCATCTGTGTGTTATGGGCCAGCAAAATCGCAGTCGCATGCAGGGTGTTTTTATAATCCGGATTGGCAACCTGTAGCAAAGCGTGCAAGCCAATCACCGATTCAATATCACCACGTAAATTAATCACACCTTCAACAGAGGCGGGCAAGCCCGGCACAAAGAAAACCTGCTCATCGCCAGGTAGCACTTCTTTGACCGCAGTACCTGGGAAAGCAAAGTGATATTCACCGAGACTAAAAATCACTAATTTAATCGTTAGCTCATCCACATCAACAATGGTTTGCTGCTTATTTTGCTGCTGAGCTAACAGCTGATCGAGCTGACTTTCAGTCATAATGGGCCTGACTCATAACCACTTGATTACGTCCTTGTTTTTTAGCTTGATATAAAGCTTCATCTGCCGCCATACGTAGATCCTCAGCATGCTCATGGCCTGGGTACATACTGATGCCTGCGCTAAAGTCACAATGAAACTGCTCCTGACCTGAATCAAAGACAATTTTAGAAAAGTCCTCACGTAATTCATTGACCAGCGTTTCTGCCGCGTCAGCAGTAATGTTTTTTAAGACTAAGGCAAACTCTTCACCACCATAACGACCCACCACATCGGTATTTCTTAAGCGATGTTTAAGCATACGCGCCAAGGCCACAATAACCTTGTCACCAGCCATATGCCCGTAAGTGTCATTGATATTTTTAAATTTATCTAAATCGATCATCACCACCGCTAAACTTTCTTGTTGCCGTACTGCGTTAGCCAATGCTGACACCAGCATTTCAGTGGTGGTAGTGTGATTGTACAAACCGGTCAGACTGTCTTTAGCCATTAATCCGCGCAGGGTGCGCATACGTTCTGCGCGTAATTTCACTGATGCGACTAACTGGTGCGGAATCACAGGTTTAGTGATAAAGCCCTCAACACCGGCCTGCATCGCACTAAATTGCTTATCGACATCTGTTTCATTGGATAAAAACACAATCGGCAGTCCAACATAAGCAGGGACCTGTCTGACTAATGTCGCTAACTCAGCACCGCTGCACACCGGCATATACATATCGACTAGCATTAAATCAGGGCTAAAGTTTTTTAACGCTTCAAAAATCAAGGTTGGGCTATGGATTTGGTGAACCACCATACCCGAATTTTGTAGAATCAAACTGTGATACTCAGCCACTTCAGGCTCATCATCTACAATCAGGATTTGGTAAGGCTCTTCATGGCCATCTTCGATCAACTCATCAAGAACTGCAGCTAAATCCATGGGTCGTGCTGGCTTGGTAAAATAAGCTGAACAACCCGCGCGTACAGCGTTTAAGCGTGATTCAAATGAATTACTGCCCGATAGCACAATAGCGGGCAAGTGTTGACCTGTGGCATCTTTAATATGAGTCAGCTCATCGGTGCCTGCAGTACGACTCTGTGGGAAGAAAACATCCATAATCACTGCATCAGGGCGTCGCGCTAATACAGCCTGACGAAAAGCAGCCGTTTCAGTAAAGTGTTGGATTTCATAACCAAAACAATGCAATTGATGCGCTAAGTAATCCACCTGTTCAGGCTCATCATCACAAATGTAAACTAGGGGTGCAGAGTCTTTTACAACAGTTTCACTTGTGCGCTCAGGCTCAGTCACTTCCTCAACTGCAGACTGATGCTCATGTTCTATGTTTGCATAGGCTTGTACTTGAATGCTCAAAGCTTGCATTAATACACCCAGCTTAGTGACCCACTGCTCGTGCTGGAGTTCATCTGGGAAATCCAAAAGCTGCATAATCAACGCTTCGGCTTGTGCTGAAATCACCG
The DNA here is from genome assembly GCA_035647155.1 of Thiopseudomonas sp. Taxonomy (GTDB): domain Bacteria; phylum Pseudomonadota; class Gammaproteobacteria; order Pseudomonadales; family Pseudomonadaceae; genus Denitrificimonas. The sequence goes on from DASRNZ010000084.1 coordinate 10,145, forward strand.
ACAGCTCCAGCAAACCAAATGATTTACCTGTGCCATTTAAGCTGTGAAAGCCACGGTGCAAATCAGAGAGCAAGGTTAAGTTATTGCACTCATCATCCAGTAAAGTGCTGACCTGCGACTCTATAGTCTCCATACGTGCCGGCAGTTGGCTGATAAAGCTGGCTCTAAGCTGGGCTATTTTTTTTTGCAGCGGCTGTTGATTGATATTCATATCGATAAAACTCACTGCTCTCTGGAGAGTAACGCTGACATCACAACATCGATGGCAGCAGGCAGACGTTCAGACATATTAAAGTCTTTCATCACGCAAGCATCCAGTCTGGGTTCTTTTGCTAGCGCTTGCTCAGGCTCATCACCGGTTAATAAAATAAACGGTAGTGTTGAACCCTGCTCTTTAAGCTCACGGTAAAACTCTATGCCGCTGATCAAAGGCATATTCAAATCACTGACAATCAGTGCAATTCCTGGCTGCTGATTCAGCACTTCCATGCCTTCTATCGCATTTTCAGCTTGAAACACCTGATGACCTTGGTCTTCCAAAACGGCTGTGGTCATTTCACCGGCGAATAAGTCATCATCTACTACCAGAATTTGCATATCTATTCTCTTAAGTTGATTGTGGATTAATCCAGCAATACTTTTAGCGTATCCACTAAACTGTTTTGATCAAAACTACCTTTAACGATATAAGCATCAGCACCCACTTCGATACCGCGTCGGCGATCGCTGTCTTTCTCTCTAGAGGTGATGATAATGATTGGCGTATGACGGTAATTATCATCTTCACGCAGACGCGCAGTGAGGGTAAAGCCATCCATTACAGGCATTTCTACGTCCGTTAACACAGCATCAAAATTCTCAGCCAGTGCTTTTTGCAAGCCTTCTGCGCCATGCTCAGCCAAGGTGACATGGTAGCCCCAGGCCTCTAAGACATCGCGCTCTATTTCTCGAGTGTTGAATGAGTCATCAACCACCAGAATGCGTTTCTTAGCTTTTTGAGCATCTGCACTTGCAGCGCCGCTAACGGCTTGTCGGGTTTTACGTGCGAGGTCAAGCACATAGGGCACATGCAGTAAACTCACTAACTCATTTTGGCCACGAGTCACCATCCCAGAGAGCAAAGGCGTGTTACGCAGATGCTCAGGTAACTGTTGAATCACTAAGTCGCGCTCATCGAGCAACTCATCCACATGCAGCGCAAGCTTCTCGGTATGCACACGAACCACTAATAACAATAATGTTTCTGAGTCACGCTGCACAGGTTTTTTCACACGGCTGTCTTGCGGCAAATTCAGTAAGTCGGCCAGTTTGACTACAGGCACAAACTCATTACGAATAATCACCGCATTACGATCCGCCACACGAATTAACGCAGTGGGCTCGACTCTTAACAGCTCAGTGACATATTGCCCCGTAAAGCCCAGCACTTGCGCGCCCGCTCGAATCAGCAATACACGCATAATGGCCAGCGATAACGGCAGGCGCAAGGTAAAACAGGTACCCTCCCCGCGCGCCGTTTTAATACTGATCAGCCCCTGCAACTGATCAACAATAGAACGTTTAACCACATCCAGCCCGACACCGCGTCCAGAGACATCGGTAATAATCGCACTGGTGGAGAAACCCGGTAGAAAAATCAAATCGGTGACCTGTTGATCACTCATTTCTTGCAGCTCTTCACTGCTAAACAAACCTTTTCTTAAGGTTTTTTCGCGAATCGCATCAACTGACAAACCGGCACCATCATCACTGATCTCCAGCACCACCCAACCTGAATCGAGACGCGCACGAATCTGCAGCAAACCTTGCACAGCTTTACCCGCCTGCTGACGCTGCTCGGGGGCTTCAATACCATGATCTAAAGCATTACGCAGTAAGTGGATAATGGGATCAGCCAGCTGATCAATCATTTGGCGATCCAACTCGATCTCACTGCCATAAATCCGGCAGTCCACCTGCTTACCTAATGAGCGCGCCATATCTCGAACTAAATGCGCGGCGGGATTCAAGACAGTCGCCAACGGCAACATGCGCATCTGTAAAGCTCGGTCATGCAACTCTTGGGTTAAGCTGTCTTGTGATGCCACAATATCGCGTATATCTAAGGTAAATTGACGCATAGCCTTCGGCAACTCACCTCCCGCCTGTTGCTGAAACTGATACTCAAGACGACGTGCGGTTGCTACTAACTCATGCAAACCAGCATGGCTGGCGCTCAACTCACCCATGAGTTTGATCAGCTCATCAAGCTTGGTCAGTTTGACCCGCACCGTATCGCTGGCCACCAGCAAAGGAGTGACTCTGTCTTCACTTGGAGTCTCATGCAGTGGCTCTGTGACTGCAGGCGCAACAGCTGCTTGTACGTTACTGTCCTGGGGATTATCGCTATCAATGGTCTGATTTTGCGCCAGCGCACTCAGTTGTTGGCAGAGTTGATTCTGCGCTGCAGTCAGCTCGGCTAATTGCCCATTTTTGTGTAACTGATCGACTTGGTCCGATAAGGCATCCACGCCTTGGTAGAGCGCATCCATCACCGCGTGATTGACCTGCACCTGTTGCTCACGCAGCGCACTGAGCAAATCTTCTAAACTGTGGGCCAATTGAGTAATGGGCTCCAGTTTTAGCATGCGTGATGAGCCTTTTAGTGTGTGCGCTGAGCGAAACAAGCTGTTCACTTGTTCAGCACTGGCCGCACCATGCTCTAAAGCTGATAAGCCGCTGTTCAATTGACCGAGATGATCTTGGGCTTCATCAACAAAGCGCCCAATAAACTTTTTAATATCAAGAGCCATAATTAATCATCCACTTGTGTGGTGTGTAAGGCCACGGTCAGCTGCTTGATATGACGCTGACTTAAAAACTGCGCATCATTGGCATCCAAAGGTATAGGAATCCAAGTGATGCAGTTACTCTTGACTGCACCGGCGGCAAATATGCGCAACACAGTTTGATAGGATTGAATGGCCGCAGCCCACTGCTCTTCACTGCGCAAGGTATCCGCCAAATAAAAATGTGCAGGCCAACATTCTGGGCAACTGTAAATCACTTTTCTAAACCACTGGCAGGCCACTGCAGGCTGCTGCTGCCATTTATACAGCAGACCTTTCATCAGCATCGCATCCACCGACCAAGGCTCAATATTTAAAGCATGATCTAACAGTTGATCCGCCTCAATAAATGCTTGCTGATTGAGCAGCAACCAACCTTTCAGTAAGCAAGCACCATAATCTTCAGCAATCGACACTGGAAAACGTTCCAGCAGGCGCATTGCGCGATATGGTTCACCGGTTGATACCAATTGCTGGATTCTTTCTAAAGCGACAATACGGCGATCTTCAACCGCACCTAGACTGTCTATCGGCTCGGTACTGCTCTGCAACTCTGGCAATACCGAGTCTACAGTAGCAACAACGCTGCTCTTAGGATCAATCGCGGGTAAGTGCGTGTCGTCGTCACTACTAAGACGACTGGACTTTGCCTGATCCTTTCCTTGAGACCAACTGACCGCATGGTTGATAGCTGGCCGATAAGCGTCACCTTTGATAAAGACATACTGGCCATCATGTTCAACCAGTTCAAAGACACCCAAGTCATTGCCCATGGTTTCTGAACTGCCTAAAAACAAAATAGAGTGCTTATTCATCAGCTTATAAAACTTGTGCTGGATCAGCTTGCGCGTGGCCAAGTCAAAATAAATTGACACATTGCGGAAAAAAATAATGTCATAGGCGACCAGCTCAGCTGGAAACTGTGCAACCAACAAATTCAATTGATAAAAATTAACCTGTGTACGGATATGCTCAGCCAACTTATAGCCTTGAACTTGCCGCTGAAAATAACGCTGACGTACCGCACTGTCGACACCACGAAACGAAAACTTTGAATACACGCCTGCCTGGGCTTTATGGAGTACGTTTTGATCGAGATCCCCAGCATCAATCTGAAACAGCTCAGCGGTTTTTTCACCGTAGATTTCATACAGTGCCATCACTAAGCTGTAAGGCTCTTCACCAGACGAGCACCCTGCACTTAAAATACGTACCGGTTGGCTCGGCATTTTACGTGCTAAAATCTGCGGTATCAGCACATCAGTCAATAACTTCAGCTGCTCGGGCTCACGGAAAAAATAGGTTTCATTGACGGTCAACTGACATATCAGCGCATCGAACTGTTGCTGATCACTGCGCACTAAACGTTCGTATGCGTTTAAATCTGCACAGCCAGCTTGCTTGCTATTGTGTTGGAGAATTTTACGTAAGCGATCTTCGGCAATACCCTCAAGCACTAAACCGCAATGAGCGTAGATCATTTTCTTAAAAGACAACAACGACGCACTCATGCATCGCCTCGTGATAAGAGCGTGCGTTCATTGGTTCGCGGCAAGCCCACAATCTGTAACATTTCATTGGCGATAGAAGCCAGTGGAATTTCACGCTGAATCACCCCCAGCTTGACGGCCTCAGCATTCATACCGTAAATCACCGAACTGGCCTCATCTTGCGCCAGAGTGATCCCGCCTTTGTTGTAAATAGCACGCATCCCTTTAGCGCCATCACGCCCCATACCAGTCATAATAATACCAACGGCTTGCGAACCAAACACATCGGCTACTGAAGTGAGGAGCGCATCGCAACTGGGACGGTAAATATCCTTTGCACTGCGTTGAGTGAGTGCTAAGTAACCCCTCGCCGTTACTGTTAAATCGTGCTCTGATGGTGATAAATATACGCAACTATTGCGCAATGACTCACCATTTTCAGCAACTTTCACTGGCAGCTGACACAGGCCTGATAACCACTGTGCCATGCCATCAATAAAACCATCACTGATATGCTGTGCAATCAGAATCGGTGCCGGAAAATCAGCCGGCAACTGTGGTAGCAAACTGGCTAAGGCTTGCGGCCCACCCGTGGAGGATGCAATCACAAACACCTGCTGCACATTTGAGACCGCCACATTGGGCAGCTGATAGGCTGCCGGCGTCATCTGCTGCGGTTCTGATACATAGCGCTGACGCATACGAGTGATCACCGACACACCGGCCAACAAACGCACTTTATCAGCAAAAATCTCTGCTTCTTCCAAGGTATAGCGTGGCTTAGCGATCACTTCCAATGCGCCGGAACTGATGGCCTGATAGGCTAACTCAGCATCCGACTCATTGCTGACCACTAAGATGGGGACCGCCTTGCTGTACATAATCTGCGCAATGGCCTCAATGCCACTCATCACCGGCATATTTAAATCCATGGTGACCAGATCAGGCCGCAGCTTTTCAACCAACTCCACTGCTTCTTGGCCATGAGTGGCCTCAGCAATCACTTCGATTCCTTCTTGACCTTCCAGCAAGTCACGTAAGATACCCCGTGCAACGGGGCTATCATCAACGATCAGAACCCGTATCATCTTAGCAGCCATCATTGCTCTAACTCCCCCTATGCTGCACGACTTACATTACTCGTCTGGCTTCGCCGTTTTAAATTCGCTCACCAACTGATTCAGCTCACCTGACATATGGATCATATCTTCACTGATATCCGTGATACTGCGTACCGACTGGGCGTTGTACATACTGGCATTGGCAATATCACGCAGCGCTGTCACCACTTGGCTGCTGGCTGTTTTCTGTTGGCGTGTCGACATCGATATCTGCTGCGCCGCACTGCTGGTTTTACTGGCCGCTTGCACCAAGGCATTCAGATCTTGAGCGGTTTCCGAACTGACCTGCATGCCCATTTCAATTGAACTGGCGCCTTTTTCAGAGGTGATCACCAAGCGATTGATGGCATCTTGAATTTCTTGAATACGCTCTTCAATTTCATGGGTGGAATCCGTTACGCTATCGGCTAAACGACGAATCTCACTGGCTACCACAGAAAAACGCTTACCTGACTCACCGGCACTGGACGCTTCTAAGGCTGCGTTAAAGGCAATCAATTTGGTTTGATCAGCCAAGGTATTAATTAAATCCATCACCTTACTGATTTCTTTCGACTTGCGGCCCAGTTGCACAATTTCATCGAGGCTATTTTCGCTGTCCTTATGAATTTCAGCCATGCGCGACTGCAAATTCTGCATAGCGCCAGCACCTTTCTTACTGCTTTCTAAGGTGATATTGGCCACTTCAACCACCGACTGCGAATAATCTGCAATCTGTGTTGAAGACGCCGATAACTCTTCCATGGTCGAGGTGATCTCCGCCACAGAGGAGGACATCTCTTCCACCGCTGCAGCCATCGACTGACTGACTTCTTGTTGCTTATCAGTGTTATGACTGACTAAGCCTGCAGTATAAGCCAAGTTGTGCGCTGTATCGGTTAATCGATTCGAACCCTTCTGCACGCCATTGATGGCAAAAGACAAACGCTCTAACAGGCTATTGGTTTGCGCGGCTAATTCACCCAACTCGGCTTGATCTGTTGTTTCTACGCGCTTCGATAAATCCAAGGTCCGTGTAATAGTCACCAGTTGACGCTGGAATAGAGCCAGTGGACGCGTTAACGATATCGCTAACGGATACAACACCAACAAGCTTATAAATAACAACAATGCGCCAATCATTAAAGATTGGTATAGCAGGGCTTTGATCGGCGCAATAAAATCGCTGCGTGGTACTTCAATCACCAAGTAGCTCTGTAAATCAGCAATCCACAGGGTACCAACAAACAGCTGCTGTCCTCTGTAATTCACTTCTTCAATGCTGGCCTTTTTTTTATCAAGCAGTGCTTGTAATCGAGGTGTGGCGCTGAGGCTCGACACAAACGAATCCTCTGCACTGACTTGTACATAGCCTTGCTGATTGACTAACGACGCTCGACCATTTTTACGAAAACGATAAGCATTGATAATGTCTTCCAGATTATTAATATTTAAACCAACACCCGCCACGCTGACTGGCTGTCCTGCAACGTTGTGTTCTATACCTTGATGACTGATAAAAGTTTTCGTCTCACCACTGGTAAAATCATTATTAACCTGACTTAACTCATGCGATAAATTGCTGTTGATATAATCAAAATACCAAGCGTCTTGATCGGCTCCCGGCAGTATTCTTCTCTGCTTTAAGCCACTTTCTTGCAAGTAATAATAGCGTATATGCTCGCCATCATTGCTGGCTAAAAAAACCGCTTCAGCATCCAACTGATTATAGATAACAGCCATCTGCTCCTGCAATAAAGGCAGTTCAGATGCAGGCATACCGTTTTTGACCCAATGTTCTATATAGATATTGGTCGCCAAACTCTGTGAAGCCTCGATACTCGGTGCTAACTTCAAAGTGACTTCTGCCGCAAGCTGATCCAATTGTGCAGGCATATCTTGCTCAAGCAGACGTATCACTCGGTTTTGCGCATAAAATGTCGATTGCAGCACTAAAGACAACGTAATCATCAGTGCCAACAGCACACCAAAAGACAAAAACAAGCGTAAACGCAAAGAAAATTTATTCCAAATGGTGCGCATAATATATGCCTAGTACTCTTCAGGGATTATATGGAGTGAAGCTAACGATATATGCTCGAAGCAAGCAAGTACAATTGTATAGCACCATTTAGATATAAGCTTTTAAATAGGCCTCCCCAATCGCTTTTTAGCAATCTAAAAAGCCTCTATATAGAGCGTGTCGCATCCTACCGAACCATCCTGCAAGAGCATTGCCCCGCAAATACTGCCAAATAGCCATCAAGCATTTTGATTTAATTGCATCTGACTATATCATTGCGCCCGCAATGTGAACTAGGTCACATTTACCCCTGTAGTCCCACCTCACTCAAAAACATACAACCCTTTCATCTAACTTTATAGGAAGCATGCAACCCGTGTTTTTTTTACGTTGTTTAAATAACCAGTACAGAGCGTTTCTTTTAGCTGTATTTGTACTGTTTGGCACCTTTGCGCCCATTGCTTACGCCTATGCCAGTGATATTATTTTTGCCTCATGGAACATTCAGCACTTAGGTCATGGTGATCACAAAAAGTACACGGGTTTAGCGGCTATCGCAGCTAAGTTTGATTTGCTGGCGATACAAGAAGTCATGACTGAGGACGGTGTATTACGACTCAAAAAAGCCGTTGAAAAGCATACCGATGAACAATGGAGCTCTTTAATCTCGCATCCCGTTGGCACAAAAAGCTATAAAGAAATGTACGCGTTCTTATGGCGCAACTCTGCAGTTGAATCCGTTCAAAGCCATAAGGTCTACCCTGATAAGGGGGATCGCTTTATTCGTGAGCCCTTCTCGGCAAAATTCAGATCAAAACATGACGGTAGCGAACTGGCAGTGGGCACAATACATATCCTCTACGGCCAAGGTGTTAAAGATCGGACTCCTGAGATTCAAGCTTTAGCCGACTACTGGCGCTGGATGCAAAAGACTTACCCTGGCACCCCCTTAGTG
>DASRNZ010000085.1:0-2207 GCA_035647155.1 Thiopseudomonas sp.
GGCTATGCTGGTTGTTGCTGTGATTGATCAGGTGGCCAATACGTTGAATAACAAAGGCCATGAGATTGCAGGAATTACCAGTGCGCGGTTGCTGCATGCCGGTGGTGCTAACCGTTTATTGCATGGCCCTCGTGCACAAAAGCAAGAGCCTTAACGCTGCCAAGTTTGGGGTAGCCCTCGATTTCTCTTCTTTTCACTTGAGCCCGTTCTGGGCTCAAGTGAAACTGCACGTTAAATAGAATGTCTCTATAAATGCGCTTGGTGTATCAATCCATTGTGCTGGATACCTTATTCTACAAATAAGTATTCTGAAGACGTTAGCCGTTGATGCTTTTGTGTTAGCGTATGGGCAATGTCAGTGAATGGAGGCAAAAATGTCTAAGCAAATCAATGTTGATGTAGCCATTATCGGTGCAGGTACAGCCGGTTTATATGCGTTGCGTGAAGTGCGTCGAGCGAATAAAAGTTTTGTGTTAATTGACAGTGGTCCCTTGGGTACCACCTGTGCGCGTGTCGGTTGTATGCCGTCTAAAGTAGCGCTGCATATGGCTGAATATTGGCATGGGCAGAAAGACTTTAAGCGTTTTGGCATCAGTGGTGCTGAGCACTTACAGCTGGATACACAACAGGCTTGGACTGAGTTACGCCGTCAGCGCGATACCTTTGCTGGACGTGCTGCCGCTGGTGCCGAACGCGCCGCCGGTGAACACTTGATCATGGGGCGTGCGCGTTTTTTAACACCAACATTATTGGAAGTTGAGCAAGCCAAGGGCACGCAAAAAGTTCAGGCCAAATCAGTGATTATCGCGACAGGTTCACGCCCGGTGATGCCAGGGTTTTTACAGCCTTTTGCTGAGCATTGCATCACCACTGATGACTTCTTTGAGATGCAAGAGCTGCCTCAATCCATAGGTATCTTAGGCTTAGGTGCGATTGGCTTGGAAATGGGTTTAGCGCTGGCGCGTTTAGGTGTGCAAGTGCATGGCGCGGATATGGCCACAAGCGTGGGCGGTATCAGTGACCCAGAAGTGAGCGAGCACGCTTTAGCTGAATTTGCTCAAGAGATGAAGCTGTATTTGGGTGCGCCGGCTGAACTGGTGCAGTCTGAGCAAGGTGTTGTGCTGAAATCAGGCGATACACAAGTTCAAGTGGACAAGGTGCTGGTGGCGCTGGGTCGTCGTCCGAATACTGATCAGCTTAACTTGGCTGAAGCAGGATTTGAGTTAGACGAACGTGGTCAGCCGCTGTTTAATGAAAACACCATGCAGCTGGGCCATCATCCGGTCTTTATTATTGGCGATGTCAATGGTCAGCGTGCACTGATGCATGATGCAGCGGATGAAGGTGCGATGGCCGGTTATAACGCTGTGCAAACCACCCCCGTGGCCTTTAAGCGCAAAGTGTCGATTGGTATCGCCTTTACCAATCCTGATGTAGTCAGTGTCGGTGCGCGATTTGATCAGCTCAATCCAGAGCAGATTTTGGTGGGTACGGCGTATACGCAGAGCAATGGCCGCAGCCAAGTCTTGTCTGAACATAAAGGCGTCTTACGTCTATATGCCGATAAAACTACGGGCCAGCTGTTGGGCGCGAGTATGTTCGGTATGCGCGCTGAGCATGTAGCGCAGTTTTTAGCGTTAGCTATTCAGCGTGAAGAAACCGCGCACAGCCTATTACAAATTCCGTTTTATCACCCGGTGGTTGAGGAAGTGATACAGGGCGCTGCGCAAGATATTGCTAAGCATATTGCAGATCCAACTGGATTACCCTTTGGTTTGGTTTTAGCCGACGCATAATCGTCTACACTATGCCCGCTGTTGCTTAAGTCTGTGGTGAACGACTTGGCCAATAGCGGGTTTTTTTATGTCTTATTTATAGCAAAAGGACGCAACCGCGATGCGCATTTTACACACCTCAGATTGGCATTTAGGCCAGCATTTTATGGGCAGAACTCGTCAAGCTGAACACCGAGCATGGTGTGATTGGCTGGTGCAAACTGTGGTTGAGCAGCAAGCGGATGCGTTGATTATTGCCGGTGATATTTTTGATACAGGCACGCCGCCCAGTTATGCGCGTGAGCAATACAATAACTTTATTGTACAAATGCAGGATAGCGGTTGTCAGCTGGTGATTCTGGCAGGCAACCATGATTCGGTTTCCATGCTCAATGAAAGCAAAGACTTGCTGGCGCGGATGCATACCCATGT
>DASRNZ010000086.1:0-11629 GCA_035647155.1 Thiopseudomonas sp.
TGGAATATTTCCATGTTCCACTACCGTAATCATGGTGCGGCTGATGGACGCGTGTTGGCCGCATTACAGGTGCCAGAAGCTGACCAGCACCTGCTACCAGAGGCTTTGGACAAGATTGGCTATCGCTATTGGGATGAAACTGAGAACCCGGCTTACCAGTTGTTTTTAGGCTAGGGCAGGCTTAAACTGAGTGCAGTTGTTATAACGTACTGTTTGCATTTGAATTTTTATTAATGTTAAAGAGGTACAAACGATGAATAGTTATCTGATGCTCTATCTGACTCACAGAATACCAGTGATGTTGGTCACCTTTGGAGTGATTGCTCATATTGTCATTGTTTGGCGTGCACGCAGTAAAACAACTCTTGTTTTACAGGAAAAGTTGCGCCGTACCCGCGTGATTAGCATGCCTATTTTTGCTCTGTTGACCCTTACAATACCCGTGACAGGTGTGGGTCTAACGCATATGGCGGGTTGGCCTTTAAGTCAAAAGTGGCTCATGGTTAGCATCATAATGTATCCACTGTTATTTGTTTTTGGTGGGTTTTTATATCGCAGTTTAACAGGCTGGCAAGCTCAGCTGAACAACTCACAAAGTGCCGGTGCCAGCCAGCAGAAGGCAGCTTTACTATGGGTTGTTTTGTTACTGGTAGTTCTATTCACCATAGAATTGTTAATGATGATGAAACCTTTATAAGCCTATTGCTGTAGGTCAAGCTAGACTATAGATCGCCATGGATGGCTGTTTAGTTCAGGGTTTTCTTCTTCAGTGTCTAGCAGCAGAAAAAACTCTTTATGGTAACTCTGTAGATTGCAGTGATTTGGATTGCCCCAGCGTTTGCAGCGCTGCATCAGCTAAATGAGTCAGTATTAAATACCCTTCTGTACCAACCCGAAACCCCCCATATTTTGCTGCTTGATAGATTTCCCCAGTGCCTTCTTGAAAGAAAAAAGCATTGGTCGCAAACTTCACTTGTCCATGGCGTAGACGAAATTGCAGTTGCAACTGCCCATCTGCTAAGGGTTGCTGCTGATCAATCGCTACAAAGCTGGCCCGTTTTTCTGCGTCCAATTGCACAGTTACATGGCCGCTGAAGCTCTCAACATTGCTATCGATATGTTTGCTGATTGCATCGGCTATGGCAAAATTTAAAGCCATATAATCGCCTTGCATTAATGAGCGTGGATCGACTGGGGTCAGTTCCAAAAAGACAGTTTCCCCATTCTTAATTAACTGCTCGTTTTGCCAAATACCTAGATTCACTACTACAAGGATGAGTACTGCGCAGAGTAAAATCAGCCCTTTACGCATCTGTATTGACCTCTACCGTCGTCTGGCGCGTATAGCGACTTAATAGGCCATAGAGCGCTAAGAGTACGGCGCCGCTGACACATAAAAGTATCGATTTATAGAGCAGGGTGTCGTTTAAGTTGTAGTAATACAGCAACAGATAACCAGCTAAACAGGCTAGATTGAGCCAGATTAAGCGGTTATGTGCTTGGGCTACACCGATGCAGAGCAATAAACATAAGGGTGCTAAGCCGGGCATTTTTAGATTGACTAGAGCAACGCCCAGACTGATCAACACCGCCAGATAACGTAAGTGTGTGTGTTGCATGCTTTTGTGAATCAATTGCCAAGCAAGCAAGAGGCACACCGCGCTACTCAGGGCAGCAGCAATCCATAGCTGTGAGTGCCATGCAGTGTTGTTGATATTCCACCATGCCAGCTCGGTGCTGTTGATCAATAAGGCTGCAAATATCACCAGCCAGAGCGCTAAGGTCAATCCGGCTGTGGCGGGCAGTAGATAATCAGCCTGCTGATAGAGGCGTAATCGATACAACCATAAGCCTGCAGCAGCGGCGCTCAGAGCTGGCAGTGCATAGATCCATTTCTGCGCTCCTAGCAGCCACAGCACTGCAGCGCAGGCGATCACCATGGCCACAGTGCGTTGGCTGCGGATATGAATCAGGAAAAATAACAGTATTTCTAAAATCAGCAATATGGCAGCGCTGAGTTGCGGACTGTCACTGATCTGCAGCACTGCAAACATAATTTGTGCTTGCCCAGCGAGGCTGCAAGCAAAGATAAATTGCTGAATTAAGATCGGTAGAGCCTTAACGCGACTGAGCCCAATACTCAATAGGCATAAGATCACACCAATGATACCCAGCCCGATACCGCTGGATAAAAAGCCGATAAAAAAGGCAGAAATAAAGCCACAAAAAAATAGTGCCGATAACCAGCCTGAAGCGCCCAGCAAAATACGCAGAAAAAATGCCGGTTGTTGGTTATCTTGAGCGGCGGGTTGATCGCTGCTAACCAATTGCGCTTGCTGCAATTGTTGCCAGAGTCGGGCTGGATCAGTCATGGGCAACTCCGTTATCTGACGTTGTGCTGAGTGCATTCGCCTGCCGGTGCAGTTGTTTCAGCCATAATGCAGCGGCACTGGATAAGCACATCACCATTAGTGCGAGTAGTAAAAATAGAATATCAACAGGCAGGACGCCGGAGAATGTATGCGCTAGGGTTGCTATGCTCAGCACAATAGCAGCCATCAGCAGCGCTGAAAGCATGACTAAATCAAGCTGGCGTACACGGTATAGATACAGCCAGAGTCCAGCACAGCCCGCCCAAATGGGTAGGGTCAGAGCATCACTGGTGGACCATGAAATAATATAGCCCAGCGCCATAACGGTAATAATCAGCAAGCTATATAAATTGATTGCACGGGCTGCCCAGCGCAATAAAGGTGACTCTGAACTTTTGTGGGTTGCTTGATGCCACAGTCCCGCAGCACAGATATTGAGTGCAAATAATAACCAGGCTGGATGAGTTAAAGGGCCCTGTAATTGATAGATGGCTAGATTATCAAGTGCTAGCACTAGGCTCAGGTTGAGTAAGACCAGCAGCAATAGCCACAGCACAGGCAGGCGTGCCAGCACTGCCCAAGGTGTGATCAGTACCGCCCAAATTAAAAACAGCTGGTACGTATCGGCACCGCTTTGGTAGGTCTGCCCAACCAAAGCTAAAAGTGCACCGACTAATAGGCTAGCGCTCAGTATGGCGGCTTGTGCCGTGGGCTGTTGTAGATTGAAGTGTAGCAAGGGGAGCAGTGACAGCAGTAGCGCTGCCTGCGCGATGGCGAATTTACCATGGCGACTTAAAGCATCCCAATTGTAGGCAAAGAAGAAAATCACCCCGCTGCACAGCAGTACTACAGCGAAGACCAATACCACGCGCCTGAGAAAGCGTAGATTATTTGCGGCGCTGGGCAAGCTGTCGGTCACTCTTAAAGCCTGCTCCAGCTGAGCCGCATCAAGATGACCGCTAGCTGCCCAATCCAGTAACTGCTGTTGATTAGACATACTAGCGGTTACGGCGCTAAGCGTGCGTTAAGACTGTTTTCAGCCAAGCGCTGAGCTTGTTCACGGGTCATACCTAAACCTGTATGCAGCGCCTGAAAGTTCTCGGTAAGGTAGCCGCCAAAATAGGCTGGATCGTCGGAGTTGACTGTGACCATCGCGCCTTGTTCAAGCATCTGTAAAATCGGATGCTCGCTCATATCTTGGTACACACGCAGTTTGGTATTGGACAGCGGACAGACCGTCAGCGGGATTTGCTCTTCAATTAAACGTGCCATTAAGCGCGGGTCTTCCCAAGCGCGCACACCGTGGTCAATGCGACTGACTTTGAGTAGATCCAAGGCTTCCCAGACATATTCTGGTGGACCTTCTTCACCGGCATGCGCCACGGCTAACAAGCCTTCCGCGCGAGCCTTAGCAAAGACATTAGTAAATTTACTGGGTGGATGGCCCATTTCCGAACTATCCAGGCCGACGGCAAAGAATAGATCTCTAAAAGGCATGGCTTGTTGCAAGGTGGCAAAGGCCTCATCTTCAGACAGATGGCGTAAAAAGCTTAAGATCAAGCCGCTGCTGATACCCAGCATATCCCGTGCATCGGCCAGCGCTTCGCTGATGCCAGTGATGGCCACTTCCAAGGACACGCCACGTGCAGTGTGAGTTTGCGGATCAAAAAACGGTTCAACGTGAATCACATTTTGCTCTTCACATTTTTGCAAATAGGCCCAAGTTAGATCGTAAAAATCTTGCTCGGTTTGCAGGACATTGGCACCTTGATAATAGATATCCAAAAATTCTTGCAAATTATTAAATGCATACGCACTGCGTAAGGTCTCCACTGAGTCCCATGGCAATTGAATGCGGTTGCGCTCAGCCAATTTGAACATCAATTCTGGCTCAAGCGAACCTTCTAAGTGCATATGCAGCTCTGCTTTGGGCAGTGCGTTAAGCCAGTCGTACATAGGGTTTATCTCGAGTGACTGTGCTGCATCGAGTGCGGGCAGCACAGGTATTGGGTTTAAAGTTCTGTATCAGTCGGCTGCAGAAAAATATCACTGTATGCGCAAAACAGAGCACCACAGAACAGAGGTAAATACAGCACAGCCATGGCCATACTGATCAACCAGCCAATCACTGGAATCACTACAAATGCGCTCAGTAGAATAAAACACAAAGTGAGTACGGCAAAAAATACAATAAAGGGCCGAATATTGCGCAGGCTGCCGGAAAAGCTGCGTTTAATGGCTTCAATCACTGGGACGTTGTGCTGATGAACCAATACCGGCGCAAATGCAAAGGCCATGGCAAAGACTAATGACACTGGAATCGACACCAGCGTGATAATGATAAAGCCGCGAGTCATGCGCTCCATATCAATATCGCCACTGACTATTGCACTGAACGAGCCGAAGCCGATAAAGGCAATAATAAACATAAACAGCATAATAACGATGCTGGCCAGCAAATACATAACGCCTACACCCATCAGGCTAGTCGGCGCTTTAAAAGGCTCAAAGAGATCATTGACGCTGATGGCTTGGTTTTGTTGAGCATGCTTAAAGGCGAGGAAAAACCCGGCAGCCAGCACGGGCCAAAAGAGTACAGTGGCTAAACTGCCCAGCAGCGGAATCAGGTTAATAATAAAAATCCCGATCATGCTGATCACGCTCATGGCGATAAACATCAACGGTTCTTTTCTAAGCAGTGCCCAGCCTTCAGTCAGCCATTTTAGCCCACGTCCAGCACTCACAGTGTGTGGCTCGCTGCGCAATTGGGTTGGCGATAGTGATGGGCTTCCTGAGATCGATCCAAGTGTCTCTTTCATAAAAGTAGGTCCTTTTAGTTGTTTTTATGAGGTGGCATTGCCAACAATACCACCGAGTCAAACAGCGAATCAATTTAGCCTTAAACAGCTACTTGGGCCTTGATATGTGGATGTGCTTGATAATCGCACAGCTCAAAATCATCAATGGTAAAGTCAAAAATTGACTTGATCGCAGGATTAATCTGCATGCTTGGCAGCGCAAAGGGCTCGCGACTCAGTTGCTCTTCAACTTGCTCCATATGATTAGAATATAAATGGCAGTCACCGCCGCTCCAAATAAAGTCACCCAGCTGTAAACCACAGACTTGCGCGACCATCATGGTGAGTAAGGCATAGCTGGCAATATTAAAGGGCACGCCAAGGAAAATATCGGCAGAGCGTTGGTAGAGCTGACAACTGAGTTTGCCGTCCGCCACATAAAACTGAAACAGCGCATGGCAGGGGGGTAAGGCCATATCGTCAACCAAGGCTGGGTTCCATGCACTGACAATCAAACGGCGTGAATCCGGGTTGGTTTTAATCATCTCAATCAGTTTGCTGATCTGATCAATGGATTCGCCATTGGGTGTGGGCCAGTTGCGCCATTGATAGCCGTACACTGGGCCTAGATCACCGTTCTCGTCTGCCCACTCATCCCAAATACGCACACCATTATCTTTCAGGTATTTGATATTAGTATCGCCCTGCAAAAACCATAGCAGCTCATGAATAATCGAGCGTAAGTGGCACTTTTTAGTAGTGACCAGCGGAAAGCCGGCGTTTAAATCAAAACGCATTTGATGACCAAAGACACTGCGCGTACCTGTGCCAGTGCGGTCGCTTTTATCCACGCCTTGATCGCGCACATGACGCATTAAATCCAGATATTGTTTCATTGTTGTGCAACCTCTTGACGCTTATACGCCACTACAATTAAGCCGATACCGCCGAGAATCATCGGGATACAGAGCGCTTGCCCCATGGTTAGCCAATCAAAGGCTAAGTAGCCCAGTTGTGCATCGGGGACACGGACGAATTCGACGATAAAACGAAAGATACCGTAGCTCAGAGCGAACATACCGGATATCGCCATGGTTGGGCGCGGCTTGCGCGAATAGAGCCAGAGAATGACAAATAGCGCGACGCCTTCTAAAGCAAACTGATACAGCTGCGAGGGGTGGCGCGCCAGTTGCGCAGGGTCAGTGGGGAAGATCATCGCCCATGACACATCAGTGGCTTTGCCCCAGAGTTCAGCATTAATAAAGTTACCAATACGTCCGGCACCCAAACCAATCGGTACTAAGGGGGCGATAAAATCCATCAGCTGGAAAAAGCTTTTATTGTGTTTGCGGCCAAACAGCCAGACCGCCAGCATCACACCGAGAAAACCACCATGGAACGACATGCCGCCTTCCCAGATACGCAGCACCAAGGCGGGATTCTCAATGTAGGCCGCCATGTCGTAAAACAGCACATAACCCAGGCGTCCGCCGAGAATAATCCCCATCGCCACCCAGAAGATTAAGTCGGAGAGGGTGTCCTTAGTCCAGTTCGCGTCAAATTTTTCTAAACGGCGACTGGCCAGCCACCAAGCGCCACCAATACCCACTAAGTACATTAAACCGTACCAGTGGATTTTCAGCGGCCCAAGGGCGATCGCCACAGGGTCAATATTAGGATAGGTGAGCATGGGTGTTCCTTAATTAAGCAAAAAGCTGATACCAACAACAGTCAGCAGCAGTGCAAATAAACGCTTGAGTAATACTGGTGATAATTTATGGGCCAACTTTGCGCCAAAACGGGCGAAAAATACCGAGGTTAACGCAATGCCAAACAGGGCAGGCAAGTAGACGAAACCTGCACTCCAGGCTGGCAGCTGGCTGTCATTCCAACCTGTGACCATAAACACTACAGCACCTGCTGCAGCAATGGGGAAGCCGCAGGCTGCAGAAGTCGCTACGGCTTTTTGTACCGCAACGCTGCGCCAAATCAAAAATGGCACGGTTAAGGAACCACCACCAATACCAAAAATTGCTGAGGCCCAGCCAATCACTCCGCCCGCAGCAATCAGCTCAGGGCGTTGAGGTTGTGGACGCACAGCTTTAGGTGTCAGGTTGAGCGCCAGTTGAATGGCGATGGTAATGGCGAAGACACCAATAAACTTTTGCAGTAGCGGGCCGTTAATCAGTGCAGCAGTGACACCGCCGACCGCGGCACCGCCAAGAATGCCTGGAGTCAGCCAGCGAAATAAATCCCACTGCACTGCGCCGCGGCGATGGTGCTCACGAATTGAGTTGATTGAAGTAAAGACAATAGTCGCCAGCGAGGTGCCTACAGCTAAGTGGGTGAGAATTTCTGGGGCAAAGCCTTGTGTACTAAAGCTAAACACCAAAACGGGCACAATAATGAGCCCACCGCCCACGCCAAATAAACCAGCTAATACGCCAGCAGCAGCGCCGAGCAGCAGATACAGAGCAAATTCCATACAAAGTCCCTTATTAATATATGAGCGACAGTAGTGCTGCGTTGATACAGTCCATACTGATATTGAGCCAAAGCACTTAAAGTGCTCTGTGCATATAAATAGCTGGCACACCATAAGAATTCAGTGCGTTGGCTTGCTGTGGATTGATCGCTGTTTGTGTTTTAAAACCTAAGTGCTGCCAAAAAGGTGCGGAGTCTTGTACAGAAACAAGGCTGCAGTGCTGAAAACCGGCTTGGCGTGCTATTTGTAATTTACGTTTGACCAGGCTTGGCCCAATTCCGCGCTTCAGTGCGCGTGGCGCAACGGCTAAATCATGCAGATACACACAGTCGCTGTGTTTTGGCTCAACAAAGACACCATCCAACGGTGTAATCGCCCCACGTTGTGAGCGGTAACTGAACAAATAGCCACAAATTCCCTGGCTATCTTCAGCCACTAGAGCTAAGTCAGGGACTTGTGCTAAGCGCTGTGCGATGATTTCAGGTGTTTCTTGCAGTGCATCGTTATAGACCTCGAGTTGAATATCCATGATCTCGGGCAGGTCATCGGTGTGCATTAAGCGTAATGTATGCATTTTAGTAGTGTAAAAAAATATAGGACGCTCATTCTAAAGAGCTGTGCGGTGTTTGTCAGGTCTGTCTGTAGCTTATCGCTAGCTTGCTCCACTAGATGTGTTAATCAGGCCAGCACTGCGTATGTCAGTGCTGGCTCGCTCGCATCATCAGGCTTGAGCCTATTACCTAGTACCATTTAAAAATGCTGCTCTTCAGAATCATCAGCGACATCACTCATGGGGCTATCTTGCATCTGCTCTTGGACGTGACTTTCTTCGATGCGGGGGTCAAGTGCGGCAGCTAAAGGCGAGCTGCTAATACCATCGGGCATAAAGATATGCTGCAAAGGTGCTTCATCGCTCATACTGTCTCCAGTAATCGCCTGTGGACGTACGCTAATAGTAATAAACATGGCAAATAAGCTGATTGAGACATAAAGCATATTAGGTCCCAATGACTTCATCAGCGCACCCACCAGTACCGGACTGATACTGGCACCCACCCCGAAGGTGGTCAGTAGTACGGCAGTTAATGACACGCGCTTTTCTGCTTCGACGTTATCGTTGGCAAAAGCTACAGCTAACGGATACAGGCTAAAGAACAACATGGCGGTGGCGCCACCACCAATAAACACAAAGACCAAAGGTAAGTCAGTCCAGATGGCTTGTGGTATGGCAATTAACATTAAAATTGCACTGCACACACGAATTAAAGTGGGGCGATCAAAGCGGTCGGATAGCCAACCTAATGGGCCTTGAGCAATTAAGCCTGTGACAATACAACCGGCCATAAATAGACCAATCATATGTGTGGGTAAGCCGATACGGCTAGCGTAGAGTGGGGCTAAACCGTAAAAAGCACCCACCATGGCTCCAGCGGCTAAACCGGTCATCATCGATAAAGGTACGCGCTGGAAGAAGTAGCGCGGTTCCAGTGGTGCAGGGTGTAAAGGCTCGGGGTGAATGCGTCGGGTCAAGGCCACAGGGACTAAGCATAAGGCAAAACACAGGCCAACAAACAACAGCAAGTTGCTGTCTAAACCGGGTACTGCAGTCAAAACCAGTTGTCCTAAAACCGAGCCCATGTAAGAGGCCATCATATAGCCCGAAAACACCATGCCACGCTCGTCCGAGGTGCTTTGTTCATTGAGCCAGCT
Source organism: Thiopseudomonas sp. (assembly GCA_035647155.1). Taxonomy (GTDB): domain Bacteria; phylum Pseudomonadota; class Gammaproteobacteria; order Pseudomonadales; family Pseudomonadaceae; genus Denitrificimonas. Next base: position 9,366 of record DASRNZ010000086.1, read on the forward strand.
TTCCACCACCATATACATGCACATCATGCCCAGACCGACTTGCACGCGCAGGAGTAACCACATGGGTAGGTTGTCAGTTAAGCCATGCATTAATACGGCCGCTGTGACAAAACCAGCACTGGCCACATAAGCGCGGATATGACCCACACGAGCAATCAAGTGGTGACCGATTTTCCCACCTAAGACCAAGCCTAGATAAAAACCAGTCATCAGCGCACCGACCCAAATCCCGTCCGCACGTTCAGCAACATGCAGCGCTAGATAGGTACTCAGTAAGCCTGAGCCCAGCAGCATTAATAAGGTGGCGAAATACAGCGCGCGAAACGACTTCCAAACAAACATGCAGGCTCTCACATGGGTGAAGAATTAATGGCGTAGGTTTATAACTATCAGGTCTGGGGCAAAAAGCCTAGGCCAGCAGCGGCAGTCTACTCGGCATAGGCTTGAGCAGCCATGGGATTGTTACTGTTTTTAGCTCTTGGATTCGGTGTTGTCATTACCTTTGACTATAACGATCATTTGCCTAAAATTAGAGATTAAAATAGCGCTGAAAAACAGTGTTTTACGCTGACGTTTATCAGTGAAAATAACCCTGCAGGGGTGTTAAAATTACTGATTTATATGCCGATTTCTGCGTTGTACTGAACAAACGCAGTGATTTGTTATCCATCTAGTGCACTACCGCGACCAATGTCCGCTGCGGGAATGCTCGTATTTGGGGTATACTCCCGAACTTTCTGCCCATCTTTAATTGTGGATATATACCGTGACCCAGACAACCGCCGCCGTGCGTACCTTCCAAGATCTGATTCTGACCTTGCAGAGCTTTTGGGCTGAGCAGGGCTGTGTGGTACTGCAACCCTACGATATGGAAATGGGTGCTGGCACCTTCCATACTGCAACTTTTTTACGTGCTCTAGGCCCTGAGACCTGGAACGCAGCCTATGTGCAGCCTTCGCGTCGTCCGACCGATGGCCGCTACGGTGATAACCCCAACCGCTTGCAGCATTATTATCAGTTCCAAGTGGTGCTTAAGCCCAATCCCGACAATATTCAAGAGCTGTATTTAGAGTCTTTACGCCATATTGGTATTGATCCTCTGGTGCACGATATTCGTTTTGTTGAAGACAACTGGGAATCACCGACCCTCGGTGCATGGGGTTTAGGCTGGGAAATCTGGCTCAACGGTATGGAAGTGACGCAGTTCACTTACTTCCAACAAGTGGGTGGTATTGAATGCTATCCAGTGACCGGTGAAATCACCTACGGTCTTGAGCGCTTAGCCATGTATATCCAAGGCGTTGACTCGGTTTATGACCTGATCTGGACTGACGGTCCATTCGGTCAGGTCACTTATGGCGATGTCTTCCACCAGAACGAAGTGGAGCAGTCCACCTATAACTTTGAACACGCTAACGTTGAAAAAATGTTTGAGCTGTTTGATTTTTATGAAAGTGAAGCCAGCCGTCTTAGCCTGCTGAACTTGCCGCTGCCCAGCTATGAAATGGTATTAAAAGCATCGCATACCTTTAACTTGCTGGATGCACGCCGTGCGATTTCTGTGACTGAGCGTCAGCGCTATATTTTACGGGTGCGTACTTTAGCGCGTGCCGTAGCGCAAAGTTATTTAGAGGCGCGTGCCAAATTGGGCTTCCCCATGGCAACGGATGCATTACGTGATGAAGTGTTGGCTAAGTTGGAGATTGAACAATGAGTGCACGTGACTTTTTAGTTGAGTTAGGTACCGAAGAATTACCTCCTAAAGCGCTGAATACTTTAGCCAATGCGTTTCGCGATGGCATCACTAAAGGCTTAAAAGCCGCCGGTTTAAGCTACGGTCAGGTGCAGGTTTATGCTGCGCCCCGTCGTTTAGCGGTGTGGATTGGTCAATTGGCTGAGCGTCAAGACGATCGCAGCCAAGCTATGGATGGCCCGCCCGTCCAAGCGGCTTTTGATGCTGAAGGTGAGCCGACCAAAGCCGCGTTAGGTTTTGCACGTAAGTGCGGTGTGGATATCAGCGAAATTGATCGCAGTGGCGCTAAATTACGTTTTGAACAGCATATTGCCGGTCAAGATACCGTCAGTTTGCTACCAGCGATTGTTGAAGAGTCGCTGAATGCTTTACCGGTGCCTAAGCGTATGCGCTGGGGTGCACGTAAAGAAGAATTTGTGCGTCCAACTCAGTGGTTAGTGATGTTGTTTGGTGACGATGTCGTGGATTGCACCATCTTGGCGCAAACCGCCGGCCGTGTTTCACGCGGTCA
>DASRNZ010000087.1:0-17544 GCA_035647155.1 Thiopseudomonas sp.
ACCCACTAAAGTTTGGTAACCTTTGGGCATGCGCTCAATAAACTCCGCCGCATAGGCCGCTTCAGAGGCTGCTTTAATCTCATCCAGTGATGCATCTGCTAAATCACCGTAGGCAATATTTTTTGCCACAGTATCGTTAAATAACGACACCTGCTGAGTGACCAAAGCGATATGCCGGCGCAGGTTGGTCAAGGTTAATTCTTCAATAGCCGTATCATCCAACAGAATCTGACCGTGCTGATGCTCATAAAAGCGCGGAATCAAGTTCGCCAAGGTGGATTTACCACTGCCAGAGCGCCCTACTAAAGCCACCATCTGGCCTTTTTCGGCGGTAAAACTAATATTCTGTAAGACTGGCGTATCTGTATTGGGGTAGGTAAATGATAAATCACGTACTTCAAGCTTACCGCTGACCTGGGTTAACTCAAGTGTGCCTTGATCATTCTCAGGATCTTCATCGAGCTGCTCAAAAATACTTTCCGCGCCCGAGACACCCTTTTGAATGGTTGAGCTGACTTCAGACAGCTGACGAATCGGCTTAGGCAATAAGCCCGCTAAAGTAATATAAGCCACCAAGTCACCCGGCGAAGAATCACCGCGTAACAGCAAGACCAAAAACAACAGCACTGACATCGCGGTATAAATCACCAACTGCAACGACGGCGTATACACGGCGTTGGTTTTAACCATACGCAGTTGCTTCTCAGTATTGCTCTCACTGGAATTTAAAAAACGTTTGCGTTCATAAGGCTCACCACCAAAACTGCGGACCACGCGATAGCTCTGGATGGTTTCTGAAGCAATATGGGTGACATCACCCATCGCCACTTGAATCTTACGGCTTTGCTTACGGAATTTTTTACTGGTGCTGCTAACCATCAAAGCAATAATCGGCAGAATCGCCACCATCACTAGAGTCAGTTTCCAGTTCATCCACAGCAAGGTGGCAAACAAGAACACCACCGTCATACCTTCACGCACAATCACCTTAATTGCATCAGTGGCTGCACCGGTCACCATAGTGACGTTATAGGTGATCCGGGAAATCAAATGCCCAGAATTATGGTTATCAAAATAACGGTTGGGTAAGGTCAGCAAATTATTAAACAGTTGCACACGTAAATCATGCACCAAACCTAGCGACACTTTAGCCAGATAAAAGTTACCTAGAAACGAGCCAATCCCCTGCCATAACGCAATCACTATAATCAGCAATGGCACCGCCTGTAATAAGCGCACATCGGCCAACCAAGGCACATTAGGGAATAACACTGCTTCAGGATTAGCTAAACCATCAACGAAATATTTCAGCACATAACCGAGCATCGGCGAAGTCGAAGCGAAGATTAAAAAACCAATAATACTGATGATAAACATGCCAATATACGGCCTGATATACCCCAGTAAACGAAAATAGATTTTAACCCCAGAGGTGCTCGCACTCTGCTGTTGTTCTGTACTCATAAACTCAAATTCTCAATAGTGGGTGGCACATTTTAACATGCCCGCAATTTCTGCGAGATTACCAGCCCAACGCTTCTTTTAAAAAAGGAATAGTCAATTTACGCTGCGCTTGAAAAGACGCGCTATCCAGCTGTTCTAAGGTATCGAACAACACCGTCATACTGCGCACTGAGCGGGCTAACATATAACGCCCCACATCATCGGATAAGCGCAGACCACGGCGTGACGCACGCAACTGCAAGGCCCGTAATTTTTCATCATCACTGAGTTCATGCAGCTGAAATACCAGCGCCAAGCTGAGACGGGACTGTAAATCAGGTAGCTGAATCGGTAGTTTACGCGGCGATGCATCAGCAGCGATCAATAACTGCTTACCGGCATCACGTAGGCGATTAAAAGCGTGAAACAGCGCTTCTTCCCAATGCGGCTGCCCCAGCACAGCTTGAATATCATCGAGGCAAACTAAATCGCAAAATTCAACATTATCCAACAGCTGCGTGCCGTATTTAGCCAAATCAGCTAAAGGCAAATACAAGGCTCGGCCACCGAGCTCCTCAACCCGCAAGCAAGCCGCTTGCAGTAAATGACTGCGCCCCGATCCAGCCGTACCCCAAATATAGAGCAGGCTATCCATCCATTGGTCTTCCGTTTCGCACGCATGCTCAACGTAGCCTAGGGTAACGGCATTGGCGCCGGGATAATAATTGGCAAAGGTAGCATCATCACGCAGACGCATACCCAGTGATAATTGGGTGGGTTTCATGTCGACTCATTTACCGGCTGTTCGCAAACAGGTGTTTGCTGATCCGAAGAAGGGCTAACGGGCGCGCAGCACTCACTTGGCTGCCCATACATATCCGATTCTTTATACAATTCATGCACATGCCGCAGCAGCACCATGATCACCGCCGCAACCGGCAAAGCTAATAGTACACCAGTAAAGCCAAACAACTGACCACCTGCTAAAATTGCAAAAATCACTGCAACAGGATGCAAACCGATACGGTCACCGACTAATAAAGGCGTTAACAGCATCCCTTCCAGCATTTGCCCAATGCTAAATACTACGACAATACCCAGCAGTGGATACCATTCAACACCGAATTGAAATAAGCCAGCCACCAAGGCAGCACTGATACCCACGACAAAGCCCAAGTAAGGTACCAGACTCGCCAAACCTGCTAATAAACCAATCAATAAGCCTAGCTCTAAACCAATGCTCATTAAGCCCACGGCATAGACAATACCCAGCGCCAGCATCACCAACAATTGACCGCGCATAAAAGCGCCTAATACTTCATGGCACTCGCCAAGCAGTTGCACCGTCAAAGCTTCTCTTTTACGCGGTAAAAGGCGGCGTATTTTGGCCATTAAAATATCCCAATCGCGCAGCAAGTAAAACGTCACTACAGGGATCAGCACCATATTGGCCAACCAGCCTAAAAAGGCCAAGCTTGAAGCACTGACTTGACTGAGTAGCAGCTGGAGAATATCTGTGGTTTTACCCATATTATCGCTGAACAATTTTTTAATAGTATCTAGACTACCGATATCGGTATGGATGCCAAGTTGCACTTGAATCCATGGCAAAGCACTGCTCTGTAACCAATCAATCAGCTGCGGGGTTATCTCATAAAGATGCACCAATTGCCGGCCAACCATGGGCACTAAGACCAGCATCGAGATCAACATCATCAAACTGAGTAACACAAAAACAAAAACTACACCTAAGGTGCGTGAAAACTTATAGCGCTCTAAAAAATCAACGATAGGGTCGCCCATATACGCCAGCAAGACACTCACTAAAAAGGGCGTCAAAATAGGTAGCAGTTGATACAAGACCAACAGCCCTAGACCCAGCGCCGCTAGCAGCAGCCAATTTTTAAGATTTTGCGCCATAGTATAAGTACTCAAAAGCTACCAGTTGAAATACAACGTCTGAGCACTGGAGTCTGGGTTATGTAACCCACTCGGATCATCTGCATCCTGCTCAGCTGTTTCGTGCAACTGCCCTAAAGCCATTTGCGCACGTAATTGCTCAAATCGGCTGCGTACTTGCCATTGCGCATAGTCCGCAGTCACTTCCTGTAACTGTGCTGAAAAGGGTTCAAGTAAACGTTCAACTAAAACAAAACGCTCTAAATCCAAGCCTTGCACACGCACATTAAAGGTTTCGCCTTCACCTGCTTTAATCGCAAAACGCTCAGCTAAATACTGATTCACTTGAGCAAATACGTTACGTGCTAAAGTATCTTGAGAGTCGGCGCTGGACTCGCCTTGCTGCAACTCATCACCCAGCCACAACTGCCAGTTAGCAGCAAAGTCTTCCTTATCGGCTGATTGCTGAACCAAGAGCACAGCATCAGCGGTATAGCGTTCATCTGAATGACGTAATTTTTCATTATTGCGCAATGGATCGCTGCCAATCAACAATTGATCATTGAGATCGCCTAAAGGAAAACGCACTGGAATGCCGGCGTAATGTGCTGCGGCATACAGTTTTTGCGCATTGGACTGACCGTCACTGATTAAACGCAGCCCATTTAAATCTTCAATCAACCACCAAGCAAGAACCAAAGAACGATTGCTGCCCCACACGGGTAAATTTGTTTGCGCCAAGGCAGCCTGTACACTCTGCGGATCAAAATTAACCACAAGAGTAGTGCCCTCATAGCCATAACGGCTGATCAAGGCTTGCGGATCCATTTGGTAATCTGCCAGTGCCGGCGCTTGTGCAGCATCCGCCTGTCCAGTTAAGCGCTGCATTAAGGCGACAAAAGCCTGCTGCAAACCAATATCCCGCTCTTCACTTTCTTGGCTTGTCAGTTCCTCACGCACTTGGTACAAACTGCTGACAGGCTCAGCATGGCTGATCACCGTTGCTAAAGACATCCATACGGCAACCATGCCTATAAAAAATCGCATTTTTACTCTCTCTAATGGTTAACCCAAGCCAAGTGCTTACCTTAAACAGCCTCGATCCTGACCGCAACTGCTTGTTCAACAGCACGCCATCAGCGCTGCTATTAAACCCGCTACTTTCTCACAATGGGCAAATGACTTTAAATTTAAAGACCACGCTTAGTCAGAATAGATCGCAAAAGCTGCCAACGATTCACTAACAAAGCAAAGAATATCATCATACACCCCAGCCACTGCAGCATCACCAAACTTTCCGCAAACCAAAACGCTGCAAACAAGGCCACCCAGATGGGCTCAAGAACTAGCATCACTGCACCGCTGGTTTGTGTGGTTAAACTTTGCGCATAGGTTTGCAACCAGAAACGCGCCGCCGTACCCAACACAGCACTGGCCAACACCCAAAAAATCAACATCGGCGACCACTGTACAGCTTCAGCCTGCCACGACTCAGTGATAAGCGAGCCCAGCAAGGCCACGCAACCTACAGCTGTTAAAGTGATAACAGTTAAAGCCAAAGGATCAACTGCCGTCATCGGTGCAGAAGGCTTATATTTTGAAGCATGACGTACCGTGACAGTTGCTGCGCGAGTATTTAAAGTAAAAAACATCGCTAAGCCTACAGCGGAAGCCAGATAAAAAGCTTGGCCCGTACTGATGGTAAAACCATGAGCCAGCGATAACAAGGCAACGCCAAATAGCGCGATAGGAAGTGCTAACCAGGTACTGCGTGGTACCGGCTCAGAAAAAAACACACGTGCAATAAAGGGCACTAAAAGGACACCCAAACTGGTTAAAAATGCGCCCTCACCCATACTGTTGCTCTGCGCTAAACCCTGCACCCAGAACAGCATTGCCACACCAAAAACAAGCCCCACACGTGCACTGCGTAGAATATGTTCAAAGGTTAATTGACGAAGTTGCCGCGTACCAATGCAAGCTAATAAAGCTGCAGCCAGTAAAAAGCGCAAGCCCATAAACAATAAAGGCGGCATCAACAGTATGGCTTCTTTAGAAAACATCCAGCTGATTGCCGCGATCAAAGTGACCACAACCAAGAGCAGATCAGATTGAGTTTCACGCTTCATCATATCGGCTCTGCTATGGTTAAATGCTTAAAGCAACAAACGCACTAGGACTTATGCGGTCGCGCTAAAAACTCATGGGATTGCATTTCCAGTAGACGACTGAGCGTGCGCTGGAACTCAAATTGCAAGCGATTACCAACATACAAATCTTTAAGCGGTACTTCAGCAGAAATAATCAGCTTGATACTGCGGTCGTAAAACTCATCCACTAAGTTAATAAAGCGACGAGCAATATCTTCATTGCTGGTATCCATCTGCTCCACGTTGGAGATGATGATTGCGCTGTAAATTTTACCCAGCTCAATATAGTCATTCTGACTGCGTGGTCCATCGCATAAAGCACGGAAATCAAACCACGCCACATCATTGGACACTTTACGCGCAACGATGGTGCGGTTTTCTACCGTCAGCGGCTCATTTTCTAGAATCTTACTGTTTTCCAACAATAAGCTGCGAAAGCTTTTGTCCAGTTCTTGTTCAACTGCGTCACTGAGTGGGTAGTGATACAACTCAGCTTGTTCCAAAGCACGCAAACGATAGTCAATGCCACTGTCGACGTTAACCACGTCTGTATGCACTTTCAGTAAAGCAATCGCTGGTAAGAAACGCGCGCGCTGTAAACCATCTTTATACAGGCCATCCGGCACAATATTTGAAGTAGCCACCAAGCTAACACCGTTTTTAAACAGTTCCTCCAGCAAGCCAGCAAGAATCATCGCATCAGTGATATCTGTGACAAAAAACTCATCAAAACAGATCACTCGCGCCTCTTTAGCGAAACGTTGGGCGACAATCACCAATGGGTTTTTTTCACCATCGAGGGTGCGTAACTCTTCATGCACACGCTTCATAAAGCGGTGGAAGTGCGTACGCATTTTTTGCTCAAACGGCAACGCATCAAAAAACGTATCAACTAAGTACGTCTTTCCACGACCTACGCCACCCCAAAAGTACACGCCTTTAATGGGCTGCGGAGTCTTTTTACCCATTAAGCGTCCAAATAAACCGGTGCTCGGCGATTCTGCAACTAAATCATCATAGAGACGTTGTAAATGGCGTACAGCATTTTCTTGGGCAGCATCGCGGAAGAAATCGGCGCGTTGTAAATCGTTTTGATAGCGTTGAAGTGGTGTCATAATAATAAGTGTCGACCCGACAGATAAAACGGGCCAACACTTTAACCATGCAACCTACAATTGGCAATCACTCAAAGGATATATAAAGCCTTAACCTGCTCGACGCAGCAGCCAAAATCCGAATCCTGCACATATTAAAGCTGGCAAAATCACCGCAACAATGGGTGCAAAGCCAAACACTAAACTGGCAGGACCTAGCAAATCTTGCGCGATACGAAAGACAAATCCGACCACGACACCGGTGAACACACGTTGACCCAAGGTCACGGAACGCAAGGGGCCGAAGACAAAAGAGATGGCCATCAACACCAAAGCTGCAGTCACCAAGGGTTGTAAAACCTTGACCCAAAATGCCAGCCAATAACGGTTAGCATTTAAGCCTTGCTCACTTAAATAATGCGCATATTGCCACAGACCACTGATCGGTAAGGTATCGGGCTCCATCACAACGGTATTAAGCAACTCTGGAGTGATTTCTACATCCCAACGCTCACTGGCTGCTTGCGTAATCTGGCTACTGCGCTCTTGTAAATCAGTATAAACCACATCTTCAAGCTGCCAATAATTCTCTTGGTAGAGCGCTTGCTTAGCAAAGCTGGAGCGTATGAGGCGCTGCTGATCATCAAACATATAACGCGTCACACCAATAAGCTGGCCGCCCTGCTGCACCGCATTGATATGAATAAACTCATTACCCTGACGGTGCCATAAGCCATGTTTAGAGCTTTGCGCTTTGCCCTCAGATTGCGCCAGCGAACGATTAGACTGCGCCAGACTCGATGCCCAAGGAGCGATATACTCACCAATCAACAGTCCAATTAACATCAGCGCCAGCAGCGGTTTCATCACCGCCCAGACAATACGGCGAATAGAGACACCCGCAGCACGAATCACCGTTAGCTCACTGTTACTGGCCAAACTGCCCAAGCCGACAAGACAACCAATCAATGCCGCCATGGGCAACATATCGTACATACGCTGCGGCGCGGTTAAGCCCACATAACTGGCCACATCCAATAACCTATAAGCCCCACCAATATCATTGAGCTCATCAATAAAGGCGAATAACAAAGCTAAGCCCGTAATAATGCCCAGCACGGCAATAATCGCTATAAAAACGCTATTGCCAATATAGCGATCCAGCCTACGCATCTTGCGTCTCCTTATTTGCACGCCATTGCGCGATACGCAATTGCAAGCGCGGCCAATACACCAGCAGTAGACCAATCATTAAAAACAAACCATGTACCGGCCATAAACCTAAGCCAATCGGTAGTTGACCCTTATCCAGCGCACTGCGCGCTGCGACTAATAAAGCCAAATAAGCCATATACAATAAAATAGCCGGCAACAATTTTAAGAAGCGTCCCTGACGTGGATTTACCCGAGACAAGGGCACGGCAATTAAAGTTACAATAAGTACTAAGATAGGAAAAGATAAACGCCACTGTAATTCAGTCTGCATACGCAACTCTGGATGCCCGATCAATTCGCTGGTTGCCATGGTTTCGCGCTCACCCATTTTAACTTCGACTGATGGTTTGGGTAACAAGACGCCATAAGTATCGTAATGAATCACACGATAATCAGCTTCACCTGGCGTACCGTCATAACGATAGCCATCTTGTAAGATCAAATAACGACTACCGTCTTCTTGAATTTCTTGACGACCGGTTTTTGCTACCAGCACAGTAATAGCTTCATCAGCGTCACCGGCTTGGCGCGTTTTGCGCTTTTCTGAAATAAACACATTGCGCAATTCATCACGGCCGCTGGACAACTCTTGCGTATAGGTCACACGTGAGCCACCACGCAGCGACTGAAAACGCCCCGGCACCAAGGTGTCAAATTCAGTTAAGGCATCTTGCTCATTTAAAATACTGGCCACACGCTGTACACCTTGCGGTGCTAGAAAAAAACTCAACCAGGCACAAATCAGCGCTACAAATAGCGCAGGCAGCAAAGTGTAGGACAATAAGCGCTGCTCACTCATTCCGGTGGCAGTCAGTACCGTCATTTCACTTTCAAGGTACAAGCGTCCATAGGCCAGTAAGATGCCTAGAAATAACCCTAAAGGTAAAATCAGCTGTAAAAACCCAGGAATGCGGTAGCCCATAATCATCAGTAACACACCCGGATCGAGCATGCCCTGAGCGGCTTGCGCAAGGTATTTAATAAAGCGGCCGCTCATAATAATCACAAGCAGAACCGCACTGACCGCACTAAAGGCCAGCAAAACTTCTCGAGAAAGATAACGAAAAACTATCAAGTAAAGGCTCCGTACTTGTCAAAACTGCCTATCACGGCTCACACTAGTCATACATATTATGGCAGTGTACCTACACGCCGATGCAAACGAACAGCATTATCCTGCATCTATCTACCTTTGTCTTGAGGATCCTTGAGTATGGACTTTATAGTCAGTTCCAATTCAGTTGAAACGCTAAAAACTAGCGCACTTGTATTAACCGTTAATGAACAGCTCGAACTCGACAGCCAAGGTCAGCTGATTGATAAGCTCTGCGACGGTGCCATCAGCGCTCACCTCAAAGCAGGTGATATCCAAGGCAAACTGGGTCAAACATTATTGCTGCACAACCTCGCTAATCTATCAGCGCAACGCGTACTTTTAGTTGGCACGGGTAAAGACGCTGAACTGTCTGACCGCAATGCACGCAAATTGGTCAGTGCAATTTTAAATACGTTCAAAAATTTGTCGATTACAGATGCAGCATTGGCTTTTGCTGATGTGAAGTTTGACGAGCGTGATGCCTTAACCAGTGCTCGCTTGGTAGCTGAATGCTTAGCTGATGGCTTATATGTCTTTGATCAGTTCAAAACCGAAAAAGCGCCAACTGTGAGCCTCAACGCTATCACTTTTGTCTGCACCGCAGCACAGCAGGAAGCCGTTGAGAAAGCCTGCCAGCAAGGAAAAGCAATTGCTACAGGTATGGCGTTTACTCGCGACTTAGGCAATATGCCGCCGAACATTTGTCACCCGCGCTACCTTGCAGAACAAGCGCTAGAGCTGAGCAAGCAACATAAAAACCTTAGCGTTGAAGTACTGGAAGAAGAGCAGCTTAAAGAGCTCGGCGCCGGTGCTTTATTAGCCGTTGCACAAGGCAGTGATCAGCCAGCACGTATGATTATTCTGAATTATCAAGGCGCTGATGATGAAACCAAACAGCCCTATGTGCTAGTGGGTAAAGGTGTCACCTTTGATACTGGCGGTATTAGCCTCAAGCCTGGCGCTGGCATGGATGAAATGAAATACGACATGGGCGGTGCAGCCAGTGTCCTGGGTACGTTTAAAGCTCTGACAGAACTGCAATTGCCGATCAACGTGATTGGTGTTCTGTCCTGCGCAGAAAACATGCCCAGCGGTGGCGCAACCCGCCCGGGTGATATCGTCACCACCATGAGCGGCCAAACTGTTGAAATTCTCAACACTGATGCTGAAGGCCGTTTAGTATTGTGTGATGCCCTCACTTACGTGAAGCGCTTTAACCCGCAAGCTGTGGTCAATATTGCCACCTTAACCGGTGCATGCATCGTGGCATTAGGCAGCAGCACTAGCGGCCTGATGGGTAACAACCCAGAACTGGTACAAAGCTTACTCAGCGCCGGTAAACAAGCCAGTGATGTCGCGTGGGAATTACCTTTATTTGACGAATACCAAGAACTGCTCGACAGCCCCTTTGCAGATATTGCCAATATTGGTGGCCCAAAAGCAGGCTCCATCACTGCAGGTTGCTTCCTGTCACGCTTTACCAAAGACTACCCATGGGCGCACTTGGATATCGCAGGTACGGCATGGATCAGCGGCGGTAAAGACAAAGGTGCAACCGGTCGCCCAGTGCCCTTGCTGACTCAATACCTACTGGATCGCCCGCAGTGAAAGTAGAGTTTTACGTTTTACCTTCTACCCAATCGGCGGACCGCTTAACTGCGGCCTGCCGTTTGGCACATAAAGCCTGGCGTGCAGGCTTTATGACTTTTATTCGTTGCAATGGTACGGCGCAGCAAGCTGAAGTCGATGATCTACTCTGGACTTTTCGACGCGCCAGTTTTATTCCGCATGAACCCTACAACAGCACAGCCCAATCGCCCGTGTTAATCGGTGTAGATGAGCGCCCTCATTTTGATAATGCGGTATTAATTAATCTGAACCCTAAAATATCCCAACATCTTGACTGCTTTACTCGTGTTATTGAGATCGTCAATCAAGAACCTGAGCAGCTCAAAATTAGCAGACAGAACTTTGTCCGTTATCGCGAACAAGGTCACCAACCAGCACGCGTCGAGTTATAAGCACACTCAATCTGCCACACCACACTCAATTTAAGTCTTATCTGTGTTTTTATGCGCCATTTGTATTCTTTATCCAGTTTTGACCACACTTTTTGCTGCGATGATGGCCGCTCGGCCTGAAGCCTGATAAAATCGCGCAATTAATCGTATTTTTCGCATACTTCGCAAAGGCCCAATTCATGAGCAACAATAAAACCTCTTTAAGCTACAAGGACGCTGGTGTAGATATCGACGCTGGTGAAGCTCTCGTTGAACGCATTAAAGGCGTTGCTAAACGCACTGCACGCCCTGAAGTGCTCGGTGGCCTTGGTGGCTTTGGCGCTTTATGTGAGATTCCTGAAGGCTACCGTCAGCCGGTATTAGTCTCTGGTACTGACGGTGTCGGTACTAAACTGCGTTTAGCCATTGATCTAAATAAACACGAAAAAATTGGTATTGACCTGGTTGCTATGTGCGTGAACGACTTGATCGTTAGCGGTGCTGAGCCGCTGTTTTTCCTCGACTACTACGCCACCGGCAAACTCAATGTTGATATCGCTGCACAAGTTGTGACCGGTATTGGCGAAGGTTGTGAGCAAGCAGGTTGTGCTCTGGTCGGCGGTGAAACTGCTGAAATGCCAGGTATGTACAGCGGCGAAGACTACGACCTCGCAGGTTTCTGTGTGGGCGTTGTTGAGAAATCAGAAATCATTGATGGTAGCAAAGTTGCAGCTGGCGATGTATTGATAGCTCTGCCTTCATCAGGCCCACACTCTAATGGCTATTCTCTGATCCGTAAAATCATTGAAGTGTCTAAAGCTGATATTCAAACCACAGAGTTGGACGGCAAGGCACTGAGCGACTTACTGATGGAACCCACGCGTATTTACGTGAAGCCATTGCTGAAGCTGATCAAAGAAACGGGCGCTGTGAAAGCTATGTCACACATCACCGGTGGTGGTTTGCTGGAAAATATCCCACGCGTACTGCCCGCCAATTCACAAGCTGTGATTGATGTGGCCAGCTGGACGCGTCCAGCAGTGTTTGACTGGCTACAAGCGCAAGGTAACGTTGACGAAGTTGAAATGCACCGCGTCTTAAACTGCGGCGTTGGTATGGTGATCTGTGTGGCGGCTGAGCAACAAGCTACAGTCCTTGAGCACTTAGAAAATTCAGGCGAGAAGCCATGGGTAATGGGTCATATCCAAGCCGCTGGTGAAAACGCTGAGCGTATCGTTCTTAACAACTTAAAAAGCCATTAATGACTGACTCAACTTTGCACCATTCAAAACCCTGCAATATCGTTGTCCTGATCTCCGGATCAGGCAGCAACCTGCAAGCAATTATGGATGACTTAGTCGATCACCCTACTGCACGCATCCGCGCAGTGGTGAGTAATCGTGCCGATGCCTATGGCTTAGTTCGCGCAGAACAAGCCGGCATTACTCAGCATGTGCTTAATCACAAAGAGTTTGCCGATCGTTTGGCTTTTGATACAGCTCTAATGGATGTGATTGATCAGCATCAACCTGACCTTGTAGTGCTGGCGGGCTTTATGCGTATTTTAACGCCTGAATTTACGCGGCACTATGCCCAGCGCCTGCTGAATATCCACCCTTCTCTACTGCCCAAGCACAAGGGTTTAAACACCCATCAACGGGCACTTGATGAAGGCGATCAAGAACACGGCTGCAGCGTGCACTTTGTCACTGAGGAACTCGACGGCGGACCAGTAGTCATACAAGCTGCAGTGTCAATTAGCTCAGACGAGACAGCTGAGCAGTTAGCTGAAAAAGTGCATGCTTTAGAGCATCAGATCTATCCGCTGGCCGTACGTTGGTTTGCCGAAAACCGTTTACGTCTCAGCGAGCAAGGTGCTGTACTGGATGGACAACCCTTAGCCAGCTCAGGCTTTCAGTTCCACTCTTAGGAGATCCAAACCATGCGCCGTGCTCTATTTTTCATCTTGGCCGCATTCAGCCTGCCAGTCAGCGTGATGGCTGCAGAGTTGCAGCCCTTCTCCGCAAGTTATACTGCGGATTGGAAGCAAGTACCCTTTACTGGCAAAGCTGAACGCAGTTTGCAAAAGCAAGCCAACGGTGACTGGAAGCTGGATTTTTCTGCCTCAATGTTAGTCGCTGGCCTCACTGAAACCAGCTGGCTCAATCTCGTCAATGGCGATGTACAACCGCAAAAATATCGCTATGCACGCACAGGGATGGGCAAGTCGAAAAAAATCAAACAAGATTTTGACTGGAGCACCCAGCGTGTCACCGGTAGCGACCGTGGCAAAGCGATTAATCTCACACTGATTCAAGGCGTGCAAGATAAATCCTCTTACCAGCTGGCCTTGCAGCGCGATATTGCTGAGGGCAAAACCAGCATGTCCTATCAAGTGCTGGATGGTGATGATTTAGATACCTACGATTTTCGCGTGCTAGGTGAAGAGGCCGTGGAGACCATGGTCGGTACAGTGGATGCCATTAAAGTTGAGCGCGTGCGCGACCCAACCCAAAGTAAACGTATTACTATTCTCTGGTTTGCTAAAGACTGGGATTTTTTACTGGTACGCCTGCAACAAGTTGAACGCGACGGTAAGGAATACCAAATTATTCTAGAAAACGGTAGCGTCAATAATAAGGCGGTTAAAGGCCGCAGCTAACACTTCGCACAATCCCTCTCAAAACGAGCAGGCACTATTACAAGTGCCTACTCGCTTAGTATTAAGCATATCAAAAACTCTACACTTCTGTATAATATCCTTAAATTTAACTATTCAATTTCCTAAAAAATAATTAAGGAGCTATAAACCATGGCATTAAAAACCTTGCGCGCAACAGGTCATATGAGTGCAGGCATGACCATTGAAGTTATGTGCGGCGAGCATAAGGTCTATATGGACCAGCCTAAAAATGCCGGAGGTGCAGATTTAGGTCCAGCACCACCCGAGTTGATTCTTGCGGCTTATGCAGGCTGCGTAGGTAGCTTGGGTCGCATTATAGCGATGCAAGAAAAAATCAAACTGCACGGCATGACCTTTGAAGTGGAAGCTGATTACGATCCAGATTGCTTATTGGGCCGTGAAACTACAGCCCGTGCCGGCTTCCAAGAAATGCGCCTCAAGGTCAAGATTGATGCAGACTTGGATGATACAGCGAAACAAGCCTTTCTCGACAAGATCGAAGAGCGCTGCCCGGTCGGTGACAACTTGATCAACGCCACGACCTTGGTCACTGTGCTCGACAAATAAGTCATCTTTCAATCTTTGGATAACAGCTCAATGCTGGCCTAAGACTGGAAACAAAAAAACCGCGATTAATTCGCGGTTTTTTTGTAGAGCCCTATAAACTTAGCGGCTTAATTCAACCAGCAGTTTATTCAAACGCTGCACATAAGCTGCAGGGTCTTTTAAGTTATCACCGGCGGCTAATGCTGCCTGATCAAATAAGATCAGCGATAAATCAGCAAAGCGCTGCTCATCCGTTTCAGCATCAAGCTTTTCAACCAAGCTGTGCGCTGGGTTAATCTCAAAGACAGGCTTTGAATCAGGCACCTTTTGCCCGCTGGCTTCTAGAATCTGACGCATTTGCAGACCTAAATCTTGCTCGCCAATGGCTAAAATAGCCGGTGAATCGGTTAAGCGATGCGATACACGCACATCCGCCACTTGATCTCCCAGCGCTGTTTTCAAGCGTGTTACCAGTGCTTCTTTGCTCTTAGCCACTTCGTCTTGCGCTTGCTTGTCTTCTTCAGTATCCAACGCGCCTAAATCTAAATCACCGCGTGCCACATCAACAAAGGTCTTACCGTCAAACTCAGTTAAGTAGCTCATCAGCCACTCATCAATACGATCAGTTAGCAGCAGAACCTCAATGCCTTTCTTGCGGAACACTTCCAGGTGCGGACTGTTTTTCACTTGTGCATAGCTGTCGCCAGTCAAGTAGTAGACTTTGTCCTGACCTTCAGTCATACGCGCAATATAGTCACCTAAGCCAACCGTTTGCTCGTCATTACCACTGTGAGTTGACGCAAAACGTAACAGACCGGCAATTTTCTCTTTGTTAGAGAAATCTTCAGCTGGGCCTTCTTTGAGCACCTGACCAAAAGCGCTCCAGAATTTCGCATAATCTTCTGGGCTGTTTTTCGCCATTTTAGTCAGCATATCCAGCACACGTTTAGTCAGTGCGGATTTCATGCTTTCGATGACTGGATCTTTCTGCAAAATCTCACGCGAGATATTCAATGATAGATCGTTGGAATCGACAATACCTTTTACAAAGCGCAGGTACAGCGGTAAAAACTCATCCGCCTGATCCATAATAAACACACGTTGCACATAGAGTTTTAAGCCACGTGGTGCTTCGCGCTGATACAAGTCAAACGGCGCACGAGTCGGTACATACAACAGTGAAGTGTACTCAAGTTTGCCTTCAACTTTGTTGTGGCTCCAGCTCAAAGCATCTTCAAAGTCATGCGACACATGCTTATAGAACTCTTGATACTCTTCATCTTTAATATCAGTACGTGGGCGTGTCCACAGTGCGCTGGCACGGTTGACCACTTCCCATTCAGTGTTCACCGGTGCATCCGCTTCGCCACCTGTTTCTTCTTTAGGTAACTCAATCGGCAGTGCAACGTGGTCAGAATACTTTTTAATGACATTACGTAAACGAAAACCATCAGCAAATTCACTTTCTGCTTTCTTTAAGTGCAGCACAATACGGCTACCGCGCTCAGCTTTCTCGATGTTAGACAAGTCAAACTCGCCCTCACCTTCTGAACTCCAGAGCACACCTTCTGAGGCGGCTAAACCAGCACGACGAGTAAAGACTTCAACTTTATCAGCAACAATAAATGCAGAATAAAAGCCCACACCAAACTGACCAATCAACTGTGAGTCTTTCTTGGCATCACCGGACAGATTCTTAAAAAACTCGGCAGTGCCTGATTTAGCAATGGTACCTAGATGATTAATCACGTCATCACGACTCATACCAATAGCATTGTCTTCAATGGTGAGCGTATTGGCTTCTTTATCAAAGCTGATGCGAATTTTTAGCTCAGAATCGTTCTCTAATAACTCAGGAGCAGACAGCGCTTCAAAACGCAATTTATCTGCCGCGTCCGAGGCGTTGGAAATCAACTCTCGTAGAAAGATTTCTTTATTTGAGTACAACGAGTGAATCATCAAATGTAGCAGTTGTTTGACTTCGGTCTGGAAACCTAATGTTTCTTTTTGTGCTTCAACAGCCATCTGTATTAACTCCATAGTTACTTAAACAAGCCACACTGGGCGGGCGATGTAGTGAATATGGGGTTCATTAGTCAAAAAACAACTACTAACTTTTTTCAAAACAAAACTCTCTCTATTTAAAAGAAGCCGGCATAACAAAAACAAGCCCTTCAAACCACACATAAAGCTTTTAAAGCTGACTTAGAACTACTGAACCATCCAGGTCTAATAAGGTCATATTCTGCTGTGCATATGTCTTAAACTATGGCACTAGAGATGCCCTGTGTGTCAACCTAAGCATGAGCCAACTGATTTTGAGATAACATACAAATCAGGGTGTTTAGGAGAGCGCAATGCCAAAGCCAATGACTACTGTTGAACCCAAAGTTATCCCAGATCCCAAGCTGGAAAAACGTACTCGCAGGATCTTTACAGTTGAGTACAAGCTATCAATTCTACAACAAGCGGACGCCTGTAAACATGGTGAGCTCGGTGCCTTGTTGCGCCGTGAAAAATTATACTCAAACCAGCTCGCTCAATGGCGGCGTGAGTTTGCTGAACAAGGTGTGGCGGGGCTGAAAAAGTCTGCGCCGGGTCCTTCATCTAAGAAAACTCCTGAACAGAAACGTATTGAGCAACTTGAGAAAGAAAACCAGCGCCTGCGTCGCCAAATGGAAGTGAAAGACGGCTGTTTAATGCTCCAAAAAAAAGCCTTGGAACTGCTAGACAGCCTCGAAGAGAGCGAGTCATGACTTTGTTGGTGGCTGATCCTTTACCGGACGCTATTTCTGAACGTCAGGCATGTGATGTGCTGGACGTATGTCGTAACAGCTTGCGGGCAGCTCGTAAACGATATTTTTTCTGCGGCCCGCCCAGTCCTTATCGCCGTAAACGTAAAGAAACTGTGCAGCCGAAGGCGCTGAGTGCGCAGGAGCGGGAGCAAGTCAAAGAGGTTCTTTACAGCGATGAATATGCCAATCAACCGCCTGTTCAAGTCTATTACAGTTTGCTGCAGCACAGTATTTACCTGTGCTCTATCAGCACTATGCACCGCCTGTTGCGTGAGGAAAGCATGAATGGCGAGCGTCGAAACCAAAGGCCTGCTAGCAAGCAGCCTGTGCCTCGCCTCAAGACAACCGCGCCCAACCAGGTTTGGAGCTGGGATATTGCAAAGCTCGCCACTCAGAAGCGCGGTGAATACCTATCGCTGTACGTCATCATGGACTTATTCAGTCGCTATATCGTAGCGTGGATGCTTTCGCATAAAGAGAATAGTGCGCTATCAAGCCAGCTGATTGAGCAAGCTTATGAGCGTTACGATATTGAGCCCAACAATTTGACGTTACACCAAGACCGTGGCGCACCCATGACAGCCCACTGTTATCTGGACTTGCTGGGCGAGCTTGCTATCACC
>DASRNZ010000088.1:0-4557 GCA_035647155.1 Thiopseudomonas sp.
CTTTAGGTAATGTGTCTAAAGCTGCTTGGATGAATCTGAGACACAGACCTGTTTTTCCCATTGAAGGCCTTGCGGCAAGTATGTTGAGACCTGTAAACCAACCACCAGTAAGGTTGTTTAGGTCGATCAGTCCAGTGTCTAGGCCTAGTAAGCTGATGTTGTTTTGAACGGCGAAATCCACTTCATCAATCACCTCCAACATGACCGCCCGGAGGTCGGTAAAATTGCTGGCTGATTCGGACGAAAGCGTGAACAGCTCCCGCTCAATTTCCTCACGTACATCTTCACTGATAGCCTCTTTAGAGCTGGCTAGGCGGGTGCAATCATGGCCAATCTTGATCAGTCGTCGCAGCTGTGAGCGCTCTCGAACAATGTCGCGGTAGGCTTCAATGTTTGCAGTAGAAGGGGTGTTGAGACATATCTCACCGACATAGGCCAAAAACTCCTGATCGCCCATCTCGCGCTGCATGGCAAGTTCGGAAATGGTTATGACATCAAAAGGCTCGCTGCGCTCAGAAAGTTCGCGGATCAGTTTGAATAGCTGCCTATTGTTAAACTGAAAGAAATCCGACTCGTTAAGCACTCCGGCAATGAGGTCCCAGGTCTGGTTGTCCAGAATCAGTCCGCCTAGTACGGCGTGTTCTGCTTCGAACGAGTAGGGTGTAGATGAGGATAAATTAGTCATTCGCTACCTTCCCCAGCCTCAAACTGAGCAAGCGTAGAAGCATCGAACATGCTGTTTACTTTCTCTGGGGTCAGCTGTCGAAAGTCATCTGCCCACTCTGGGAAAAGCTCAATGGCCAGTGCAGTCATTGTTTCCAATGCTGACGGAGCTTTTCTGCCTGACGGTTTGCGTGTTTCAATTCGGTGGGCAGGCATTGAAAGACTTGCTGCGCGTCGGTATGAGGCTAGGTTGGGAACAGATGTGTCGAGTACGCGAATGCCTGAATCACCATCAAATGTGCTGTGCAGGTTTTCTGTAATCAATCGTGCATCAGTTGTGACCGCATCGGCTCTGTTGATAAAGACCTGCAACTCTGGCAGCTGAATACCCATGTATTGATAGCTACTAAGCTCATCAAACAGCGCTATGGTTCCACGCCGAAACTCACGTGCTGCGAGTAGCTCCGGGATAATTGGAGAGATTGCGGTGTCAGCTGCCAGCAATGCCATTTCGAGCGTAACGGAGCGTGCGCCTTGGGTGTCCATGACAACTAAGTCGTAGTCGTCTTTAAATACTTCCAGTAAACGAAGAAGTCGTAGGCGACCGTCAGCAGCGTTAAGTAGCAGGCTGTTCAGCTGGCCCTGATCATCATTTGACTTGATGACATGAAGGTTCGGTATGGAGGTACCGGAGATGATTTCGCTGTGGCGAGTCTCGTTGAAGCCAACGAGCTGAAATATGCCGCCATCAGCTTCTGCTTCTAGGTGGAAATAACTGGACAGAGTTGGTTGAATGTCCAGATCAAGGAGCAGGACACGCTTTCCAGCATCAGCAGCAATACCTGCTAGGTTGACTGCTGTTGTGGTTTTGCCTACGCCACCTTTAGTGGAAATAACAGCTACTTTTTTCATGACTACCTCACAGAAAGAAATCTGAGAGGTGCTTTTAAACCTGAGTATGTGAGGAGTTTTCAACCCTTAAAAAGGGGTGCTTGGCATTTTGACTTGTAATCAGTAGGTCCCGAGTTCGACTCTTGGTGCCGGCACCATATCAAAGAAAGCCTCGCAGTAATGCGGGGCTTTTTTGTGTCTGAAATTTGGTTTTCTCCGCACTATCAGTTCTGTATTAGAGTGCGTAAAGCACACGATAAAGTCTGCCATTCTTTGTATCGTTTACGACACAGTTTTGTCGTCGTTTAAATACCCATATAACACTGTATTTAATAATTTATTCTGCGCATTCCTGCCCGTCTGAAACCCTAAAGATCTTTACTGTTCTGCAAAAATGCACAGCTTATCTGCGCGTGCGTTTGGTTGTAAATTGTGGGTGTGGTTTTTAGACTCGAGTTAACCCTTAAAGGAGATTAAGGGGCCTATTTCAAAAATAATATAATAATAGGAACTCTCACCATGCTGCTACTAAACTATCTTGGCCTGTTTGCTGGGCTGTCATTGTTGGTTGTTATGACCATGCGCGGGATCGGCATTATTGTCTCGGCTATTGTTTGCGCGATTGTGGTTGCGCTGACTAGTGAAATGAATTTGGGCGAGGCCATGCTCAAGTATTATATGAATGGTTTCACTGGCTTCTTTACCACTTGGTTCCCAGCGATTCTACTGGGGGCTATTTTCGGTCGTCTAATGGACGACAGTGGTGCGGCACTGGCCATTGCTAATAAATCTAAAGCGGTACTGGGTCCACAGCGCGCCATTATGGCAGTGGTGGGTGCAGGCGCAATTTTGACTTACGGTGGTGTCAGCGTTTTTGTGGTGGGCTTTACTTTGTATCCCATTGCATTTGAGCTGTTTCGCAGCGCGAATATTGCGCACCGTTTTATTCCAGCAGCAATTATTTTCGGCTCGATTTCCTTCACTATGGTGTCACCGGGTTCTCCGGAAATTCAAAACTTAATTCCCACCACTTACTTTGGTACCACGGCGACTGCTGGCGGTATTATTGGTGTATTGATGGCGCTGCTGATTATGCTCGCTGGTGGTTACGCTTTGAAATATATGGCTAATCGCGCTGCGGCCAATGGTGAAGAGTTTGATTTGCCTGAAGGGTATGGCGAGGCGGCTGTGAGCAAAGAGTCGCTGGTGAGTTTTATCAGCGCGATTGTACCCTTGGTGGTTTTAGTCGGTGGTTTTAACTTGCTCAGTTATTATATTAGCGTGATTGAAGCCTTGTTGGCGGCCATGGTCAGCAGCTTGTTAATAGGTTATGTGTTGTTTCGTAAAACCATTGAATCACCTGGGAAAATGATCAGTGAGGGCAGTGAAAATGCTTTAATTGCGATTTCTAATACCTGTGCGGTGGTCGGCTTTGGTGCCGTAGCAGCAAAGTCACCAGCTTTTGCCAATATCGTTGCCTTTCTGACCGACATGCCCGGCTTGGAGTATGCGGGGCTTGCAGTGGCGGTCACTGTGATTGCTGGTATTACCGGTTCTGCTTCGGGTGGTTTAGGCATCGCCTTGCCGATCTTGGCTCCGATTTATCAAGGTATGGGTTTAGATAATGGCGCCATGCACCGTATTTCTGCGATTGCTTCAGGTGGTTTAGATTCTCTACCGCATAATGGTTATGTGGTGACCACGATCCGTGCGATCTGTAAAGAGACGCACCAGCGTGCTTACCCGGCAGCCTTTGTCGTGAGTGTGTTGATTCCTCTGCCAGTCCTGGCAATTGCTGTGGTGTTGTATAGCATTTTTACCTAATAAATCTTGCTAAAGACATTAACTCAAGCCTGCATATTGCGCTGAGTAGCTCAGTAAAATATGCAGGTTTGCTTTTTTGTGCTGAGTGATTAGGTTTGCTGTTGAGCTGGGTTTTTGTTTGCGTGCGGTTGCTGTTTACAATTGATCAGTGTGGTAATGTTCTGAGCAACGCCAATGCGCCACGCTATATAGAGAAAAATAATGCCTATTGCCTATTGCTGCCATGGTCTGGGTACCTGTGCAGTACACGCCAAGTAAAGCTTTGAATGAAGCACAATCTGCAGTCACTGTCGCACGTGGTGAGTATGTGATGCGTGCAGCGAACTGTTTGGCTTGTCATACCGCTGATGAGGGTCAACCTTTTGCTGGGGAACGGAAAATAGAGAGTCCGTTGGGAACCATTTATTCAACCAATATTACCCCTGACCAGAAAACGGGCATTGGCGCTTACTCTTTGGATGAGTTCCGAGCGTCGCTGTATGACGGCTTGCGCAAAGATGGTGCTCATTTATATCCGGCGATGCCGTATGAGAACCATCGCTTTTTGAGTGAGGCTGATGTGCAGTCGATGTATCTGTACTTTATGCAAGAAGTACCAGCGGTGTACAACAAGGTGCTGGATACTGCATTGAAATTTCCCTTTAATCAACGCTGGGGGTTGCGTGCTTGGAATGAGTTGGTATTACAAAATGTGGAGTTCAAACCCGTTTCTGATAATGCTCAACTTAATCGAGGTGGGTACCTCGTGCAAGGTCACGCATGGCGCTTGAGTGATGCGGAAGTGGCTGCCTTGGCAACATTTGTACGGCAAGGTTGGCACAATCAAGTTTCTGCGGTCAGTGCCAGTGCAGTTAAACCATTACGTTGATAACCTGTTGGCCAATTAGTGTCAGCACCCTTGCAAAGCCTCGCAGTAATGCGGGGCTTTTAACTTTCTGGACTCGTGTGATCCCCTTATGAATAGCGCCTAAGACCATTTTTCATAATCATGAGCCCTCCATTGCTTCGAGTTTATTTGTCGAATTAAACGCATTAAAGGGTCTTTAAGGGCTCCGAGGTGTTCTGGGTAATTGAGCAACTTGTTTGGCGCATGGGCCACGCTTACTTGGTATCGCATTGCTCTGCATGATCCGCACGACCAGCAAGCTGTATCTTCATTTACCACAGGCTTATCATGCG
>DASRNZ010000089.1:0-3669 GCA_035647155.1 Thiopseudomonas sp.
CCTTCAGCTTGCTTAATGCTGCGGGTTAAACCATTAAAACCCATAGCTAGGCTGATAAAGCTAACAGGATGACCCTCCTCATCGAGCTCCAACAGCATGCGCGACTCATCCGACAAGACTAATAAGTGCCCAGTACGATGATCAACCGCTAACGATGAAAAGTCGCGCATAAAGACTTGCGCCGACGGCAGTTCCTGCAAAGCAAATACCGGCATCTCGAGGCTATCGGCTGCATCAGGAAAAGGTAGGCTGAATAAACCAAAGGGACTGCGCTCCTTAGCCAGTAAGATGCGTTGATTGCGTACATCCCAAGCCACTCCCTCAAAACCTTTATTACTCGATGCCATAGCGCCTAAACTAATCGACGGCAAGGTATCACCATCAATAAACTGCGCATCCAACGGCAAATAAAAGGCGGTCAATTCGCCGCGGCGCTCATCAATAATGGCAATACGCCCATCGCTCAGCACTTCAACCCCTTCAGGATCAGAAAAACCACGCAACTCAACCACGCGCAGTACTTCACCCTCTAAGGATAACTCGACCAACTTGGGTATTCTGCCAGTGACGGTAAATAGCGTATTGCTCAACGGACTCCAACTCAATCCTGAGGTTTCAGCTTTTTCCAATCCGGCTAACGGCTTGGCTTGAATCACTGCACGATAACCTGGCAACCAAATACTTTCAGCTTGCTCTTGCGCACTGGTATAGCGCTCTTGCCATAGAAAAAGCAGGCGATCATCCCAATGAAAATAATGCATTAAACCAAGTATAAGGCCTGTGCATCCCACGCCTAATAACCATCGCTTGCTACGCACTTTAAATACTTTAAACATGCTTACGACCTTTTACTGATACTTTAAAAAACGATTGAATGCATCGATACCCAATCAATACGCTAGGTTGCTATAAATCGCCACATCCTACGGTGAAAATCAGACCAGCGCCGAAGACAATCGTTATACTCTGCACATTGTTTATTTGGAGATGCCCATGTCACTGCCTTCTTTACGCTTAAAATCCAACTCTGATCGCCGTTTGCGCAGCGGACACTTGTGGGTCTATAGCAATGAAATTGATACCAAACTATCCCCTTTAAATGCGTTTAAAGTCGGTGATCAAGTCATTGTCGAAAGCGCTTCTGGCAAACAGCTGGGCGTGGCGGTGATGAGCCCGCAAACCTTAGTCTGTGCACGTTTAGTCTCACGGGATGTTGAGCATCGTCTGGATAAATCGCTGTTAGTCCATCGCCTGAATATTGCTCTATCACTGCGCGAGCGCCTCTTTACTGAGCCTTTCTATCGCTTAGTGCATGCTGAAGGTGATTTATTACCCGGCCTGGAAGTCGATCGCTTTGGTGACATTTTAGTGGTGCAAATCACTGCCGCCTGCATGGAGCCGCATAAAGATATTATTCTCGAAGCGCTGTTGCAAGTATGCAAACCCACAGGCGTACTGTGGCGTAATGACTCCACCACCCGCGACGGCGAAGGCTTAGAGCGCTACTTAGAAGTGGCCTTTGGTGATGTACCAGAGTGGGTGCAGTTGCTGGAAAATGATCTGGTCTATAACGCACCACTCATGCAGAAAAAAACGCTGGGTTGGAACTACGACCAACGCTTTAATCGCTTACAAGCTGCAGTCTATTGCACTGATAAGCGTGTGTTGTCGGTGTACAGCGATGTCGGTAGCTGGGCCATTCCTGCAGCACTGGCTGGTGCCAGCGAAGTGCTCTGTGCTGATGCTTCTGCGCAAGCGTTAGATGCCTTAGAAAATAACGCACAACTTAATGATATCGGTGAAACATTACTCTGCGCCGAAGGCGATGTGCTGGAAACCTTGCAAGCACTGAAAAGCGATGAAGAACGTTTTGATGTGATTATTGTTGATCCACCGGCCTTTATTAAGCGTAAAAAAGATGTGAAATCAGGTGAAGCCGGTTATCGCAAACTCTATGAGCATTGCATCCGTTTGCTCAGCCGTGACGGTATTTTAATTTGCTCATCACGCTCACCGTTTTTCACTGAAGAAAGCATGCACAGCACCTTGCTGGCTAGCGCACGCCATCTGGATCGCAATATTCAGATTCTTGAGCAAAGCGGCCAAAGTGCCGATCACCCCATGCACCCAGCGATCCCTGATACCCGTCATCTGAAATACACTGTGTGTCGCATTTTGCCGAACAGTTAAGTTCACCGACTTAACCTCGCTCAAGCAAAACTACGCTGCCCTTTGCCCACCCGCTTAGGGCAGCGTAGAATGAAATCATTCTCGTCACTACCCACGGCGAGCCTAAGTATGCTTTGCCGATCGCACGGTCACCCCGCAGCAACAGTTGCAGATGCACTTATCGCCCTTATTTTATTTTTGCAGGAATTTCTGATGCCTGATTATCGTTCGAAAACCTCTACCTTCGGCCGCAATATGGCGGGTGCCCGTGCACTATGGCGTGCTACTGGTATGACTGATGAAGATTTTCATAAGCCCATTATTGCCGTCGCTAACTCCTTTACCCAGTTTGTTCCAGGCCACGTACACCTGAAAGATATGGGCCAACTCGTGGCGCGTGAAATTGAGCGTGCGGGTGGTGTTGCTAAAGAATTTAATACCATTGCTGTGGATGATGGTATCGCCATGGGTCACGACGGCATGCTCTATTCGCTGCCAAGCCGTGAAATCATTGCTGACTCTGTGGAATATATGGCCAACGCACACTGTGCCGACGCTCTCGTGTGTATTTCCAACTGCGATAAAATCACCCCGGGTATGTTGATGGCTGCTTTGCGCCTGAATATCCCAGTGGTGTTTGTATCCGGTGGTCCAATGGAAGCCGGTAAAACTAAGCTAGCCAAGCACGGTTTAGACTTAGTGGATGCCATGGTGATCGCTGCTGATGACGATGCATCAGACGAAAAAGTAGCCGAATACGAGCGCAGCGCTTGCCCAACCTGTGGTTCATGCTCAGGTATGTTCACTGCTAACTCAATGAACTGCCTTGTTGAAGCATTAGGCCTAGGTTTACCGGGTAACGGCACTGTTCTAGCCACTCACGCAGACCGTGAAGAGTTGTTCTTACAAGCTGGCCGCACCATTGTTGAGCTGTGCCATCGTTACTATAAAGAAGGTGATGAGTCAGCTCTGCCACGCAATATTGCCAACTTCAAAGCCTTTGAAAATGCGATGAGTTTGGATATCGCTATGGGCGGCTCAACCAATACTATTCTGCACTTATTGGCCTCTGCGCAAGAAGCAGAAATGGACTTTAACCTGCTGGATATCGACCGTTTATCACGCTTGGTACCTGAGCTGTGTAAAGTCGCACCAAACATCAAAGATTATCATATGGAAGATGTGCACCGTGCCGGTGGTATCTTCAGTATTTTAGGTTCTTTAGCGCGCGGTGGCTTTTTGCATACTGATCTGCCAACTGTGCATAGCAAAACCATGGGTGATGCGATTGCCAAATGGGATATCACCCAAAGTACCGATGAAGCTGTGCATACCTTCTTTAAAGCAGGCCCAGGCGGTATTCCAACCCAGACTGCATTTAGCCAAGCCACACGCTGGCCGACACTGGATTTAGACCGTGAAACAGGCTGTATCCGCAGTGTTGAACACGCCTACTCCCACGAAGGTGGTTTAGCCGTTCTCTACGGTAATATTGCTGAA
>DASRNZ010000090.1:0-104982 GCA_035647155.1 Thiopseudomonas sp.
AAAGAACGTTTCACTGAGTGACTCAGTGAGGAGGCGTATTCTACACTCTCCGAACTATCTGTCAAGGTTTATTTTAAGAAACTTTAAAGCTTCTTGAAACTCCTTGTTAGCGCTGAGCTTCTTACGTTGCTCGTTGCTAGGGTGCGTATCTTACAGCGTTCCGCTACCCTGTCAAGCTTTCTTTTTAAGATAATTCCCTTAAAAATCAAACTCTTACGTTAGGCCGGTGTAAGCTTGTTTGCCTAACGAGGTGCGCATTCTACAGCAGAGGCGCACCCTGTCAATAGCATTTTAAAAATAAAGCGTTTTTATTCTGTAATCAGTTTAATGCGAGCAAAACTCTTCTTTCCAGCTTGGCATATATGCTCAGCACCCAGCTTAAAGACAAACTCACGGTCAACAACATTACCATCAACTCGAACACTGCCAGCAGCAAGCATATCTCGCGCACCCGCCGCATTCTTTACCAGCCCTGCTCTATTAAGCACAGCTGCAATAGGCATATCATTCTCAGCGCCTACATCTATAGTCGGCAGATTTTCAGGCAACTCACCACCCTGCATACGGTTACCCGCTGACTTATGAGCATTCGCAGCAGCCTCATCACCATGGAAACGTGCAATTAACTCACGCGCTAACTCAATCTTAATGTCACGCGGGTTAGCACCCTGATCAACACTGGCCTTAAGTTGCTCAATCTCTGCAGCATCTCGAAAGCTTAAAAGATCAAAATAGCGCCAAATCAGCGCATCCGGCATAGATAGCAACTTACTGTACATTGCACCTGGTGCTTCTTGGATACCAACATAGTTACCCAACGACTTGGACATTTTCTTTACGCCATCTAAACCTTCAAGCAACGGCATTGTTACAATGCACTGCGCCTCTTGACCGTACGCACGCTGCAACTCTCGCCCCATTAACAAGTTAAAGGTTTGATCTGTACCACCAATCTCAACATCTGCACGCAATGCAACCGAATCATAACCCTGGATTAATGGGTATAAGAACTCGTGAATAGCGATCGGCTGCTGTGTTGAATATCGATTACTGAAGTCCTCACGCTCGAGCATACGCGCCACTGTATAATGAGACGCTAAACGGATGAAGTCTGCTGGGCTTAATTTTTCAAGCCAAGATGAGTTGAAGACAACCTCCGTTTTCTCTTCATCAAGGATTTTAAACACCTGCTGCTTATAAGTCTCAGCATTATCCAGGACTTGCTCACGAGTAAGCGGTGGTCGCGTTGCACTCTTACCACTTGGGTCGCCAATCATCCCAGTAAAGTCACCGATCAGAAAAACAACCTGATGACCTAACTCCTGCAGCATGCGTAATTTATTTAATAGCACAGCATGACCCAAGTGCAGATCTGGAGCAGTTGGATCAAAACCCGCTTTAATACGTAAAGGTTGATTACGCTTTAATTTCTCAACCAGCTCTTGCTCGACAATGACATTGTCAGCACCCCGCTTGATGATAGCCAATTGCTCTTCAACGGTTTTCATACTCAGAACACCATATTTTAAAAATTGATAATCGACAAGAATACTAGATAAGGAACTAAAAACAAATTATCACATCCGATAAACTAACCAACGGCCAACTACATTATTGTGTAAACTCAATATAAAACCTGACACAGCTCAAGCCTTAAGACATACGGGCTTGCAGTAGCAGGTTTTTAATTATACTTTAGCCCATCGCACACAGCAGACCTTTTAAGACTATGCCAACAAACATCACTCCGACACAGAAGCGCTACCCCAAGCGCCACATCGTTGCGGCAAGCGGAATTGCTGCATTACTTTGTCTGACTTTACTCGTTTATCCATCAGGCGAAGTAGAAGCTAAAAAGACATTTATTACCATTGAATCAGAAGACCAGGCATCCAATGCGGATACAGCACCTTTACTGCATACAGTAGCTGTAGAGCAAGAGCCTGCAATTAAAGCTGAACTTGATGCATTTCAATATAAAAAGTCACTGACCGTCAACAGTGGTGACACACTATCTGTACTCTTTGTAAAAGCAGGACTTGATAACAACGTACTGCACAGAATCTTATCCTCAAGTAAAGATGCTCAGCGCTTCACCCATCTCAAAATTGACCAAACAATCACATTTGAATTCGATGAAAGCCATACTTTGCAAACAGTCAGCAGCCAAGTCAGCCCACTAGAAACCATCTACTTGGAAAGACAGTCAGATTCTGACGATTTTACTTTCCGTAAAGATATTGCCAGCACGCAAACTGTTGAAAAATATACGCAAGGCACGATTGAAGGATCTCTATTTTCTGCAACAAAAAAAGCAGGCCTGTCGTATAAGTTAGCACTCGATGTTGCCAGTATTTTTGAGTACGACATCGACTTCGCACAAGACTTACGCGTTGGTGATAATTTTGAAGTGATCTACGAAGAAAAAACTCTCGACGGCAAAACCGTCGGTTCTGGCGACATTCTCACTGCACGCTTTACTAACCGTGGCAAAGTGTATACAGCGGTACGCTATACAGATAAGAAAGGCAGCACGAGTTACTACAGCGCAGATGGCTCAAGTTTACGTAAAGCCTTTATTCGCACACCGGTCGATTTTGCCCGAATCAGCTCACGCTTTTCTATAGGCCGCAAACATCCCATCTTAAATACAATACGCGCTCATAAAGGCGTTGATTATGCTGCACCACGTGGCACACCGATTAAAGCAACAGGTGATGGTCGAGTTACCCTAGCTGGCCGCAAAGGTGGCTACGGTAATACCATTGTGATCAAGCATGGCAAAAGTTACCAAACGCTATATGCGCATATGCAAGGTTTTGCTAAAGGTGTTCGCGCTGGAAGCAATGTAAAGCAAGGACAAATTATCGGCTATATCGGTACAACAGGTTTATCTACAGGCCCGCACTTACATTATGAGTTCCACGTTAATGGTGTACACGTCGACCCTTTAAGTCAAAAGCTACCTGTGGCTGATCCAATACTTGCTTCTGAGAAACAACGCTTCCTCGAGCTCAGCAAACCTCTGCTCGCTAAACTTGATCGAAATAGCGATACGCAGTTAGCTCTGAATCAGCAGTAGCAATGCTTTATATCGGCATTATGTCTGGCACCAGTCTGGACGGAATTGATATCGGCTTAGTTGATATCAATTCCGGCTGTCGACTCATTGCCAGTCAATATATGCCCATGCCGCAACAACTCAAAAACGATCTCCTTTCTTTATGCAGCAGCGGTGCTGATGAAATCAATCGCGCCGCTCTCGCTGAACAACACTGGGCACAACTTGCAGCGCAAGGCGTGGGCCAACTACTCGCAGACACTGACACCCCAGCACAAAAAATACGTGCTATCGGCAGCCATGGGCAAACCATTCGTCACGAGCCTAACCAGGGTTTTACTGTGCAAATTGGCCGCCCTGCTTTACTGGTGGAATTAACAGGGATCTGTGTTGTTGCTGATTTTCGCAGCCGCGATATTGCTGCAGGCGGACAAGGCGCACCATTGGTACCCGCTTTTCATGACATGTTATTCCAAAACCATGCCAAACCTTGTGCCATTTTAAATATTGGCGGCTTTAGTAATGTGACATTACTCGCGGAGCAACAGGACACATATGGTTTTGATTGTGGGCCAGGTAATGTCTTAATGGATGCTTGGATTCAGCACAACAAGAATGCTCCATTCGATCAAGATGGCGCATGGGCTGCAAGCGGTACTGTTAATCAACCACTGCTAGCAATGATGTTGCAAGAACCTTTTTTCGCCACCCAAGGTCCAAAAAGTACGGGGCGTGAACTGTTTAACTTAGACTGGCTGCTGGACTTACTCAGCCAACATAACCCTATTGCTGAGCAAGATGTGCAAGCAACATTATGCGAACTGACAGCGCACAGCATTGCTGAATCCATTCAATTTGCACAGGCAGATACCAAGGCAGTATGGGTCTGCGGTGGTGGCGCGCATAATTATGATTTGCTTGAACGCTTGCGTCGTTTGTTGCCACATTGCTCTGTGGCAAGCACTGACTCTATTGATGTTTCAGCTGACTGGATGGAAGCCATGGCATTTGCATGGCTTGCACATTGCTGTCTTGAAGGGATTCCAAGTAATCGACCTGCAGTCACTGGCGCCAGTGGTTTACGCATACTTGGCGCCGTCTATCCTGCATAATAACAACCGACTTAGATAGAGAAAGATGAGCCACAACCACATGTAGTGGTCGCATTGGGATTATTAATCACAAAACGTGAACCTTCCAAACCTTCAGTATAGTCAACTTCAGCGCCGACCAGATACTGAAAACTCATAGGATCAATAATCAGACTTACACCTTCACGCTCAATGATGGTGTCATCTTCTGCCATCTCTTCATCAAAAGTAAAGCCATACTGGAAACCAGAACAACCGCCTCCAGTGATAAACACACGCAGTTTCAAACGCGGATTACCTTCTTCTTCCACCAGAGCTTTAACTTTTTTTGCGGCCCCTTGGGTAAACTGCATTGCGGCAGGGACGAAGGATTCAACACTCATTTTACTTTCTCCCAGCATCGCGCTGTAAAAACTATAGTTAACATTATCTACTTATCCTACCATTATGGTCAACTATTACCAACGCTTAAGGGATTAATGCAATGCTAGCTAAGCCACTGCTTTCATCTAGGCCAAACATAATATTCATATTCTGCACAGCTTGGCCAGACGCCCCCTTAACTAGATTATCAATGGCAGACATGACGACAACCACATCACCACCCTGTGGACGCTGCACAGCAATACGGCACATATTTGCACCTTTTACAGTACGCGTATGTGGAAAAATACCGGCTGGTAATACATCCACAAACGGCTCATCCTGATAGTACTGCTCAAATAGCGCTTGCAAATCAACACTGCGATCAACAACCGTTGCATACAAGGTTGCATGAATACCACGAATCATCGGTACTAAGTGTGGGACAAAGGTCAAATCAACAGGCTTTCCTGCGGCACGACTCAATTCTTGCTTGATTTCTGGCAAGTGACGGTGGCCATTCACAGCATACGCCATCATATTTTCTGCAGATTCACAAAAAAGCGAACCCACTTTAGCACCACGACCCGCACCACTCACACCTGATGCACAACTGGCAATAATCTGTTTGGTGTCAGCAAGACCCGCTTCCATCAAAGGTAGTAAACCCAACTGTACAGCGGTGGGATAGCAGCCTGGTACAGCAATTAAACGTGCATCTTTAATAGAATCACGGTTGACTTCAGGCAAGCCATATACAGCATCAGCAATTAAATGCGGTGCACCATGCGGCTGCCCGTACCACTGCGCCCATTCATCAGCATCTTGTAAGCGAAAGTCTGCAGAGAGATCAATCACTCGCGTTCCAGCCTGCAGAATCTCATCGGCTAAAGCATGAGCCACACCATGCGGCGTAGCAAAAAACACGACATCGCAAGATGTTAAAGCCTCGGCGTCTGGCACTGTAAAAGCCAAGGTCGGATAACTTTCACGTAAATTCGGGTACATATCAGCCACCCGAACACCTTCTTCAGAGCGTGAAGTAATCACTTTAACCTGTGCATGCGGATGTAAGGCGAGTAAACGTAACAACTCAACCCCTGTATAACCTGTACCGCCAACAATCGCGACTTTAATCATGCATGCACCCTCTTTGAAGTAAAATAATATGTAACTATATAACCAACACTTTACAGATGACACTGCACCCTGTGCAGACTACCATATACGCTATTTCCTCATTGGAGCTGGTTATGACGTATTTATGGATTAAGGCTTTCCATATTATCGCAGTGGTATGTTGGTTTGCGGGTTTATTTTATTTACCGCGTTTATTTGTATATCACGCGATGAGCTCGGATAAGGCGAGTCAAGATCGTTTTATCATTATGGAGCGTAAGCTTTACCGAGGCATTATGCATCCCTCGCTGGTTGCGACGTTACTACTTGGCGTTTATATGTTGTATATGAATCCAGCACTGCTGAAAATGGGCTGGATGCATGTCAAGCTGACATTACTGGTTTTACTCATCGCTTATCACTTTTCTTTAGGTGCTATTTATAGACGCTTTGCCGCGGGTACTAACCAGAAAGGCCATGTATTCTATCGTTGGTTTAATGAGCTACCGGTATTATTTTTAATCGTTATTGTACTGCTGGCGATTTTAAAGCCTTTTTAATCGCGAACAGTCAGTACAGAATATGATCTAAATAATTGACTGCCCATCAACGCATACCTATATGCGCTGATGGGCAGATCTCAATTAGCCCGTATTACGTAATCCCGCCGCAATACCTGCAACAGTCACTAGCAACGCTTGCTCAATCGCTGGGCAAATTTCTTCACCCTGCTCTCTTGAACGTGCCAGCAATTCAACCTGTAGCAAATGCAATGGATCAAGATAGGTATCACGCACACTGATCGAAGCGCGTACCTGTGGATGACGCTCTAACAAATGCGTCTCACCGGTTAAGTGTAGGACCTGCTCGACTGCTTGGCTTAAATGCTGATACAACTGCTCACCAAAACCACGCAACTCATCATCGACCAGACGTTCATCGTATAAGCGTGCAATACCGGAGTCAGCTTTTAACAACACCATTTCCAGCATATCAATACGCGCTCTAAAGAACGGCCACTGATCTCGCATTTCTGCCAGCAGAGGCTCCTCTTTACGCTCAATAGCATTCTGCAAGGCCGTTTCCCAGCCCAGCCATGCCGGTAACATCATGCGTGTTTGCGTCCAAGCAAAAATCCATGGAATAGCACGCAAACTTTCAATACCACCCGTGCGTCGGCGCGCTGGACGACTGCCTAAGGGTAAACGTCCCAGCTCTTGCTCTGGCGTAGCTTGACGGAAGTACGCCACAAACAGTGGATCTTCACGCACTGTTTTGCGATACGCGGCTAAACCATCGGCCGCCAAACGTTCCATCACCGCACGCCATGCTGCTTTCGGTGTAGGTGGCGGCAATAGAGTAGCTTCCAACACCGAGGCCAGATACAGATTGAGGTTTTGTGCAGCCACTGCCGGTAAGCCGTATTTAAAGCGAATCATTTCACCTTGTTCAGTGGTGCGGAAGTGTCCAGCCACAGAACCTGGCGGTTGTGACAAAATCGCCTCATGCGCAGGACCACCACCACGACCCACGGTACCACCACGGCCATGGAATAAAATCAGCTCAACACCTTGCTTCTCACAGACGGCGACCAACTCTTCTTGTGCACGGTACTGCGACCATGCCGCAGCGGTTGTCCCAGCATCCTTGGCTGAGTCAGAGTAACCAATCATCACTTCTTGCGGCCCTGCTAGGCTCGCGCGGTAATCGGTTAAGCTCAGTAGTTGATCAATCACACCCGCGGCATTATGCAAATCATCTTGAGTTTCAAATAATGGCGCAATACGCATCGCACGATTCAATCCTGCTTCTTTCAGCAGCAGCTGCACCGCCAACACATCAGAAGGTGCAGACGCCATTGAGATCACATAGGAACCTAAGGAGTCTGCCGAGGTTTGTGCGATAACTTGGCACGTTTCTAATACTTCTTGAGTGTCTGCGCTGGCGACAAAAGTACTGGGCAATAATGGTCTGCGATTGGCTAACTCACCGAGCAAAAATGTTTGGCGCTGTGCCTCATCCCATTGCTCATATTCACCTAAACCCAGCCATTGAGTAATCTCATTTAAAGCACTGGTATGACGCTCAGCATCTTGACGAATATCCAAGCGCACCAAGGACAAGCCAAAGGTTGCAGTACGGCGAATCGTATCGAGTAAATCACCATCAGCGATTAAGCCCATACCGCATTCATGCAGTGAGCGATGGCATAAAAGTAACGGCTGCAGTAGATCATCGGTATTATGAAACAGATCCTCTGATAACGGTGCACCGCTGGAGATAGCCTCTTGTAATTGAGCACGTGTTTTACGTAAACGCGCGCGGATTCTTTTCATTAGGACACGGTACGGCTCATCCGTTTCACCAACCAAAGCCATCAACTCAGGACTGCCCTTCTGCATGGACAACTCAGCCGTCAGGCGAGAAATATCACGCAGAAATAAGTCTGCGGCAATCCAGCGCGCTAAAAGCAAGACTGTTTTGGTCACGCGTGCAGTAACATTCGGATTACCATCGCGGTCACCGCCCATCCAGGTTGCAAAACGGATCGGTGTTGCAGTAATGGGTAATTTATCACCGCCGGCGGCTTCTAAGGTTTTATCCACATGGCGTAATACATTGGGAATTGCCTGCCAGAGTGAGCGCTCAATCACCGCAAAGCCCCAGCGTGCTTCATCAACAGGGGTTGGCTGCTCACTACGAATTTCGGTGGTGTGCCACACTTCAGAAATTAAACGACGTAATTTGTCGATCACTTTCTCACGCTCGGCATCAGTTAAATCAGTATGATCCAGTACCGCCAACTGCTGGGCAATCACATCGTATTTCATAATTAAGGTACGACGTGAGACTTCGGTTGGGTGCGCTGTGAGCACCAACTCAATCTTTAAATCAGCTACGGCTTGGGATAAATTTTGCGGATTGTGCCCTGCACTCTGCAAACGCTCTAGCACTGAAGCGAGCATCTGCTCTTCAAAGGCAGGCTCTTCATCATCACGACGGCGACGTATCAAATGATACTGATCGGCAATATTGGCTAGATTGAGAAACTGGTTAAACCCACGCGCAACAGGTAGTAACTCATCCTCAGGTAATTGATCAAGAGTTTCAGTTAATTGCTGACGACCATCATCAGAACCACTGCGAGCCGCTTTCGCACCTTTACGGATACGCTCAATTTTTTCTAAAAACTCTTCACCGCGTTGTTCGCGCATGGTGGAGCCTAATAGCTCACCAAGTAAATGAACATGTTCGCGTAAACGTGAATCAATTGGGATCATACTCGCTCTCCACTAAAGTTCTCTTCAGCTTGCACAGTTATGTAACGTCTGGCAAGCCAACTTTAGGTTCTAAGCGAGATGCTTTAAGGCACTGTAAGGACTATATATTGTGCTTACAGTGCATCGAATTCACAACGTACAGCTCGTTTTTTATCATCCACTAAAACGCCGGTTAAACCTTTTTGTTTAAGATCAAACAATACAATAATGCCATCCATGCATTGCGCCATCTGTTCTGCGGGTTTCAGCGAGGCTTTATAATCTTCACCTGGAATGGTTTTAAGCATGGTGTACTCAGCCAGCAACAATGCATCATTGGGCTTAGCAATATGCAAATAACCGTAATAGCTTAATGTGGCGATGGTTACAAGAACGCCTGCCATACCTGCGGCGATGATGGGTCGAAGGTCAAGTTCGCTCATACTGGCTCCATTCATTTGTACTGTAAGAAGAATTAAAGCGGCGCACCGTTAGCACAGAATGCCTGTACTCACGGTGCGACATTGCGCAGATTAGTGCTCTGGACGCATATGTGGGAATAAAATCACATCACGAATCGAGGCTGAATCGGTTAATAGCATCACCAAACGGTCGATACCAATACCCTCACCTGCTGTCGGCGGCATACCGTATTCTAGCGCACGAACAAAGTCAGCATCGTAATGCATCGCTTCATCATCACCGGCATCTTTATCGGCGACTTGCGCTAAGAAACGCTCCGCCTGATCTTCCGCATCATTGAGTTCTGAGTAAGCATTAGCAATTTCACGGCCACCAATAAACAGCTCAAAGCGGTCAGTGACGTTTGCATCATCATCGTTACGACGCGCCAGCGGTGACACTTCAAACGGATAGCGAGTAATAAAAGTCGGCTGCTCAAGCTTTTGCTCAACCGTTTCTTCAAAGATCATGGTTTGCAGCTGACCGATGCCTTCAAAACCAATCACTTTAGCACCGTGTTTTTTAGCTAAAGCCCGTGCACTATCAATATCTTCAAGATCAGCAGCCGTAATCTCTGGGTTGTATTTCAAGATTGAATCAAATAATGAAATACGTTGGAACGGCTCGCCAAAGTGGAAGATTTTACCTTGATAGGGCACATCGGTAGTACCGAGTACAGCTTGCGCTAACTCACAGAATAACTCTTCGGTGAGATCCATATTATCTTCATAATCCGCATACGCTTGGTAGAACTCAAGCATCGTAAACTCAGGGTTATGACGCGTTGAGACACCCTCGTTACGGAAGTTACGGTTGATTTCAAACACTCGCTCAAAACCACCGACTACTAAACGCTTCAAATACAGCTCAGGCGCAATACGCAAATACATCGGTAAATCCAACGCATTATGGTGAGTTTCAAACGGTTTAGCTGCTGCTCCACCTGGGATGGTTTGCAGCATGGGCGTTTCCACTTCAAGGAAGTTACGCTCAGTTAAAAAGTTGCGAATATGCGAGATCACTTTAGAGCGCACTAAAAACGTATTGCGCACCTCTTCATTGACGATCAAGTCAACATAACGCTGACGATAGCGCTGCTCAGTATCCACTAAACCATGATGCTTGTCTGGCAGCGGACGCAGCGCTTTAGTGAGCAGTTGCACCTGCTGCATATGCACATACAAATCACCCTTGCCAGAGCGTGACAAAGTACCTTCGATGGCAATAATGTCACCCAAGTCCCAGCTTTTAATTTCAGCCAGTTTCTCTTCAGGTAGATTTTTACGGTCGACATAGGCTTGCAAGCGGCCGGTCATATCTTGGATCACCATAAAGGCGCCACGGTTGAGCATAATACGGCCGGCAACCTTGACTGGTATAGCTGCACTGGCTAACTGCTCTTTAGTGTCATCCAGATACTGCTTTTGCAGATCAGCACAATAATGTTCGCGACGAAAATCATTAGGAAAGGCATTACCCTTAGCGCGCTCGTTCGCAAGCTTCTCCTTACGCAAGGCGATCAGTTTATTTTCTTCCTCTTGCAATTCATGCTGAGTTTGCGGTTGTTCGCTCATGTTCGGTATCCACTCATGTATTCAGGTCGCTGCTAGAGCGATGATAGGCACTATAAATTGTGCTGATTACAGGCTTGGCAGATAAGGTACCTGCCAGCACTGATCAAAGTCCTTGCTTAAGGCTTGCTTCTAAAAAGTCATTGATGTCGCCATCGAGCACTGCATCACAGTTGCTTTCTTCCACGTTAGTACGTAGATCTTTAATGCGCGACTGGTCAAGTACATAAGAACGAATCTGATGACCCCAACCAATATCAGATTTAGTATCTTCAACAGCTTGAGAGGCATCGGTACGCTTTTGTAGTTCCAGCTCATACAACTTAGCACGCAGCATTTTCATCGCCGTATCACGGTTAGCATGCTGTGAACGTTCGTTCTGACAACTCACCACAGTATTGGTCGGTACGTGGGTAATACGTACAGCCGAGTCGGTGGTGTTTACGTGCTGACCACCGGCACCGGATGAACGGTAGGTATCAGTGCGTAAATCAGCTGGATTGATATCAATTTCAATATTGTCATCAATTTCTGGCGAAACAAATACTGCAGTAAAAGAAGTATGACGGCGGTTACCTGAGTCATACGGACTTTTACGTACTAGGCGGTGTACACCGGTCTCGGTACGCAACCAACCAAAGGCGTATTCACCTTTAATATGTAAGGTCGCGCCTTTAATACCGGCCACATCCCCCGCCGACAACTCCATAATTGTTGCTTCAAAGCCATTATGGTCTGCCCAACGCAAATACATACGCAGTAAAATATTGGCCCAATCCTGTGCTTCGGTACCACCTGAACCTGCTTGAATATCAAGGTAGGCGTTATTGGCATCCATCTCACCGCTAAACATCCGGCGAAACTCAAGTTTACCAAGATGTTCACCTAAGCGAGCCACTTCTGCACGAACCTCTTCAACGGTATCTTCGTCTTGTTCTTCGACAGCCATTTCCAGTAGTTCTTTGCAGTCAACTACGCCACTTTCAAGGTCATCCAGTGTGTCTACGACTTGCGCCAACAGCGAACGCTCGCGGCCTAAATTCTGTGCGTTTTCTGGGTCATTCCAGATGGCTGGATCTTCCAGCTCACGCTCAACTTCGGTTAGACGTTCACGCTTGGTAGCGTAGTCAAAGATACCCCCGAATGACTTGCGTACGCTCAGCTAAGTCATTGATGGCTAGATGGATTGGATTGACTTCCATAACAGACAGTTCTCACTTGATTGGACATGTAAAAAAAATGAATTGTACCTGAATTCGCACTGACTGTACGCACCGCTCAAGCACAGTCAGTGCATTTTTAACTGGGCATAATACTGGAAACAATCAGCTGCAAGCTTTCATTGCCGCGAAACTCATTGACGTCAAGCGTGTAGGCCGCTTGTGCATTGACGATATTCGGGTTGGGCCAAATATCCAGATCCACATTAAAAGCAATAGCGTCCACTGAAGGTGCGTTTGGCGTACTTTGCAAC
Source organism: Thiopseudomonas sp. (assembly GCA_035647155.1). Taxonomy (GTDB): domain Bacteria; phylum Pseudomonadota; class Gammaproteobacteria; order Pseudomonadales; family Pseudomonadaceae; genus Denitrificimonas. Next base: position 12,402 of record DASRNZ010000090.1, read on the forward strand.
ACCAGCTTAAGATGCTTTTCACCCACTAAACGCTGGCTGAGAATTTTAAAGTCACCATGAAACAAGGGCTCAGGGAAACGCTGCCCCCAAGGACCGGCATGACGCAGCTGTTGCGCCAGCTGCATATCAAATTCATGCGCCGCTAAACTGCCATCGGAATAAATGCGACCGGTTAAGTCATCCGCCGTGATCTGGCGGCGCACTTCAGCATCAAAAGCTTTAGCGAAGGCTGGGTAGTGTTCCTGCTTAATGGTTAAACCTGCGGCCATCGCATGACCACCAAACTTACTGATTAAATCAGGAAAGCGTGCAGCAACCGCATCCAGCGCATCACGAATATGCAAACCTGGAATCGAGCGTGCCGAGCCTTTAAGCTCGCCATTATCTGCATCAGCAAAGGCAATCACTGGGCGGTGATAACGCTCTTTCATCCGTGAGGCTAAAATACCGATTACACCTTGGTGCCATTCGGGCTCAAACAAACACAGGCCAAAGGGTAAGTTATCCAATGGTAAATCTTTCAGCTGCACTAAGGCTTCACGCTGCATGCCTTGCTCGATTTGCTTGCGGTCTTGATTGAGCTGATCGAGCTGCTGCGCGCGCTGTAAGGCGCCATCAAAGTCCTCACAGAGTAAGCACTCAATACCTAAGCTAATATCGTCCAGACGACCGGCCGCATTTAGACGCGGACCGACAATAAAGCCTAAATCAGTGGAAACTAAACGACGGTAATCACGACGTGCCACATCTAAAATCGCCCGAATTCCGGGGCGTGAACGTCCAGCACGAATTCGCGCTAAACCTTGATGGACTAAAATACGGTTATTGGCATCCAGTGGCACAACATCAGCGACACTGCCTAAGGCGACTAAGTCCAACAGCTCGGCCAAATTAGGCTCAGCAATACCCTGCTGTGCAAACCAACCCGCGCTGCGTAAATGCGCGCGCAAACCCAGCAGCACATAGAACATGACACCCACACCGGCCAAGGCTTTACTGGGGAACTCACAACCCGGCTGATTGGGATTTACAATGGCATCAGCGTCGGGCAGCGCAGCACCCGGTAAGTGGTGGTCGGTCACAATCACTGTGAGCCCTGCCGCTTTTGCAGCAGCTACGCCATCAATGCTAGAAATACCATTATCCACAGTAATCAGCACATCAGGTTGACGCTGCAATGCCACCGCAACAATTTCTGGAGTCAGCCCATAACCATAGTCAAAACGGTTCGGCACTAGGTAATCCACATGCGCTGCACCGAGCATTTTCAAACCTAACATACCCACACAGCTGGCCGTGGCACCATCGGCATCAAAATCACCGACAATCAGTATGCGTTGACCTTGATCTAGTGCCTGCGCCAGCAGTTGCACCGCTTGATCCATACCCTTTAGAAGATGGGTCGGTAGCAAGCGCGCTAAGCCTTTTTCTAATTCAGCGGCACTCTGCACGCCACGCGCCGCATAAATACGCGTCAAGAGGGGTGGAATATCACCTAAATTAGGTAAAACATCGGGTAGCGGTCGTTGTTCAATACGCATCACAGTGGGCTTACTCTTTTATAATCTTAACTAAAACAAATCGGAGCAACACTTAAAAGACAGTAGCTTAACCACGCTCGCCGTGCAGCCACTCCAACTCAAGTGTGTGCTGGCCACGCTCATCGGTGACAAATACATCACCATCACTGATCATCACGCTCCAATTAATGGTCCGTGACAGATCTTCAGCTAAGTTGGTCAGTGACTCTTGGCTGATCGCCAGAACGTTTAGATTTTTTAAGTGACGCACTTGATCCAGCTCTTTCGTGACCCAGGTACGCAAGCTGCCATAGGCTAAAACACTTAAACGTTCACCACGGCGCGAACACCAGGTCATACGCTCAGCAGTCGGCTGACCGACTTCAATCCAATGCAGAATACGTCCATCTAGGCTTTTTTCCCAGACTGCAGGCTCATCCACATTGGATAAGCCACGACCAAACTCAACCTGCTCGCTATGCCATAAGGCACGTGATAACAAGCGCGCCAGCAAACGTTCGGCCGTTTCCGAGGGATGACGAGCCATACTAAAACGCACACTGTCATACAGATTGCGGTCCATATCAGTCAGATTCAATTCAACTTTATAAGGCGTGGCTTGCAGAGCCATAGGGGTGTTCTCTATAGAATAACAAAGCGGTCAAGTCTAACCTGTTCTGCTGCTCGGTGCTGCATGCCAATCAGCCTGCTGCTCTGGCCCATTGAGCAAGACATTGATATAAAACAGCATAGATCCAAGCTTAGCGGTGGTCTTTACCTAAGAACATGTCGCATAATATATGTTGTTACGCACTAACAGGGTTGTATAGTCGTTTTATTTTCGTGTACGGAGCTCGATAACTGTAATGATTCGTTTTGGCCGTTTTATCTTGTCCATCGGCTTTTGCTTGTCCTCTCTTTTTGTCCACGCAGACGACAATTCTCTTCTTATTCCTGCGACACACCAATGCACCTTAGATCGTATTGCAAGTGAGCCTCAGCGCGCTCTTGAAGACTGCTTAAATTTTGCGCAGCTGGGTTATGCCGATGCGCAATTTACTCTCGGTGAATATTGGTACCAAGGTGACTATGCGCCCCGTGATTACCAGCAGGCAATCAAGTGGTTTGAGCAAGCTTCAGTTCAAGGCCATGCTATAGCTCAACTGCGCTTGGGCACCATGTTCTATCGTGGTGAAGGCGTGCCGACCAATACGATTCAAGCCTATATCATCTTAAAAATGTCCGCTATTAATGGCTCAGATGAAGCACTCGACAGTGCTGACCAGGTTGCCCTACAAATGCAACGCAATGAGTTAGATATTAGCAATCAAGTCCTTGCGCAAATTTTCCGCAGTTACTTGCTTGAGTTAAGCAACGAGACTTACACTCCTTAAGCTGGTTTGCACGGCATCTGCTCCGTGCTGCAATTGGAGAATGTTATGTCGGCTTTTTACCCTACCGCTGTGCTGTTATGCGCTGGACTGTATTGCGCCAGCAGCCTTGCTGCAGATCAAGCAGACAACCCTACCACCGAACCAGCACCTACCGTCTCTAACTCACCGAGTATTCAGCGGGGGGCGATACTGGGTCGTAATGTGCAGGCAGCACAAGCCATCCAACTCAGTGCTGATGCCAAACAGTTAATTGATCTCACCACGCCCGTTGAGCATTTTTCTGCATTATTTCTACCCGCCAATGTCGCTCAACCTCGCGGTATGGTTATTTTATTGCCGGGCGCAGACGAAAGTTTTGATTGGCCGGTGGTGATCGGTCCACTACGTAGAAAGCTACCTGATGCTGGCTGGCATACATTGAGTCTCAACCTACCTGAACTACCCTTACCCAGCCTTACAGACAACCAGGTGCTTGCTGATATCACCGCAGAGCAAATTCCCGTGCTACCAGCCGAACCCATCGACGCTCCTGAAGACATAGAACCTGAGGATGATGAACTGATCGAGCCAGAAGCTGAGCCCGAGGAGGAAGATCACGCCGAAGAACTGGCAGCAACAGAGCAAGCATTAGACGAGGATGACGACATCACCCCAGAGCCTATCCAGCCTGCAGTGATTGTTATTCCAGAATACCCGCAGCGCATCAGTAACTTTCTCGATGCGGCAATCGACTATGCACAAACCCTCGCTGTCGAAGAAGTGGTATTGATCGGACATCATGAAGGTGCGCACTGGGTGCTGAACTATCAAAATCAGCATGTTGCACGACTGCCGATACGCAGCGCATTAATTTCACCGCGTAATAGCGAACTACTGGGTACCTCTTACGAGGCTTTAATTGAAGCCAGCAACCAGCCGATTGCTGATTTTTATTATAAACATAATGTCATTGCGCACACTGCCGCGCAACAACGCTTAGCCGCCAGTCGTCGTGCAAATCATAAAGACTATAAACAAATCAGTTTGACCACCGCAACAGGCGTGCGAACACTTGAGCAAGAGTCGTTATTTCGCCGCGTTAAAGGCTGGCTGAATAAACCTGTAGAGACCCTGTGAGAACACTGCCAACATCAACTTAGCTTTCGAAGTGTTTACGAATCATGGCATAAGCGTGATGTAAAGCGCGGGTCTTATCAGTAGCTGCACGCACTTGGGCAGGCGTTGCACCTGCACCCATCAGTTTATCCGGATGATGCCGACTGACGTGACGGCGATAGCTTTTTTTCACCTCAGCCAATGTTGCAGAGCGCTGTACACCTAAGAGTTTAAACGCTGCATCCAGCTCGCTTCCAGCTGTTTTAGGCACTCTCCGTCCCCGCATCGATTGCACTTCAATACGAGCAAAGCTTTCAGGCGAGCATGCCAGCCAATTGGCACAGCTTTGCAAAATCCGGCGCTGCTTGGCAGTGGGCAAGCCCTGAGCTAAGGCCATACGCCAACCGGCCAACAATAAGCGTTCAGCCTGCCCCGCAGAGGAATAGTGCAAGCCTAAGCTCACCCGCAACTCATCCAAACGGCACTCCTTACCCTTAGAAAAGGCCGCAATCGCCGATTTTTGTGCAGCACCAGCAAGTTTTAAACGCTGCATTTCTAAGCGTGCCACTTGAATATGCTCTGGCGTCACCCGACCAGTGCTTTTAGCCAAATGCCCTAACAGCATAAATAACACCTGCTGAGCATCTAAGCTGCTCGCAGGTGCTTTGCGACGTGATAAGCGCACACGCAGTTCAGCCCAGCTTTTTATCGCTAAATTACGATCCACAATACTGCCGATCAATAATCCAAGCAGCGCACCGGGTATATGTGCAATGGCCAAACCCAGCAACGCGCCAACGATAGTCGCAGGCCAAATCATATACGCGCCAACAACGCTTCAGCCTCAACTAAACGCTCAGGCGTACCCACGTCAACCCACTGACCACTAAACAGCTCACCACTGACTTCTCCTCGACGAATAGCATGGCGTAATAAAGGCGCTAATTTAAAAGCACCCGCCTCACTATCAGCAAAGAGTTGTGGATGTAGCACAGCAATACCGCTGTAAGTGAATGCATCCTCAGAAGCACCCGGCAACTGTACTTGCTCTTGTTGCAGGGCAAAATCACCTTCAGGATGATGCTCAGGATTAGCTATCAAGACTAAATGCGCCAATCCTGGCAGCGGGCGACGTAAGCTAGAAAAATCATAGTCGGTAGCAATATCACCATTGACCACAACAAAAGGCTGATCACCTAAATATTTCAGCGCTTGATAAATACCACCGCCGGTTTCCAAGGGCTGAGTCTCTCGCGAGTAAGTCACCTTTAAAGCAAAACGCTCACCATCCCCCACATGCGCTTCAATTTTCTCACCCAACCAGGCATGGTTAATCACCACCTCGGTGAATCCAGCGCGCGCTAAAGCACGCAAGTGGTATTCAATCAATGGCACACCGGCAACAGGAATCAATGGTTTAGGCGTATGTAACGTCAACGGACGCATCCGCTCGCCTTTGCCGGCTGCTAATATCATGGCTCGCATTGTATTTATCTCGCTATTGAAAAACTGGCTAAAAGTTGAGCTAAGGGAGCAAGCGCAGGTTGGCGCTCAATCACATGCTGTAAGTAATCAAAAAAACGTGGCACATCGGCAAGATAACGTGGCTTACCGTCACGGTGATAAATTCGTGAAAAAATCCCAATAACTTTAAGGTGACGCTGCGCACCCATTAGATCGCAATCATACTGGAAGGCCTCGAACGTCTCTGGTACAGCAATACCATGGGCTTGCGCCTTTTGATAATACTGTTGTAACCAGTCTTGTACTCGCTCTTCTGGCCAACTGATAAAAGCATCTTTAAATAAGCTGGTAATGTCATAACTCACCGGCCCATGCACGGCATCTTGGAAATCTAAAACACCAGGATTGGGTGTGCTGAGCATTAAGTTGCGTGGCATATAGTCGCGATGGACTAACACTCGCTGCTGCTGCAGTGCATTGTCCACTAACACATCACAGGCTTGCTGCCATAAATACTGCTGTTGTTCAGTGAGGTTTATGCCCAACTCATGCTGCACATACCAATCTGGAAACAACTGCAGCTCACGACGCAAGAGCGCCTCATCGTAAACGGGCAGCTGTGCATCCTCTATATTGATTTGTTGCAGCGTGATCAAAGCATCAATCGCTAAGCTAAACAACTCGTCAGCATTGTCTGAGTTAAGCACCTCAAGCCACGTTTGCTGGCCTAAGTCAGACAGCACTAAAAAACCACGCTGTAAATCTTGCGCCCAAACTTTAGGCACATGCAGCCCACCTTGCGCTAATAAGTGCGCTATTTTTACAAAAGGACGGCAATCCTCCTGTGGCGGTGGCGCATCCATCAGGACTAAATCAACACTCTGGGAGTGCCAGCGGAAATAACGCCGAAAACTTGCATCGCTGCTGGCTGACTGCAGGTTATCTACGGTAGTCTCTGTACAACCTGTTTGCTGAGCAATGGAGGGTAACTGCTCGGTAAACCACTGCGTTAGCTCGTATAAACGGCTATCCTTGTCATTATTACATTGATTGGGCATGGTAATTCTCCAACGGTGCTGGCCGTTATGTAGGGCATGCTTTATTATCGCTGATCTTTTCCAGCCCTTCGAGAGGCATGCAGGGTATTTCAACCAAGCGCATGCGGGAAGCACGGACACACACTATGGCAGCTAAATATATTTATCGTAAAAAACTCCCCCTACTAGCAACTGGGGCGCTCTGTATCTTACAACCTTTACTCATGAGCAGTAACGTTGTAGCGCAACAGTATGACTGTCAAGCCACCGCCAGCGGCGGCTGGGCATGCAGTTCAAAAAACAGTCAAGTCGCACAGCCACAACGTCCGCTCAGCGCACCTGTAACCATTAGCAATCAACCTGCAAGTCAAACGCAAAGCAGCCAACGCCCACTTCGATCTATATACACACCGGCTGTATCCGTAAGGGATAGCAAAGGTAAAGGATTGACATCTCGCAGCGCAGATTTTAGTCATCTCGACTGGGTGCCACATGATCAACTTACACCTGAGCAACAGGCTGAAGTAGGCCCATCCTGCAGTGGTCGTTATATTGAACCACTGCGCCCGGGTATGAACGACACCAGTGCATTTAAAAACGCACCCTTGTATATCAACGCAGGTGCATCGCGCTATAAACAAACCACAGAAACGGCCACCCTCGCCGGTGATGTAGTAATTCGCCAAGCCAGCCTGCAAGCAGAAGCCGATGAAGCTAACTTATATCAGCAAGATAATATCGGTGAATTGAAGGGCAATGTACGTATCCGTGACAGCAATACGCTACTCGTCGGTGATCGTGCCGAGCTCGAACTCGATAGCGGTGCAGCTAAAATTGAAAACGCTGAATATGTCATGCATACCGGTAAAACACGCGGTAATGCACACTCAATTAAGCGCCAAGAAGATGCCATTATTCGCCTTAAAGACGGTACTTACACCAGTTGTGAGCCGGGTAGCAATGCTTGGCACCTAAAAAGTAACAACGTCACGCTCAATCCAACCACTGGATTTGGTAGCGCCACCAACGTCACCTTACGCGTTAAAGATATACCGGTGTTTTATACACCTTATATCCACTTTCCGATTGATGATCGTCGCCAGTCTGGTTTTTTACCGCCCAGTTTTAGCTATAGCAATCATAAGGGTGTAGATATCACTACACCCTACTACTTTAACTTAGCGCCAAACTTGGATGCCACCCTCTACCCTAATTATATTGGCAAGCGTGGTTTACTCACTGAAGGTGAGCTGCGTTACTTAGGTAAAAGCAGTGAAACCCTGGTCGGTGGTGCATTCTTAAACGACCGTGAAACCGAGCGCAAGAAGCAGTCTAAATATAAGCAAGACCGCTGGATGTATACTTTACAACACGAGCAAGGTTTTAATTCTCGCTTGTTAACTACAGTGGATTACACCGATATCAGTGACCCGTATTACTTCCAAGATTTGCGCAGTAATGTGGTGACAGGCTCAAACGAAACCTTAGATCAAAAAGCCAATTTAACTTGGCGCGGCGATAGCTATACAGCTCAGCTTGGTGTGCACGCTTATGAAATGGCCAATATTAGCGATATTACGCCATACGATCGCTTGCCACAGTTCACGCTGAAGGGCACCGTGCCTTATGAGCCTGCCGGCCTGCAGATGAGTTACAAAACTGAGCTGGTACGCTTTGATCGCTCGCTACAAAAAGGCGACTACCTCGATAAAAATGGCCTGCCAACTGCTTGGAACGATACCCGCCTTAAAGGTTTAGACCGTGCCAACGGTAGCCGCTTGCATATCGAACCTGAACTCAGCTTGCCGATGAACTGGAGCTGGGGTTTTGTGAAGCCTACAGTTAAGTATGCCTATACACGTTACGACCTCAGCTTAGATAGCGAAGGTAAAAGAACATTACCAGCCAATAGGAAATTTCACAGCAGCCCAGATCGCAACGTAGGTATCTACAGCGTCGACAGTGGTTTGTATTTTGACCGTCAGAGCCAAGTCTTTGGTAAATCATACCGCCAGACATTAGAGCCACGCTTGTTCTACCTGTATGTGCCTAACGAAGACCAATCTGACATGCCGCTGTTTGATACCAGTGAAAGCCAATTTAGCTATGCCAGCCTATTTCGCGACAACCGCTTTAGCGGCAATGACCGCATCGGTGATACTAACCAAGTATCCTTAGGCTTAACTAATCGCTGGCTAGAAGACAATGGTATTGAGCGTCAGCGCATCAGTGTCGGCCAAGCCTATTACTTTACTGATCGTAAGGTTTTATTGTCCGGTAATGACTATAAAAATGTAGCAGAAAACACCAGCACGCGTTCACCCTACGCTCTAGATTATATGCTGCGATTTAATCAGGACTGGCGCGTTAATGCAGACTTAATGTGGGATCCTGAAACACACCGTACGCGTTCAGGCAGCGCCATGCTGCATTATCAGTCGCAAGATGATTTAAATAAAATTGTTAACTTCGGTTACCGCTACCGTAATGATAGCAACCACTACAATTATAATACTGGGCGCTGGGAAACTGGCAGTGCTGACTACACAGCACCTAATGGTAAGGTGTACAAAGACTTCTACAAAGTTGAGCAAACCGATGCTTCAATTATGTGGCCAGTGGTACCGCAATGGAACGCTATTGCACGCTGGCAATATGACTACAATCGCAACAGCACACTGGAAGCCTTTGGTGGCTTTGAATACGACAGTTGCTGCTGGAAAATGCGTCTAATCAGCCGCTATTGGGTTGACTATGACGAACGAAATGTATCGCCACTCGACAACCGTCGAGGTGATCACGGGGTATTCCTGCAGATCGTCTTAAAAGGTTTAGGTGGTGTCACTGGTAACAAAGTAGAGACATTCCTCGATGAAGGCATTCAAGGCTACCGTGAGCGTGAAAACAATGCTTATTAAACCCCTATCAGCGTTAATACTGAGCAGCAGCTTGCTGGTCAGTACCCTATATGCAGCGGAACAACCGCTCGACCGCGTGGCAGCCATCGTGGATAACGATGTTGTTATGCTCAGTCAATATCAATCGCGCCTCAAAGAAGTGCAGCAAACCATCAGTAAGCGCGGTGTTGAACTGCCATCTGATGATGTATTGCGCCAGCAAGTGATGGAGCGACTGATTATTGATGCCATTCAATTACAAATGGCAGAGCGCTCTGGCATCCGCGTCAGTGATGAAGAGCTCAGCGCATCTATGGCCACTATTGCTGAGCGCAATGGCTTGACTCAAAAAGAGTTTGAACAAGCGTTAGCCGCTGATGGCTTGAGCTTGCATGATGCGCAAGAGCAAATTCGCCAAGAAATGATTATCAGCCGAGTACGCCAATACCGCGTCACTGAGCGCATTCAAGTCAGTGATCAAGAAGTACAAAACTTTTTGACATCTGACTTAGGTAAAATGCAATTGGCGGAAGAATACCAGTTGGCGAATATTCTGATCCCTGTACCGGACGGCGCAACTAGCGCAGAATTAGATCAAGCCCAAAAAACCGTTGCTACGATCATGCAAAAGCTCAATCAAGGCGGTGACTTTGCACAACTAGCAATCACTTATTCCGCCAGTGAGAACGCGCTCGAAGGTGGTGATATGGGCTGGCGTAAAGCAGCACAATTACCCCCTCCTTTTGACCGTCTCGTCGGCGAAATGGCCATGGGGCAAGTCACTGAGCCCAGTCGTACAGCAGGCGGCATTATTATGTTGAAACTGCTTGATAAACGCGGCGGTGAAGTGATGTACCTTGATGAGGTGCATGTACGCCATATCCTGCTTAAACCCAGCGAGATCCGTAGTCCAGAAGCCACAGAAAAATTAGCAACGCGTCTCTATGAGCGCTTGCGTAATGGTGAAGATTTCAGCACCTTAGCTAAACAGTTTTCTGAAGACCCAGGCTCAGCACTCAATGGCGGCGATCTAAACTGGGTTGATCCCAACTCCTTAGTACCTGAGTTCCGTACAGAAGTGGCAAACAATGCTATCGGTGAACTATCTAAACCTTTTGCAAGCCAATTTGGTTGGCACGTTCTACAAGTGTTAGACCGCCGCAGCACCGACAGCAGTACCCAGGTGCGCGAACAGCAAGCACTCAACTTATTACGTAACCGTAAGTACGACGAAGAACTGCAGACCTGGTTACGCCAGATTCGTGACGAAGCTTATGTGGAGATTAAAAACTTATGACTTTGCGCTTTGCTTTAACGCCAGGTGAGCCTGCCGGTATCGGCCCTGATTTATGTTTAATGTTGGCTCATGAGGTACAGCCCTACCCTGTGATTGCCATTGCTAACCGTCAGTTGCTGAGCGAACGTGCCGCACAACTGGGTTTGCAAGTGCAACTGCTGGATGTACAGCCTGATGCTTGGCCTGATAAGCCTGCGCCAGCTGACAGCCTCTATGTCTGGGATACGCCACTGTATGAGCCTGTTGTCGCCGGTCAACTTAATTCAGCCAACGCACAGTATGTTTTAGAGACACTGACACGTGCGGGCCAAGGCTGCATTGATGGCGTGTTTAGCGGGATGATTACCGCACCTGTGCACAAAGGCATTATTAATGATGCGGGCGTGCCATTCTCAGGTCACACTGAGTTTTTACAAGAGCTGACTCAGTCTCCGCAAGTGGTGATGATGCTGGCGACCCACGGTTTACGTGTGGCTCTAGTCACCACTCACTTGCCACTGCGCGATGTTGCTGATGCGATTACCAGCGAACGCGTGGAAACTATTACGCGTATTCTCAACGCTGACTTACAGCAGAAATTTGCGATTAAAAAGCCAAGAATCTTAGTCTGCGGACTCAATCCGCATGCCGGCGAAGATGGCCATTTAGGTCGTGAAGAGTTGGATATTATTCAGCCAACGCTAGAGCGCTTACGTGCCGAAGGGATGAACTTAGTTGGCCCGCTACCAGCTGATACCTTGTTTACTCCACACAACCTAAAACAATGTGATGCGGTCTTAGCCATGTATCACGACCAAGGCTTACCGGTTCTTAAACACCGTGGTTTTGGCTCTGCCGTTAATATCACCCTAGGTATGCCGATTATTCGCACCTCAGTGGATCACGGCACAGCGCTGGATCTGGCTGGAACAGGTGAGATTGATACCGGTAGTTTACATATTGCTCTAGAAACCGCCTATCAAATGGCAGCGAGCAAAGCGGTCTAAAAGAATACAAACAGCGCCATACCCTGTAATAGGGTGGCGCTGTTAAACCACTGGTTTACTCTAGTGGGCGTAAGCGATACTGTGCCGGTACTTGATCAATCCCTTTGATCGTCACATCTAAATTCTTCCATAACCCATCTTTAATACCGTAGACACAACCATAAATCGAGAGCTTTTGGCCACGATGCCAAGCGTTTTGCACAATGGACGTATGGCTGACATTGGCCACTTGCGCAATCGCATTGAGCTCACATAAGCGATCCACTCGTTCTTCTTCTGTTGGCAACAATGCCAATGCTTCATGATGCTCGTAATGCAAATCACGAATGGGGCGTATCCAACTATCGGTTAAACCCACTTGCTTGTCTTGCATGGCGGCACGCACACCACCGCAACCATAGTGACCGGTGATCAAAATATGCTTCACCTTCAGTACGTCAACTGCATACTGGATCACTGACAAACAGTTTAAGTCGGTATGCAGTACCACATTGCCCACATTACGATGTACAAATAAATCACCCGGTAACATACCTACAATTTCATTAGCAGGAACACGGGCATCTGAACAACCAATCCACAAATATTCTGGCGCTTGCTGCTTAGCAAGCTGTTCAAAAAAAGTGGGGTCATCTTTTTTAATCGACTCTGACCAAAGGACATTATTGTCAAACAGCTGTTGTAGTTCAGGCATATATTCCTCTGCTATATCGCTTAGATCGCGTTACTTATCAAGTATCCGAGGTTTGACAAAACCCAAGGCTGTGCAGTCACAATTTATTACAATTGTTATTCATCTGCAAATAAAGTCGCCGCCATCACCAATGCATCTTCATGCCCATCCTGGGTTGGGTAGTAATCTCGGCGACGTCCTATTTCATTAAAACCAAAGCGCTCATATAAACGATAGGCCGACTGATTGGAGGCTCGCACTTCTAAAAAACACTCGACACAACCGCGCTGACTGGCGCGCTGCATCAGATGCTCGAGTAACTGCAAGCCCAAACCTTGACCTTGCCGCTCAACCGCAACGGCAATATTCAGCAGATGTGCTTCATCCAACACCTGACTGATCACACCATGGCCAACATGCTGGCCATTGATATTCATCATCCAGCATTCATAGCTGCTCAATGCGTCAGCATAGAGCTTGCGTGTCCAGGGATGAGAAAAAGTAATCTGTTCTAAGGCAACAACAGAGTCTAAATCGTCAGCCTGCATCAGCCTATAATCAATAACATCAGTCATGTTTAGCCTGCCAAAGTGCACTGATGGCACACATACTGCGCCAAATATCACGCTTCAATAAAGGCTGCTCCAAGACGCTCTCCAAGTTAGGCAAAGTCCAGACTTGCACACCCTCAGTAAAAGGTTGCAGGCTGTATAAGGCTGTATCATCTGCAGTACTACCAAAGCGTACAGCTTGGCTGCCCACCAGCCAGATACAGGCTGTCGGCTCACTGCTGAGTTCAACACTTAATAAGTCACGCACACAAAAGCGTGCCGCTTCTACATTTTGCTCACCCATTAAATTACCGCTACGCAGCATCGGCCACACAAAGGGTGTACCTTGACGTAAAAAATGCGGTTGATCGGTCAGACGTGCAGCGCGCAGCATATCTTTCAGCAGTTGATAATCAGGGTCACGGTTTTGAAACGGCTCACCGGTGGGTAAATCAACCAACAGTAAACAGTTATCCGCTCGCAATATTTGTAATGCAAAGCGCGGCAGGGGCTGCGCCTGAACTTTAATCCGCTCAGGCTCAGCTGTAAGCTCAACAGCTTGAACTATATTCGTTTTATTGCTGGGTGCTACAGTGGCTAAAGCCAACTTATCACGTACTGATACCCGCACCTCACTGCGCGCTGGACGCGCAGTTGGCGCAACAGGTGCAGATACTGCCGCAGCGGGGCTAGAACCCAGCAGTCGCGCTGCTGGCTTGGCTGCTGCCACTGTCACTTGATCAATCGTTTGCCAATCCAACAGATCATCACGTGACGGTGCTGCGTTGACTAAAGGCTGGCGAGGTAGCCACACATCCAGTTGCATCGCTTGCAACATCGCTTGGCGGCGTACCTCATGCTCATGCATCAATTGGGTTGTGCTGGTCACACACCATCCACCTGCGGATGTGCTTTATCCGCACCCACATGCATTAGGTTCAGTGCATTGAGATAGGCTTTGGCTGACGCAATCACAATATCAGTATCAGCGCCATTACCATTGACAATACGACCGCCACGCTCTAAACGTACCGTCACTTCACCTTGCGAGTCAGTGCCTTGAGTAATGGCATTGACTGAGTACAACTGTAAGGTGGCACCGGATTTGGCAATTTTCTCAATGGCTTTAAATGCAGCATCCACAGGACCTGAACCTTGGTCATCACTGGTCACTTCTTTACCATCTACACTTAAAATAAGCTGTGCATGCGGCACTTCACCGGTTTTACTGGCTACTTCCAAGCTGACCAATTGATAAAACTCAGGTGTTTCCTGACTTAAAGTGGCTGAAACCAAAGCCTGTAAATCTTCGTCAAAGATTTCATGCTTTTTATCCGCTAACTCTTTAAAGCGTGTAAAGACCGCGTTGAGTTCGGTATCACTGCTAAACTCAACGCCTAATTCTAATAAACGACTGCGGAATGCACTGCGACCTGAGTGCTTACCCATGACCATTTTATTAGCATTCCAGCCGACATCTTCAGCTGCCATGATTTCATAGGTTTCACGGTGCTTCAGCACGCCATCTTGGTGAATACCTGACTCATGGGCAAAGGCGTTAGCACCGACAATGGCTTTATTTGGCTGTACTGGGAATCCTGTAATGCCTGAAACCATGCGCGATACGCTAAGGATATGCGGCGTATCAATATTAGTATGCACACCCAACAAGTCGTGACGGGTTTTAATCGCCATCACCACTTCTTCCAGCGCCGCATTACCGGCACGCTCACCGAGACCGTTAATCGTACACTCAACTTGGCGTGCACCGGCTACCACTGCCGCCAATGAGTTGGCTACAGCCAAACCTAGGTCGTTATGACAGTGCACTGAGAAAATCGCTTTATCCGCATTGGGTACACGATTAATCAACTGACTGATCAAATTGGCATACTCATGCGGAATCGAGTAACCCACAGTGTCAGGAATATTAATGGTGCGCGCACCAGCATCAATTGCGGCTTCAACAATGCGGCAGAGGAAATCAATGTCAGAACGACCAGCATCTTCACAGGAGAATTCAACATCTGAGCATAAGTTGCGCGCTTTCTTAATCGCCCGTACCGCTTGCTCAACAACTTGATCCGGCTGCATACGCAGTTTATGTTCCATATGGATCGGACTGGTGGCAATAAAGGTATGGATACGACCTGAGTTGGCGCCGGCTAATGCTTCAGCGGCACGCTCAATATCGGCATCCAAAGCACGTGATAGGCTGCAAATAGTACTGTCTTGAATCGTGTCAGCAATGGCTTTAACCGCTTCAAAATCACCCTGACTGGCAATCGCAAAACCGGCCTCAATCACATCAACACGCATACGCTCAAGCGCTTTGGCAATGCGCAGTTTTTCTTCTTTGGTCATGGAAGCGCCAGGGCTTTGTTCGCCATCACGCAAAGTGGTATCAAAAATAATAACGCGATCACTGCTGCTCATTGTCTTCTCCTGAAGCTGCCACACGGTTAAGGGCAGTCAATTTCTAAATCCTTGTGCAGCTTTAATGCGTCCACAAGAACATTTTATAAGTATGTATGGGTTACAGATTAATACCCTGCTCTGCTGAGGTCTAGCGGCAATTCGTAGTACAGCACAAAGCCTAGCCAATCGCTGTCTTAGCAAAACAATAGAAAGCTAAAGGTCAGTGGCTAACTGCGCCTGAATAATATCGAGTAAGCGCTGTAAAGCACCTTGGTTACGTTGTAAAACCTGCTGACCAGCATCACACATGAGCCGTACCTGCTGAGGATCACTCCATAACTGGGCCACGGCTTGCGCTAGCTGCTCAGTATGATCAACCTGCTGCAGGCCGCCAGCCTTTAGCAACTGTTCAGCAATCTCTAAAAAGTTAAAATAATGCGGGCCAGTTAGGGTGGGTTTAGCTAAGGCAATCGGTTCCAGCATATTATGCCCGCCATGCTCAATTAAGCTGCCGCCGACAAACGCCACATCGGCCAAGGCATACAGAAACAGCAACTCACCCATAGTATCGCCTAAGAGTACCTGATGCTCAGCAGTCACCGCTGCAACTGTCGATCGGCGCTGCACCTGCATATTCTGCTGCACGCATAAACTATACACAGACTCAAAACGCTCAGGATGGCGTGGCACTAAAATCAATAAAGCATCAGGAAATTGCCTTAACAGTTGCTGATGCGCAGCTAAAATCAGCGCATCCTCACCCTCATGGGTGCTAGCAGCAATCCATATGGGGCGCTGACTGGCCTGCCACTCTTCACGTAATGCTTGCGCCTGCAAAGGTAACTCATCGGCAACGCGCAAATCGTATTTAATCGAGCCGGTCACCGTCACCGTTTCAGGACGTGCACCCAGTTCAATAAAACGCTGTGCTTCTATTTCACTTTGTACCGCGAAAGCGCTGACCTGCTTAAGCATGGGTACAACTAATTTTGGAAAACGGGCATAGCCTCGCGCTGAACGCTCAGATAAGCGTCCATTGGCCAATACCACCGGAATATTTAAGCGTGCGCACTGATCAATATGATTGGGCCACAACTCGGTTTCCATCACAATCGCCAAGCGTGGCTGCAAACGTTTAAAAAAGCGTTTGGATGCCCAAGGCAAATCGTAAGGCAAATAACAATGCTGCACGCTATCGCCAAATAGACTTTGAATCCGCTCAGAACCAGTGGGCGTCATACAGGTGACGGTAATCGGCAGGTCTGGATACAGTTTCTGCAAGGCTTTAACCACTGGTGCAGCAGCAATACTTTCACCCACTGACACTGCATGCAGCCAAATACCGCCCTGCTTAAACTGAGGCAAAGATATAGAAAAACGCTCACCAATTCGCTTAGCATAGGCCGGCGCTTTTCTGGAACGCAGCCACAAGCGTACGGCAATCAGCGGCACGCCAAGGTACAACAGCAAGCTATATAAAGTTCTATTCATAACGGCAAAGTTTAGCAAAGGCGCAGCGATAATACTGCGCTCGGTTATACTGCTCACATATTTTTTACGAGAGGCTCTTATGTCACTCACGTTAAACACAGATATTGCGATTATTGGCGGCGGCATCGCGGGCTTATGGCTCAATGCGCAATTGCGCCAGCGCGGCTTCAATACGCTGTTACTTGAACAAAACAATCTCGGCGGCGGCCAATCGGTTAAATCCCAAGGCATTATCCATGGCGGCGCTAAATATGCATTGCATGGCGCGCTCACCGGCTCATCGGAAGCCATTGCTGATATGCCGGAACGTTGGCGCAAAGCGCTGAATGGCGAAGGCGAGTTGGATTTACGCGGCGTGCGTTTATTGTCCGATGCGCACTACTTATGGTCGCCCGGCTCGATTGCCGGCAATCTGACCAGCTTTTTTGCCAGCAAAGCCATGCGCGGTCGTGTTGATCAAGTTAAAGGCCAACAACTGCCCGAAGCGCTACAGCATAAAGACTTTAAAGGCCGCGTTTATCGCTTAGCGGAATTAGTACTGGATGTACCCAGTTTAGTTCAGCGCTTGGCGGAATTATCCGGTGATAGTCTTTTGCATGCGCAAAGCATTAGCCCGCGTTATGAAAACCAGAAACTGCTTGGCGTACAAGCCGATAATTATAGCATTAACGCTCAGCGCGTGGTTTTTTGTGCAGGTGGTGGTACGCAAGAGTTACTGCAAGCCTTTGCGCTGAAAAAACCTGAACAACAACTGCGCCCACTGCATATGGTGCTGGCCAAAGGGCCGGCTTTATTACCTTTGTATGCACACTGTTTAGGCGGTGGTAGCAAACCACGAGTGACTATTACCACCCACCCTGCCGCGGATGGTCAGTGGGTTTGGTATTTGGGCGGTAATCTTGCTGAAGCAGATGGTGTGGCTCGCTCAGAAGCCGAGCAAATTCAAGCAGCCCAAACCGAAATCGCACAGCTACTGCCCTGGGTATCTCACGAACACACACAGTGGGCTACCTTGCGTGTCGATCGTGCTGAACCGGTGCAATCTGGATTAGTCCGCCCTGATAACGCCTTTTTAAGTGAACAGGGTGCATTACTGGTCGGCTGGCCCACCAAGCTAGCCTTAGCGCCAGATTTAAGTGATCGCGTGCTTAAAGTATTAGATCGCGATGGTATTCAACCCAGTGCAACACAAAGCTATAGCGATTTACCACGCCCTAGCGTTGCACCACCTGTTTGGGAGACTCTGTTTAATGACCCTGCATGATTTTCATCGACCATTGGGCAGCACTGGTTTTCATGTGTCACCGCTGGGCCTTGGCACAGTGAAATTAGGCCGTGATCAAGGGGTCAAATACCCCAATGGTTTTACTATTCCTGATGATCAGCACGCCTTGGCCTTAATCAATCAAGCCCGCGAACTGGGGATTAACTTACTGGATACTGCGCCGGCTTACGGCATCAGCGAAGAACGTCTTGGCCATTTATTACAGGGCCAGCGTGATGACTGGGTGATCGTCAGTAAAGTCGGTGAAGAGTTTATTGAAGGCGAGTCTGTCTTTGATTTCTCTGGCGCCCATACACGCTTTTCTGTGGATCGCAGTCTTAAGCGTCTACGCACTGACCATATTGAATTAGTGCTAGTGCATTCCAATGGCGATGATGTAGCTATTTTGCAGCATGAAGAAGTCTACGACACCCTCAATGCACTGAAGCAGGAAGGTAAAATCGGTGGCTTTGGCTTTTCTGGAAAAACTGCAGAAGGTGGCATTCTAGCCTTAGAAAAAGGTGACTGCGCGATGGTCACTTACAATCTCAATGAGCGTGATGAGTTACCGGTTCTGGATTATGCCGCGCAGCACAATAAAGGTATTTTAATTAAGAAAGCCTTGGCCAGCGGTCATATTTGTTTGGCCGAAGGCATTGATCCCGTACACGCCAGCCTCTCGATGATCTTCCAGCACCCTGCAGCCGCCAGTGCGATTGTTGGCACAATTAATCCTAAGCATCTGCAAGCGAACGTTGAATGCGTAGCGAAGATACTCAGTCAGTCGCGCTAAAACATAACAGCTGCGCGGATTTAAAACCCAGCGCAGCTGTTGTTTGCAGATGACTGCGAGTTACTTACTGCGGATTTTCTCAACAATGGCTGTGGTTGAGCTGTTTTCCACTAAACCTAAAACGCGCACTTCTCCACCATAGGCATAGACCAACTCCGCACCCACCACTTGATCGACGCCGTAGTCACCGCCCTTCACCAGGATATCCGGCTGCAGCAAGGTAATTAGACTTTCTGGCGTGTCTTCAGTAAAGCTCACTACCCAGTCCACTGCGCCTAAGCCAGCGAGGACAGCCATACGGCGGTCCACTGAGTTGATCGGACGACCAGGGCCTTTCAGGCGCGTCACTGAGGCATCACCATTCACTGCAACGATTAAACGATCACCCTGCTCGCGAGCTTGCTCTAAATAGCTGACATGCCCAGCATGCAAAATATCAAAACAGCCGTTGGTAAAGACCACGCGCTCACCTTGTGCCCGCGCATCTTCAACTGCTGCTTGCAACTGCTGCAGACTCAGAACACCACGCTCAGCACCCTCTTCACGCTGCAAGGCACGACGTAACTCAGGCGCACTGATGGTTGCGGTACCTAATTTACCCACCACAATCCCCGCTGCTAAGTTGGCTAAGGTCATCGCCTGCGGCAAGCTCTCACCTGCAGCTATGGCGGCGGCCATAGTGGAAATGACTGTATCGCCGGCACCGGTCACATCAAAAACTTCACGCGCACGCGCAGGCAAGTGCAAGGCTGGCAGATCGTTACGCAGTAACGTCATGCCCTGCTCACCACGGGTAATCAGCAACGCGTCTAATTCCAGCTCTTGCAGCATGGCAGTACCGCGCTGCATTAATTGTGCTTCATCCGCGCAATGGCCCACCACTGCTTCAAACTCAGCCAGATTGGGCGTTAATAAAGTCGCGCCGCGGTAAATAGAGAAATCCGTACCTTTAGGATCAGCCAATACAGCTACACCGCGTTCTTTTGCCGCCTTTAATAACGCCTGATGATTGCGCAATGTACCTTTGCCATAATCGGACAAGATCATCACTTTAACGCTATCCAGCACTGACTCAACTTCGGCCAATAACGCCACTGTATCGGTATTAAAATTATCTTCAAAATCCATTCGCAAGAGTTGCTGTTGACGGCTCATAGCGCGCAATTTAACAATAGTAGGCTGGCCTTTAATACGCTGAAAATGCGTTTGTACACCGACCGAATGTAGCTGCTCGGTCAGTGCATCAGCGGCTTCATCCGCACCGGTGACACCAATTAACTGCACCGGCGCGCCTAAAGCAGCAATATTTAACGCCACGTTGGCAGCGCCACCAGGACGATCTTCAGTGCGCGTGACTTTCACCACTGGCACCGGTGCTTCAGGAGAAATACGTGTGGTGCTGCCGTACCAATAACGATCCAGCATGACATCACCCACCACCAATACAGGGGCTTGGGTAAAGGGTGGTAATGGTGATTTCATAATACGCTTAACCTTATAAAATTTTTGCCAATGATAGCACGCCAACCCCTAAGCAATCAGCGCCACAGCCAGCGGCATTAACACCGCCGTCAGCACACCCATCATACTCATGGCTAATGCAGCAAAAGCACCAGCCTCTTCACTTTCTTGCAAGGATCGCGCGGTACCCACTGCATGGGAAATAATACCTAAAGCCATACCTTGTGCTGCTGGATTAGTAATACGGAACAAACGCAGCAACTCGATACCCAACATGGCACCCAGTACACCGGTAATCATCACAAATACCGCAGCCAGCGATGCAGCACCGCCTATTTCTTCAGCCACCAGCATAGCAATGGGGGTAGTCACTGACTTAGGCGCCAGAGTCTTTAAGATCAAGGTTTCCGCACCAAACAACCACGCCAAAGCCACACCTAATACTGTGGCAAATAAGCCACCCACTAGCAGCGTAATTAACGTCGGCCATAAGACTTGCCGTACACGGCGTATATTTAAATACAAAGGGACCGCCAAAGCGACAGTGGCTGGCCCCAAAATCAGAGTCAGTAATTGCGCACCTTGCTTATACTCAGCGTAGTCAATGCCCAAGGCCAACAATGTAGTGATCAAAATAGCCATGGAGACCAAAACCGGCTGCAAGATCATCCAGCGAGTTTTCTCATACGCAGCTAAGGCCAATTGATACGCACCCAAGGTCAAACCAAAAGCAAATAATGGATGCTGTATCACTGCATCCAGCGCAGCCTGCCAGTCGAGGTTCATGATTTATCCTTACTGCGCGCTTGACGATTAATCAACACCTGCATCAGCCAGCCAATAAACACGATCGACACCAATAGTGAGATCACCAGCGCGCCAATAATCGCCCAGAGATCGGCTTGAATATCAGCAATATGCGCCATAACTCCCACTGCTGGAGGCACCAATAACAAAGGTAGGTAGCGCAACAAGCTGGTTGCTGCTTCATTCACTGGTTCACTCACTCCGCCGCGCAGGATTAAGTAAATAAACAGCAGCACCAAGCCAATAATAGGCCCAGGTAAAATTGGAAAAAAAAGTATATTCAGCGCTGTTCCCGCTAGCTGAAACGCAACCAGCCAGCTTAGCCCACGTAACAACATCTTCCGCTCCAGTTATATATAAAAATAACTAGCAGTATACGGGTAAGAAGTGTTGAAAACACATGCATTTACTTCCTGCATACAGCTAAAGGGCTGCTAATGATTGCGCAACAGGAGATCCAGTCACCGCCACGCTAAGCACCGGACTCACGGCCAGCGAAGGTGATAACCGATTCGCATCAAATAGCCAAGCCTCTAATCGGATAGAAGGTTAATTCACAGGCAATAAAAAGCCCGCATAAAGCGGGCTTTTTATACACAGAGGACGCAATCAATTACTTGATTTTGCCTTCTTTGTAAATAACGTGCTTGCGAATAACTGGATCAAATTTTTTGATTTCCAGTTTATCAGGCGTAGTACGCTTGTTCTTATCTGTAGTGTAGAAGTGACCTGTACCAGCACTTGACACTAAACGGATTAAATCACGCATGATGTTCCCCTTAAACCTTTAGGCCGCGAGCACGAAGCTCAGCGAGTACTGTGTCGATTCCGCGCTTATCAATCACGCGCATGCCTTTTGCAGATAAACGTAAACGCACAAAACGGTTTTCGGTTTCTACCCAAAAACGGTGATGCTGCAAGTTTGGCAGGAAACGGCGACGGGTTTTGTTGTTGGCGTGGGAAATTTTATTCCCTGTAACCGGACCCTTACCGGTTACTTGACAAACTTTTGACATATCTCAGCCCTCATAAACCACATGCTCAACCCAGCATGGGTTGGCTGCTTTAAAACGTAGTTGGATTCGTAGGTCGTTAAAAACATGATGGTTTTTATAACCTGCATATTATTACCCAGACTTAACTAAGGAACAACAGCAACGCAAAATTATAATGCGAAACGTATTCTCTTAGAATCGAGCCGTGCTTTATAGCAGAATCCTGTTTACTAATCAAGGAAAGCTAAACTTTAAACCCAATACCAGGTCACGTAAACAGTCACATCCAGCCATTTTCAACCATCGATAATGGCTCGCCATCGCCGACAATAAAATGATCTAAAACACGCACATCAACCAGTGCTAGCGCCTCTTTCAAGCGTTCAGTCAAAATTTTATCCGCCTGACTCGGCTCAGAAATACCACTGGGATGGTTGTGCGTCAAAATTAATGCCGCTGCATTGTTAGCTAATGCACGTTTAACCACCTGTCGCGGATACACACTGGCGCCATCAATGGTGCCATAAAATAAAATCTCAAAGGCTAAAACACGGTGCTTGGTGTCTAAAAACAAACAAGCGAACACTTCATGTAACTCATGACGCAACTTGGCCTTCAAAAAATCACGCACTGCTTGCGGGCTTTCTAAAGCAGAATCACGCTGAATACTGGCCGCTAAATGCCGGCGGCCCATTTCCAATACCGCTTGCAACTGTGCATACTTTGCCGGCCCCAAACCTAGATGACTGGTAAAGCTGGCTTGATCCGCTTCCAAAAGCTGACGTAAGCCACCAAACTCGCTTAATAAGTCACGTGCCAGATCCACCGCATTGCGTCCACGAACGCCCGTACGCAGAAAAATCGCCAATAACTCAGCGTCCGATAAGACACCCACGCCATACTCTAATAAACGCTCACGCGGCCGCTCATTCACCGGCCAATTTTGCATACTCATAGACGAACTCCTTATCATCCGTTCGCGCCTGTAGTATGGGCGCTTCAACACGACTGCAATCCTTATGGATCAGCCACTGCCGCTCTAACAGCGGCTATGTTATCTTAGACAAGATTTACAGATTGGCCATTTCCACTCTTTTACATACAACCTCAAACAACAGGCAGACCCATGCAAAGGCTGTTTCAAAAACACATTATTGTTGGCATTGGCGGCGGGATTGCTGCCTATAAAAGCGCAGAACTGGTCCGCCGTTTACGCGATTTAGGTGCCGATGTGCATGTGGTGATGACCCGTGGTGCACGCGAATTTATCACCCCTCTGACCTTACAAGCCTTATCCGGCAACCCAGTGCACGTGGATTTACTCGACACTAAAGCTGAAGCTGGCATGGGCCATATTGAACTGGCACGTTGGGCTGATTTAGTGTTAATTGCACCCTGCACCGCAGATTTAATGTCGCGTTTAGTGCAAGGCTCAGCCAATGACTTGCTCACCACGCTGATTCTCGCCACTGATGCACCCATTGCCTTAGCGCCAGCGATGAATCAAGCCATGTGGGCTGATCAAGCAACCCAAGCCAATGCGGACACTCTCAGCCAGCGCGGCTTTCACTTACTCGGCCCCGGCTCAGGTGTCCAAGCCTGTGGCGATATCGGCTTAGGCCGTATGCAAGAACCTGAAGTGCTGGCACAAAGCGCTGCTGATTTATTTGCCCATAAAGCCCTCACGGGGAAGCACGTACTGATTACTGCCGGCCCGACCCGTGAAGATATTGACCCGGTGCGCTATATCACCAACCACAGCTCTGGCAAGATGGGTTTTAGTCTGGCTGAAGCGGCAGCTGAAGCCGGTGCGCGAGTGACCTTAGTCAGTGGGCCAGTACATCTACCCACGCCAGATCGCGTCGAGCGCATTAATGTGAACAGCGCCCGCGATATGCTGGCTGCATGCGAAGCAGCGATGCCCTGCGATATTATGATTGCTGCCGCAGCCGTGGCGGACTACCGCCCAGAAGCCAGTGCTGAGCATAAGCTGAAAAAAGATCCCAATAGCGCCGATGGCATGACGCTGAAGATGATTCGCAACCCCGATATTCTCGCGACTATTGCTAACCGCGCTGATCGCCCCTTTAGTGTGGGCTTTGCTGCTGAAACACAAAACCTGCTGGATTATGCAGCCTGCAAGTTACGCGATAAAAATCTGGATTTAATTGTCGCCAATGATGTGGCCAATACTGATATTGGCTTTAATAGCGATGAGAACGCCATCACCGTGATTGATCGCCAACAGCAACAAACTTCATTTGCACAGACCAGCAAAAGCAAGATTGCTCGTCAGTTGATTTCCTTTATTACCACCCATTCCAACAAGGTTTAATTATGCGCCGTATTCAAGCTCAAATCCTCGATCCTCGCCTCGGCACAGAATTCCCATTACCCGAGTACGCCACTGTCGGCTCAGCGGGTCTTGATTTACGTGCGATGCTTAACGAAGACCTAGAAATCGAACCCGGTCAAACAGTACTGATTCCAACAGGTTTAGCGATCTATATTGAAGACGCTGGTGTTGCTGCAATGATTTTACCGCGCTCAGGTTTAGGCCATAAACACGGTATTGTCCTTGGCAACTTAGTCGGTTTAATCGACTCTGATTATCAAGGTCAGCTGCAAGTATCCTGCTGGAACCGTGGTAACAGCACTTTTACCATTGCACCCGGCGATCGGATTGCTCAGTTGATTTTAGTCCCGGTGATTCAAGCACAACTGGAAATCACCGACAGCTTTATTGAAAGTAATCGTGGGCAAGGTGGCTTTGGTCATACGGGCAAGCAATAAAACGGACTTATCATTGCGCGACCTTAGGTCACCACATTTAGGACACTGATATTTTGAAGACTCAAACATTGGATGCTGCGCCTTGCAGTAGCACTGCGCAGCATGTGCCTGCTGGTATTTTCCGCGCTTACGATATCCGCGGTATTATCGATAAAACCTTAAGCGCGGATACCGCCTACTGGATTGGTCGCGCTGTCGGTTCAGAAAGCCTTGCCAAAGGTGAGCGCAATGTTGTCGTCGGTCGTGATGGCCGCCTATCAGGCCCTGTGATGGTGCAAGCGCTGATCCAAGGTCTTCGTGACTGCGGCTGTAATGTCACCGATCTAGGCATGGTGCCGACGCCTGTACTCTACTTTGCCACCAACGTACTTGCAGCCAGCACCGGCGTAATGGTCACTGGCAGCCACAACCCACCCGATTACAATGGTTTTAAAATTGTATTGGCGGGCGAAACACTGGCCAATGAGCGCATCACTGCGCTACATACCCGTATTGTGCAGAACGATTTAGCCAGCGGCAGCGGCAGCCTGACTCAGATTGAAATGCTGCAACGCTATCTTGAGCATATTCGTGATGACATCAAACTCGCCAAGCCACTGCGCGTGGTGGTCGACTGCGGTAATGGTGTCGGTGGCGTGATTGGCCCGCAAGTGCTCGAAGCATTGGGTTGCAGCATTATTCCGTTGTACTGCGATGTGGATGGCACGTTCCCCAATCACCACCCAGATCCCGGTAAACCTGAGAACCTACAAGAACTGATTGCTCGCGTAAAAGCAGAAAACGCTGATATTGGTGTCGCTTTTGATGGCGATGCTGACCGTATTGGCGTCGTCACTAACAGCGGACGTATTATATTCTCTGACCATTTAATGATGCTCTTTGCTCAAGATGTACTGTCACGCAACCCTGGCGCTGATGTTATCTTTGATGTGAAGTGCACCCGTCGCTTGGCCACAGTGATCAGTGACAATGGCGGCAACCCCATTATGTGGAAAACCGGTCACTCACTGATGAAAGCTAAAATGCGTGAGACTGGCGCTTTATTGGCGGGTGAAATGAGCGGCCATGTGTTCTTTAAAGAGCGCTGGTTTGGCTTTGATGATGGTATTTACAGCGCTGCACGTTTGCTGGAAATTCTCAGCAATGATGACCGTGATGCGGATGCAATCTTTTCCTCTTTCCCAGTCAACTTATCCACACCTGAAATTAATATTGAAGTCACCGAAGACACCAAATTTAAAATCATTGAGCGTTTACACAATGAAGGTCAATGGGGCGCTGCCAGCCTAACAACGCTGGACGGCATACGCGCTGACTTCCCGAAAAGCTGGGGCCTGGTGCGCGCATCCAATACCACGCCGATGCTGGTCTTGCGCTTTGAAGGTGAAACCGCTGATGATTTAGAACAGATCAAAGTACTGTTCCGCGAACAGTTACTGGCCATTGTGCCTGACCTCGAATTACCTTTTTAATCAATAGGAGCCTGCCCCAATGAGTTTAAAGCGTGCTGATGCCGTCCATGTAGCCGAGGTTCTATCCGAGGCTCTACCCTATATTCGTCGCTTTGTTGGTAAAACACTGGTGATCAAATATGGCGGTAACGCCATGGAAAGCGAAGAGTTAAAAACCGGCTTTGCCCGCGATATCGTGTTGATGAAAGCTGTGGGTATCAACCCCGTAGTGGTACACGGTGGCGGCCCACAAATTGCTGATCTACTCAAACGCCTGAATATCGAAAGCCGCTTTGTCGAAGGTATGCGCGTCACGGACGAGCAAACCATGGACGTTGTCGAGATGGTGCTGGGCGGTCAAGTTAACAAAGATATCGTCAATCTGATCAACAGCCATGGCGGCAGTGCGATCGGTTTAACCGGTAAAGATGCCCGCCTGATTCGTGCGCGCAAGCTCAAAGTCACCCACCAAGGTGCTGATATGCTGCAGCCAGAAATCATTGATATTGGCCAGGTTGGTGAAGTGGCCAGCGTCAATACAGACTTGCTAAATATGCTGGTCAAAGGTGACTTTATCCCAGTGATTGCGCCGATTGGCGTCGGCCCCAATGGTGAGTCTTACAATATCAACGCCGATTTAGTGGCTGGTAAAGTCGCCGAAGCGCTGCATGCAGAAAAGTTGATGTTGCTGACTAATATTGCCGGTTTGATGGATAAAGAAGGCAATGTACTGACCGGTCTCAATACCGCTCAAGTAGATGATTTAATCGCAGACGGCACGATTTACGGCGGTATGCTGCCAAAAATTCGTTGTGCTTTAGATGCGGTACAAGGTGGAGTGAATAGCGCGCATATTATTGATGGCCGTGTGCCCAATGCGGTATTGCTAGAAATCTTTACCGATCATGGTGTAGGTACCTTGATCACCAACAGCTAATGCCTGGAGCTGCTGTAAAATTCTAAGTGGTTATAGATACGCCCGCACTGAATATGCGGGCGTATTTTTTACTTCATTACTTTTTACTTACTCAACGCTAGCGTTACTAATCATCGCGTTGTACTCATCAGTAAAGAAGAATTTCTCTTCACCAAACGCAGGGACTAAGTCGTCATACCAGGTCGCTTCTTCATCATACTTAGCAAAGAACGATCTCTGTACCCAATCAGGATTACGACCCTGAATAAAGCGCAGCACAAAGACTTTCTCACCGTTGACTTCCATAATGCTCTGGATCTCAACTTTACCTGGACCAGCACTCATCGAAGGTCCACGCGCCGTACGGGCTAAACCCGACACTTGCTGGATCGCTTCACGATAAATTTCAAACGCCCGCACCAAGGGCACTTCAAAGTAACGCTTAGCACCGGTGTCACGCTCAACAAACATGTAGTACGGGATAATGCCTAAACGCACTTGCGTACGCCACATGCGCACCCAGACATCTGGATCATCGTTAATATGCTGCACTAACGGCGCTTGCGCACGAATCACTGCACCGGTGGCACGAATACGACGAATCGCTTCACGCACAATCGGCGTTTCCATTTCGTGCCAGTGGTTAAAGTGCGCCATAATCGCAATATGCTTACCGCCATCAACCAGCTTTTTAAACAGTTCGAGCAACTCTTCAGCATCATCATCAGTCACAAAGCGCTGCGGCCAGAACGTCAGTGCTTTGGTACCAATACGTACGGTTTGCATATGCTCAAGCTCAGGCTTTAGCAACGGCTCAAGGTAATTCACCACATGGCGAGTTTTCATCACCATCGGATCACCACCGGTAATCAGCAGGTCAGTGATGCTTTTATCTTGAGCTAAATAGCTGTGTAAAGAATCGGCTTCATTACTGGCAAAACGCAGTTCTTTATCGCCAACAAACTGCGCCCAACGGAAACAGAAGGTACAGTAACTGTGACAAATCTGACCTTGGCTGGGGAAGAACAGCACCGTCTCACGGTATTTATGCTGCATACCATCCAAAGCT
The DNA here is from genome assembly GCA_035647155.1 of Thiopseudomonas sp. Lineage (GTDB taxonomy): Bacteria > Pseudomonadota > Gammaproteobacteria > Pseudomonadales > Pseudomonadaceae > Denitrificimonas. Next base: position 40,774 of record DASRNZ010000090.1, read on the forward strand.
TCACCATCCAGCATCGGCACGTTCATTTCTTGCTGGCCAGCTGGGTGTGGATTTAGACGTGCTTGAATCTCACGAGCCAGTTTAGTGATTTCTGCACGTGGTAATTCGTCACGCAAGGCTTGCGCCATCAGATCATAGTCGGAAGGCTCCAACATGCCACGCTGTGGAAATGTCAGTTGGAAAACCGGATCATTGGGTACATTATCCCAATCGATTAATTCATCGATCACGTACTGGTTTACGCGAAATGGCAACACACTGGCCACCACACGCATTTCAAAGCGCTGCTCTTCAGGTAATTTCTGCAGCGGTTCAATTTTATCAATTTGACGGTCGGTATAAACTTGGAACTTGGTATTTTCAGTGAATCCCTCATCACTTAGAGGCATTATTTTTATAGATTGACTCATGGCTACTCTCCACTTTATGCAAGTTCAGCACAACGTTAAGCCTTAAGACTTAACTTTGAACCCGCTTCTGGGGCATCCCCTGGGGGAAAAGATAGCTACATTTTAAGTAGCATAAAGCTGCGATCAAGCACGTTATACGTGACCTAAGCGCTATTAGGGGCGGGAAGAAAAAGCTTCCCAAGGTGTCGGAATTTTTCCGAAAAAGGAGTAAGCATCTTACTAAAAGAAGAGTAAGACTACGGTATTTTCAAGTTTCACTCAATTAGTCATTGAGTATTACTTTTGCTTAAGCAAATCAGTTAGTCGAACTCTATCACGCTCAAAATCAGTATTAAGGTCTTGCTTACGTTGCAAATAAAGCGAAATTTGCCGCTGTAAGCGTTGCTGATCTGCAGCCGTTTCAGCAATTCGCTGCAGCAAAAGCTCAGCGACAACCTGCCCTGATCGCTCCTGCAAAGCTGCCTGGCCTTGTAGATTCGCTTTTAAACTATCCACAACTAATAAATTATTACGCGCAATATTAATCTGCCCGTCAATTTCAGCAAGTTTTCGCTCGCGCGCATGATCAATATCTTCAAGGCGTGGATAAAGCCTGAGCAATTGCATATCAGCCTTTGCCTGGGCCTTTTTAACTTGCTTTGCTTTATATTCCTCAACTGTAGGCGCGCGTGGTACTACGCGTGTCACACGGCCCTGCTCGCTCAGTACCTCATAACCTTTACCAATCAAGTGCGGCGGCACACCTTGGCGATTAATCACGGTAATGCCACGCTCATCGGTATAACGATAATACTCAACCGCATACACCGCACTACTGGTCAGCAGTCCAAGCGTCAGCAAAAAACATACAGGGCCACGTAAACGCATCACTTATCCCCTTGAAGAGACTGACAACAATTTTAAATAATATTAGATGCCATAGTCTTCACGGTAACGCTCAACCGCGGGCAGATATTGCTTCAACTCAGCACTTTGCGCTAAATATTCTAACACTTGTTGCAAAGATACAATGCTAATCACTGGCATATTGAAATCACGCTCGACTTCTTGAATCGCAGAAAGCTCACCGGTACCACGCTCTTGGCGGTCTAAAGCAATCAATACGCCAGCAGCTTGTGCCCCTTGTGCCTTAATAATCTGCATGACTTCACGAATCGCCGTGCCAGCAGTGATCACATCATCAACAATAACGATATTACCGGCTAAAGGTGCACCCACTAACGTGCCGCCCTCACCGTGATCTTTAGCTTCTTTACGGTTAAAGCACCAGGGCACATCACGTTGATGATGTTCAGCCAGTGCCACAGCCGTAGTCGCGGCTAAAGGAATACCTTTATAGGCTGGACCGAACACCACATCGTAGGACAAACCACTGTCAACTAAGGCTTGAGCATAAAAATGTCCCAGCTTGGCCAAGGCTAAACCTGAGTCAAACAGCCCCGCGTTAAAAAAATAAGGGCTCACACGCCCTGACTTCAAGGTAAACTCACCAAAGCGCAAAACACCACGCTCAAGTGCGAACTGAATAAACTCTCGTTGATATGCTTGCATAAAAGGGTCCTTAACGCGTTGGGTTTAGCCAATTTAAAATACGTTCGGTATCATACACATACTTTTTTTCTAGGGGCTATCCATGCGGGTTATTAGTATAAATGTGAACGGGATTCACAATGCTATTGAACAAGGGTTATTTGACTGGCTACAAACGCAAAATGCGGATGTCATTTGCCTACAAGATACTCGTGCCAGCACGTATGAAATGGAAGCACCTGATGTGCAGTTGCACGGATACTTTTGTTATGCCAGCGATGCTGAGCAACCCAGCCAAGGCGGTGTGGCTATTTACACGCGCCTGCAGCCCAAAGCCATTATAACCAGTTTAGGTTTTGAAACAGCAGATCGCTACGGCCGCTATATTCAAGCGGACTTCGATAAAGTCAGTATCGCCAGTGTATTACTGCCATCAGGCCACAAGGGTGAAGACGAGCTGAATCAAAAATTTAAATTTATGGATGACTTTGCTCGCTACTTGGACAAGCAGCGCCGTAAGCGCCGTGACTATATTTACTGCGCATCATTATATATTGCGCACAATAAGCTCGACGTTAAACACTGGCGCGACTGTCAGCAAGAAACCGGTTTCCTCTCACCTGAGCGCGCATGGATGGATGAAGTGGTCGGTACCATGGGCTTTATCGATGCATTACGTGAAGTGAATCGTGAGGGCGAACTGTACAGCTGGTGGGCTGACAGTGAGCAAGCTGAACTGCTCAATTTAGGCTGGCGTTTTGACTATCAGTTACTGACCCAAGGCATGCGCCGTACGGTACGTAGCGCCAAGCTGTCGAGACAGCCACGCTTCTCTCAACATGCACCCTTTAGCGTTGATTACGACTGGGTACTTAGCGTTTAATCTCATACTGGATCACATCAGCAGCCTCTCTACTGTTATTTCAGTAGTGCTTAACCCAACAGCCAGCTTACACTGGCTGTTGGGTTACACGCGATACCCTACGCTTACATCCCTAAATAAGCTTCTCGTACTTTTTCGTTACTCAGTAATTCCTTTCCTGTACCTTGCAATACTACGTTCCCCGTTTCTAATACATAGCCACGGTCTGCTAACGCAAGCGCTTGCGAGGCATTTTGCTCAACTAAAAAGATCGTCATCCCTTCATCTTTGAGTTCACGAATAATGCCAAAGATTTCTTCAATAATCAGTGGCGCCAGCCCCATACTCGGCTCATCTAAAAGCAGTAGACGGGGTCGCGCCATTAAAGCACGGCCCATCGCCAGCATCTGTTGCTGACCACCCGATAACTCACCGGCCAAGTTATAACGTTTCTGGCGTAAAATGGGGAACTTATTATAAATCCGCTCGATATCATTCTGCACTTCAGGGTCAGCACTGCGCGTATAAGCACCGAGCAGCAAGTTATCATAAACCGTCATATCTTTAAAAACTTGACGCCCTTCAGGCACCTGAACAATACCTTTACCCACGCGCTTATCGGCAGAGACTTTAGCTAAGTCCTCACCATCAAAAAACATCTGCCCTTTATCAAGGTGCTGCAAACCAGAAATAGTCATTAACAAGGTTGATTTACCAGCGCCATTAGCGCCCACCAGCGATACAATTTCCCCAGCGTTAATCGTAATATCAACATGATGTAAAACTTCTATTTGCCCATATGAGGTCACCAATCCTTTAATGGACAGCATTTCCTGTCCTTGGTGATGAGCGGTCACACGCTCCATATGTGCCAAGCCTAAGCCACCCAAACGCTCTGGCGTTAGGCTGACAATCTTGTGTCGTAATTCACGAAACTCATCACGAACTCGATCACCAAATAACGGATCATACTCCTGATCGCGCGCATCAATAATTTGCGCCCAATCATCCTCAGTAAACACATCACGAGCACGCGGTATCAACACCCCTTCTTCTTTTTTAATGTGCTTGCGCAGTGCAGCTGTAAAACGGCTTAAACCATGCCCAAAAGCTTCGCGACCATTCGGCCAGTGGATCATGCACTCTTTTAACAACTGTCGCAGCTCTAGCAGCTTCTCATGCCCCACCAGATAACCATTTTCCAGCTTATCCAACAGTGGCGCTAGGTCTGGCGACTTCTTTCTCAGTATCTGATACAAAAGTATCTCTGTGGGCTTGCTATGCACTCGATTAGAAAAGTGCTGTATATAATCAAAAATTGTATTAAATAATAATTCATTGGGCTGACTGGCATTAATATTCATCTCTTGTTCAAGCAGATCAATTAAGTCAATCACGCGCCATAAGCCTTGGTGCTCACGGACGATAATACGAATAATTTGCTCACCATCTAAGCGAGTCGGCTCAACCAGGTTCTGTTCTTGCGTCATGCTATTTGCCTCCACGCTTAACCGCCTAAATAGGCAGCAATAACATCGGGATTATTACGAATTTCTTCAGGCGTACCTTCAGCCAGTTTACGACCATAATTAATCACCAACAGTCGATCAGAAATCCCCATCACCAACTTCATATCGTGCTCGACTAAAACAACCGTAATGCCTTGAGCTGCGATCTTTTTAATCAGCTCTTCAAGTGCAGCTGTTTCAGTACCGTTTAACCCCGCGGCGGGCTCATCAAGTAAGACAATTTTTGGGTTGGATGCCAAAGCACGCGCAATCTCTAAACGTTTTAATGCGCCATAAGACATCGCTGATGCATCAATTTCAATATATTCACCACACCCCACAAACTGCATCAGTTCAATCGCGCGGTTGCGACATTCTTCTTCATCTCTGAGCAATGAAGGCAGGCGCAACATAGTTGTTAATAGGCTACTTTTTAACTGTAGATGACGCCCCAGCATCACGTTTTCTAATGCGGTCATATTCATACAAATTTGCATTTGCTGGAACGTACGGCACATACCCCGCTCAGCCAACTGGTTGGGCTCTAAACCAACCACCATTTCACCGTTCAGCTGAACCTCACCTGAGGTCGGCGTATACACACCCGTGATTAAGTTAAACAATGTGGTTTTACCCGCACCATTAGGGCCAATCACAGAGTAAATCTGTCCAGCTTCAACGCTGAAACTCAAACCTTCCACAGCATGTACACCGCCAAAGGTTTTAGTTAATCCAGAAACTTCAAGCAGAGCACTCATACTTGCTCCTCCGAGTTTTTAGGTTTTCTTTTAGCAAATTTATTTTGAATGGTGGGCAACAAGCCTTTAGGCATAAAAATCATCGTCAGCATTAAAATCAGGCCAAATATCATCATTTCAAACTCTTGGAAATCAGCTAAGAGTTGAGGCAATAATTTTAATACCACTGCACCTAAAATCACGCCAAAAGTTGACGCCATGCCACCCAAAACCACCATCGTAATCAACAAAACCGATTGGTCGAAACTGGCTAAGTGCGGCGTAATAAAGCCGGAAAAGTGTGCATATAGGCTGCCCATAATACTGGCGTAAATAGCAGATACGACAAACACCATGCTCTTATAACGAGCTGTATCAACACCAACAACGCGTGCAGCAATTTCAGAACCATGGACCGAACGTAGCGCACGGCCAATGGGCGAATCAATAATATTTTCAGCAATCCATACTGCAACCAACAGCACAATACCAGCAAAGAAATACCACGCCACATCACCGGTAAACTCAATGCCAAACAGTGAGTATTGATTAAAGGAACTCAACTCCCAACCAAAGACACTAAAGGGTGGCACTGCCATCCCATCTGGGCCACCCGTGAGCCAGCCTTCATTATTAATAACAATAGCCACAATGAAGCCAACAGCCAAAGTTGCCATTGATAAGTAATGGCCCTTTAACTTAAGGATTGGACGACCCACCAGCCAAGCCAGTATGCCAACAACCACTGCGGCAACAATTAATGCAGGTATCGACGTCCAGTCATAGACGCCAGTCAGCACCCCGCTTATATAGGCACCCGCACCAAAGAAACCAGCGTGACCCAAACTAATTTGCCCAGCAAAACCCACAAGCAGGTTTAAACCCACCACTGTTGCTGCAAAAATAGCAACCTGAGTGGCCATGTCATAATGGAAAGAGTTCGTCATAAATAAGGGCAAAATTAAAATAATGCCCGCCAGTACCACCAAGCCCTTTAAGCGCATTTGTAAGAATTTACTAAGCATCAGACACGCTCCACTACACGACTGCCGAAGAGGCCACGCGGCATAAAGAATAGAACGATAAGAATCATCGAAAACGCAACAGCATCTTTGTAGTCAGAGGAGATATAACCTGCTGTCATCGCTTCAACAACGCCCAATAGCAAGCCACCGACAATTGCGCCAACACCGCTACCCAGCCCACCCAATGCAGCAGCAACAAAGCCTTTTAAACCCAGCATGATGCCAATGTCATATGAGGTAAAAGTAATAGGTGCAACAATAATTCCAGCAACCGAACCTAAGAGCGCTGACAACATAAACGCCAGCATCAGAACCATTTGTGTACGAATGCCGACTAAGCGTGCCGCATCTTTATTCATTGAAGTGGCTAAAATAGCTTTACCCATCATGGTGCGGCTGAAGAACAACACCAAGGCCACCACCAATACAGCGCCAACGCCTAACACCCAAAAACTTTGACTATTGAGCACTGCGCCTAATAGCAAAATGGGTTGATCCGTCGAGAAGTTTTGCATCACATGGTATTGCTTGCCCCAGACCAACTGAGCCACACCGCGGATAAAAATTGACGCACCAATGGTAATAATAATCAGTGTAACAACGTCCGCCTTCTTAGCTGGTGCAATAGCAAAGCGCTGTAAAGCGACACCTATTACACCCGCCAGCAGAACAGCCAACACGATAGCTACCGGCATCGGCATCCCCATTCCTACGAAAGAAACGGTAGCCATACCACCTATCATCAAAAACTCACCCTGCGCAAAGTTAATGACATGACTGGAGTTATAAATTAACGTAAAACCCAAGGCAACCAATGCATAGGTTGCGCCAATGGTAATACCGGTAAAAAGATATTGAATAAATTCTGCTAGCATAGTTTAAATCCCATCCACTGCAATGCAGTCCTTCAATATGTATTGATTGAAGGACTGCATATAAGCAGGTATTAGAGTTGAATCAGTTAATCAGCTTCCACTTACCATCTTTCACTTCCAAGATGCGGAAGGAATCGGGACTCAGACCGTTATGATCTTTAGCAGATATATTAAATACGCCGGTCACGCCGACATGATTCTCGGTGCTTTCTAAAGCTTTGCGAACCGCTTCACGGTCAGTGCTTCCAGCTTTCTCAATCGCTGCAACAGCAAGCATTAAGCCATCATGTGCATAACCACCAAAGGTGGATACCGGCATATTCCAGCGTTTCTCGTACAGTTCTTTATACGACTGTACAATCGCCTTCTGAGGATCAGAGTCAGGTAAGGAATTCGGAACCAGCAAAGGCGAAGCAGGTAAACGCAGGCCTTCACCCGAATCACCGAGCAACTCTAAGAAACTATTGGATGCCACGCCATGTGACTGATAGAAAGGTAAGCTAATACCGAGCTGGGAATAGTTACGCGTAACAATAGCCTGCGACTGCCCAAAACCAAAGTTGAAAACAGCTTCAACCCCAGACGTATTACGAATGCGTGTTAATTGCGCGGTCATATCTGTATCAGAAGGACTGTAGGTCACATCCGCTACAATTTCGATACCGATATCACCAGCCACTGCCAACGTTTGCTCACGACCTGAACGACCAAAACCATCAGTGCCTGAAATAAGCGCAACTTTAGTCAAACCACGGCTTTTAATATCTTTCAGAACTCGCTCAGCAGCAGCACGGTCAGACTGAGGTGTTTTAAAGACCCATGGCTTAATCGGGTCAGTGATCACAACCGCACCTGCCAAGGAAATAAAGGGAATACGTGCTTGTTGAATCAACGGCACAGCACCCATGGTGGTGCCGGTTGTACTGCCACCCACGATAATATCAACACGATCCGAACGAATTAAACGGCTGGCAAAGTTACGCGCGGCAGAAGCATCGCCGGCATCATCATAATGAATTAACTGCAAAGGACGGCCAATTACACCACCATCGGTGTTAATACGTTCGACATACATTTCTAGGGTTTTCAACTCTGAATCACCAAGAAAAGATGCAGGGCCTGTAACGGAAAGGAAAGAACCAACCTTAATTGGTTCAGCTGCCTGAGCTACGGTTAAAACACCAGCAGCTAAGGTCGCGGCAAAAAAGCCTACGCGGCGTAAGAATTTTTTACTCATTTTTTTATTCTCTGATATTGGGTTCGGGGTAGTGACTACCCTCAATTATTTTTGTTACGTCGTGCGTTTTACTGGCAAAACTTTAAATGTGTATCACTCAGGTCCTTCTACAAATGCTAATCCATATCGGTAAGCCAAAATCATCAATATCAGTCATCAGGACGTTCTGATGTATTGAATAGCCAAACAGATCTCAAAGCGACACACCTGACTCGACATATCAAAAACTATTGTATCGCAACCTAGATGTCAACCTGTTTTATGGCGAACAGCAACTGGCAAAGCTCGGACAAACAAGCTGAAGCCATTACGGTTTAACAGTTAAAGGTTTACCTAATGCTAAAGAGCGGCATAATGGCAACCGAGATCATTTTATTTAGCCTTTTGAATAGAACCATTAAGTGTATGCTTGCAAAAACTCAACTGGACTTATTGGTCCATAATTTTCAAAATAAGCGCCCATTACGGGCAGGCTCATTAATCATTACGCTCTATGGTGATGCCATTGTTCCTCGAGGTGGAACCGTTTGGCTCGGCTGTTTGATGCAATTACTCGAGCCGATGGGTATCAGCGAACGCTTGGTCCGCACGTCCATTTTCCGTTTAACCAAAGAGTCTTGGTTACAAGCAGAAAAAGTCGGACGGCGTAGCTATTACAGCCTCACAGGGCCTGGTTTACGGCGCTTTGAACAAGCTTTCAAACAAGTCTATAACGCCAATAATGAGCAATGGACGGGCAGCTGGTGTCTAGTGTTTTTATCACAACTAGATAGCGCCAAACGGCGCACCGTTCGAGAAGATTTAGAATGGATGGGGTTTGGCTGCTTAGCACCGAATGTTATGGCTCACCCGCGCTTAGAGCGCTCCGACGTGCTACCACTACTGCAAGAGTATGATGCTGCAGAAGACATCATTTTGATGCAAAGCGAACCTGAAGATTTGCTAACCTCGCGAGCATTACGCCTGCAAGTTAAAGAAAGCTGGAACTTAGAGCACCTCGCCAGTCGCTACGCTAAATTTATCAATCAGTTTCGTCCACTATGGCAAGAGCTCACCATCGACAACAGCCTCACTCCAGAAGAGTGCCTGCTGGCTCGCACCTTACTGATTCATGAGTACCGTAAAGTTCTGTTGCGCGACCCTCAACTGCCTGATGAACTGCTCCCTGGCGACTGGGAAGGCCGTAGCGCACGACAACTGTGTCGTAATATCTACCGCCTTATTTATGAGGGCGCTGAGCAATGGCTGGATAGCAATCTAGAAAACGCATCCGGACCACTGCCCTCACCTAATGCGAGCTTTTTTAAGCGCTTCGGCGGCCTGCAGTCACTGCAACAATAAAAGCGCCACATAATAAAAGCCATCGCAAAACGATGGCTTTTATCTTTGGTCTAACACGGCTGATTTCAGGTGAATTAACGGTGCTTAAACACCGGCGCGCGCTTCTCTACAAAAGCTTGCATACCCTCTGTTCTGTCAGAAAACGCAAAACTACTTTGGAACGCATGACGCTCAAAGCGTAAACCTGCTGATAGACTTGTTTCAAACGCCTGGTCAACAGCGTCTTTAATTAATAAGGTCACTGGACGTGATTGCGCAGCAATCGCCTCAGCCGTTGTTAACGCTTCAGCAAACAATGTATCCACTGGCAACACGCGGCTGACCAAGCCACAACGCTCAGCTTCACTGGCATCCATCATACGACCGCTCAGACACATTTCCATAGCCTTAGCTTTACCGATGGCACGTGTTAAGCGCTGAGTACCACCTGCACCAGGCATTGTTGCAAGCTTCACTTCAGGCTGACCAAAACGTGCTGTTTCACTGGCTAAAATAAAGTCACAAGCCATGGCCAATTCACAACCCCCCCCTAAAGCCATACCAGAAACCGCAGCAATCATCGGCTTGCGTCTTGATTCCAACACATCCCAACCATCACCTTTCACATACGGAAAGTTCATAGCAAACAACTCAGGAAAATCTTTACTGGCCATTTCAGAAATATCAGCACCTGCAGCAAAAACCTTTTCACTGCCTTGAATCAGTAAGCAACCAATTTCAACATCCTGCTCAAAGGCACTTACGGCGTGACCCACGTCAGCGATTAACGCCATGGAGAGTGCGTTATACACTTTGGGGCGATTTAAAGTAATCACGCCCACAGCGCCTTTTTTTTCTACTAAAATATTTTCGTAAGCCATTAAAAAACTCTCACTGCTTATGTTTGGGCTGGGTTTTTCCTGCATCAACTTGAGGACGATTGGACTCAATTTCTGTGAGTGGCTCGCACTCTTCTAAACTGCTGAGGCAGCGCACGGTCAAACGCTGATATTCAGCCGTACCTTCTTGCTTCCAAGCAATTTCTTCAGCACTGAGTTTGCGGTGGACCTTAGCGGGCGAGCCAATAATCAATGACTCAGGCTCACAGGTGAAACCAGCTTTCACGAAAGCAGTCGCAGCAACAATCGAACGTGGCGCTATCACTGCAGCATCCATCACCACAGCATTCATACCCACTAAAGCATCTTCACCGACAATACAGCCATGTAGAATAGCGCCGTGACCCACGTGACCATTTTTTTCCACAACAGCATCTAGACCAGGAAAAGCGTGCATCACGCAAGTATCTTGAACGTTGGCACCTTCTTTAAGAATGATGCGTCCAAAGTCACCACGCAAGCATGCTGTTGGCCCCACATAGCAGTTTGGACCAATATGCACATCTCCAATCAGCACCGCTGTTGGATGCACATAGGCCGTTGGATGCACCACAGGGGTTACGCCTTCAATTTTATAACAGGGCATTTTTATTTTCCTCGAAGTTTCTGTTTAAGGGAGCCTGCTCCATAAGTTGCAGGCTCACTTAAGCTGCAGCTAAGCCGCCAGTGCAAAACTGACTCTTAGACTGCAGTAAAACAGAACTGACTTAAACGTGACGACGACTTTGTACAACAACAAAGCGGTTCACAAGGAAAGCCGTATCAGTTAAGCAAGCGTTAGCGGCTGGGTTACCACCGGTCGCATGGAAGTCACTGAATGCAGCAGATTGGTTTACAAATACGCCGCCATCAAGGTTGCAAGATAAGGCGACTTTAACCTCAAGTGCCAAGGCTTCAGCCTGATCTAAGACAGCATCAGAAGTCGAGTAAACACCTAAGGTAATTGCACCCTGCTCGCTAATCACTTCATTAGCTAAACGCATTGAGTCATCTGTATTTTCAGTGGCGATTAAGAAGGAGACTGGACCAAAGCGCTCTTCTGAATAAGTCGCTTTGTCTTTGCCGTCCACTTTTAGAATCAGTGGAGTACGAATACGCGCTTCAGGGAATTCAGCATGTGTACGGCTTTCACTATCCAGTACAATTTCACCGAGTTTACGGCACTCAAGAATACGTTCAGCGGTGGCTTCTGATTGGATAGCACCCAAGACCATACAGGCACGGTCGTTATCACCGAGGAACTTGCTGATTGCTGTGGAGAGTGCTTGAGCAAACTCATCAAAGCTCACTTTACCTTCAGGGGTATCAATACCGTCTTTAGGGACATAAATCGCCTGAGTGGTTGTACACATTTGACCTGAATAAAGGCTCAGCGTGAAAGCAAGGTTACGCGTCACAGCTTTTAGATCGCTGACGCTATCCACAATAATAGAGTTCACACCGGCTTTTTCAGTGAACACTTTAGCATGCAACGCATTTTGCTCTAGCCAGTTACCAAATACGCTAGAACCTGTGTAGTCGATGACTTTCATCTTAGGGTTCATCGCCAACTCTTTGGTCACAGGTTCAGCCTGTGTATCCACCGCCAGACTCACGATCAGCGGGTTTAAACCCACTTCTTTAAGCACTTCTTGTGCAACTTTTACTGTTAATGCAGCCGGCAAAATAGCTGCAGGGTGCGGCTTAACGATCACTGGGTTACCGGTCACTAGACTGGCAAATAGACCTGGGTAGGTATTCCAAGTTGGGAAGGTAGAGCAACCAATCACCATTGCAACGCCGCGTGGCACAATAGTGAATTTCTTATCCATCACTAAAGGATCCATCTTGCCTTGTGGTTTATTCCAACGCGCCGTTTCAGGAATAGCTTTCATCGCATCCCAGCCATAGACAACGGCTTCTAGAGCACGGTCTTGCGCATGCGGTGCGCCGGCTTGGAAGGCCATCATAAAGCCTTGGCCACTGGTGTGCATAACAGCATGCCCCATCAATGGGCTCATATCGTTCAGACGCTGCAGGATTTCCATGCAGACGCCTACACGGCCTTTAGCACCAACGTCACGCCATTGTGGAATCACTGCATGCATTTCATCAACAAGCTGATCCATATCGGGTTGATCGTAGCTGGTACCTAGATCAAAACCATAGGGTGAACGTTCGCCAGTGATTTTTTTAACGCTGGCAGGACCTGCTAAGGCAAAGTGCTGATCGCACAGAGCTTTAAAGTCTGCGGGTGCTGATTTCACAGCATCTTCTGGGTATTTTCTTAAGTTTTCAGAATACGGAGACCAAAATTCACGTGTGTGTATTGCTTCTACTGCACGGGTCAGTAGTGCTTCGTGGCGCTCAAATAATACTGCTGGTGTTACTGATGACATGGTAAGTCTCCTGGAAAATTCTATTTTCCATAAAATACAGACATTTACTTACCGAGCCAACTTAGCTGAAACAATTTAAAACAAGACTTGAAATTTATACCACACCTTTTTAGTAAAGCAAAGGAGAACCCCACACTAGCGGCGCTATTTCGGGCTTAAATGCATTAACCAGTACTTAGATGAGTCAGATCAACACATTATTTACATTAAGTTGCAGCTATTTATACAACTGTGACGATACGTCTCATCCTAAAGTGATACACAAAATAATAATTAAGCGCTTGAACAGTGTCATTTTTTGGATATACTCGAATTGAGCACTTCACCAGAGCCAACTGGCATACAACAAAACAAGACAAAACGGTGTAACTGCTACTTAGGCACTCATTACGATAGGTATTTCCTAAAGCAGTCAATTAATAATAAATAATCAACGGGTTGCTTATGTCAAATACCCTACTTATTCATGGACCAAGTAAAGGCGTACGCGTCTTTACTCTTAACCGTCCCGAAGCTCTTAACGCGCTCAACACTGAGCTCTTAAATGAATTATCTGCAGCTCTTGATGCAGCTGAAGCTGATCCTGACACACGTGCTGTGGTTATCACCGGTAGCGAAAGAGCCTTTGCTGCGGGTGCTGATATCAATGAAATGGCTGCCCGTGATCTAGTCGGCATCCTTGAGGACCCACGCGTCGCGCATTGGCAACGTATAACTCGTTTCAGTAAACCTATTGTCGCAGCCATTAATGGTTTTGCACTGGGTGGTGGCTGTGAACTTGCTATGCATGCAGATATTCTTATTGCCGGTGAAAACGCACGCTTTGGTCAACCAGAAATCAACCTCGGCATTATGCCCGGTGCTGGCGGCACACAACGTCTGACTCGTGCAGTCGGCTCAGCACTGGCCATGCATATGGCATTAACCGGTGAGCAAATTTCTGCAAAACGCGCCTTACAAGCTGGTCTTATCAGTGAGATTTGCCCGACAGAATTAACCGTTGAACGCGCTATTCAGATTGCTCAAACCATTGCCAGCAAAGCACCTATAGCAGTGCGTTTCACTAAAGAAGCCGTGCATAAAGCCAGCGATACTGATCTAGCCACAGGCCTTAGATTTGAACGCCATGCATTTACAATTTTAGCGGGCACCGCTGATCGGGCGGAAGGATTAAAAGCTTTCCAAGAAAAACGCCAGCCAAAATTCACCGGGTGTTAAGACTCTTAACACCCCAGACAATAGGATTTTTTTATGTCTCAGCCAAGCATTCTTCTTGAGATCGATCAGGGTGTCGCTTTATTAACCCTCAATCGCCCCGACAGCCTGAATAGCTTTAATGCTGAAATGCACGACCAAATGCGTGCAGCATTAAGCCAAATTCGTAAAGACCCCAGTGTTCGCGCTTTAGTGATCACAGGTTCTGGGCGTGGTTTTTGTGCCGGACAAGATCTCGGGGACCGTAATGTTGCACCGGGTAGCGACGCACCAGACTTAGGTGAGTCAATCGAAAAACGCTACAACCCCATGTTGCGCACCCTGCGTGATTTACCATTACCAGTTATTTGCGCAGTCAATGGTGTTGCTGCTGGTGCCGGTGCCAATATTGCTCTGGCTTGCGACATTACCTTAGCCGCCCGCTCAGCCAGCTTTATCCAAGCCTTCTGCAAAATTGGTCTGATTCCAGATTCAGGTGGTACTTGGACGCTACCTCGTGTTGCCGGTATGGCACGCGCAAAAGGTATGGCGCTGTTGGGTGACAAGATTTCTGCGGAACAGGCTGAAAGCTGGGGCATGATTTGGCGTTGTGTTGATAACGAACAGCTAATGGAAGAAACCATGAAGCTGGCTCGTCATCTCGCCACCCAGCCTACAAAAGGCTTAGCACTGATTAAACGTGCTTTAAATGCCAGCGCCACCAACTCTTTTGATGAACAGTTAGATCTTGAGCGTGACCTACAGCGTTTAGCCGGTCGCACTGAAGATTACCGTGAAGGCGTTGCTGCTTTTATGGAAAAACGTCAACCTAGTTTCAAGGGGCAATAAGATGCAAGCTCTGGATACTTCCGTAAAAATTGCTGTGATTGGTGCGGGTGCAATGGGATCAGGTATTGCCCAAGTTGCCGCCCAAGCAGGACACACTGTTTACCTACAAGACCAGCAAGCCGGTGCTGCTGAAAAAGGTAAAGCAGGAGTAGCTAAGATTCTACAAAGACGCGTGGACAACGGCAAAATGCAACAAGCCGATCTTGATGCGTTGCTCAGCCGTATTCAACCGGTCAATAGCGTAGAAGAGCTCGCGGATGCGGGTTTGGTGATTGAAGCCATTATTGAAAACTTAGAGATCAAGCGTCAGCTGTTTGCACGCCTTGAAGAAGTCTGTGGCGAAAAAGTTATTCTCGCCACCAACACCTCATCTATATCTGTGACATCTTTAGCTGCTCAACTTCAACGCCCAGAGCGCTTACTCGGTATGCACTTCTTTAACCCAGCGCCATTAATGGCCTTAGTTGAAGTGATCCTTGGCCTAGCAACAGATAAAAAACTGGCTGAAATTGTTCATGCAACGGCCTCAGCTTGGGGTAAAAAACCAGTCTTTGCGACCTCCACACCCGGTTTTATTGTCAACCGAGTAGCGCGTCCTTTCTATGCCGAAAGCTTACGTTTAATGCAAGAGCAAGCCGCTGATCCTGCCACGCTGGATGCCTTGCTGCGTGAAGCCGGTAGCTTCCGTATGGGACCTTTTGAGCTGATGGATTTAATTGGTCATGACGTGAACTACGCGGTGACTGAATCAGTATTCTCGGCTTATTACGGTGATTTCCGCTTCCAGCCTTCGTTGATTCAAAAAGCCTTGGTTGAAGCAGGCCGCCTAGGTCGCAAAACAGGCCAAGGCTTTTATTCCTATGCAGAAGGTGCTGAGCGTCCAAGTCCAGCGACTCAAGTAAGCCAAACTGCGACAGAGCAGCCAGTGATTATTGAAGGTGAGCTAGGTGCAGCCAGTGCTTTAATCGAGCGCTTTACGCAAGCCGGCTTAACCATTATTCAACGTGCCGGCGCCGGCGTTATTCGTTATGGCGAAGCGACGTTAGCACTGACTGATGGCCGTATGGCGGGTGAACGTACAGTCGCTGAAGGCCTACAGGATTTAGTGGTATTTGATTTAGCTAAAGACTATAGACAAGCCACACGCTTAGCGATTGCTGCAGCTGAACAAACCAGCAACCAAGCAGTACAAGATGCAATAGCTTTACTACAAAAAGCAGGTTTTGCGGTGAGTCTACTCAGCGACTCTCCAGGTTTAGTAGTGATGCGCACCTTAGCGATGTTGACCAACGAAGCCGCTGACGCAGTATTGCAAGGCGTTGCCAGCCCAGCTGATGTTGATTTAGCCATGTGCGCTGGACTGAATTACCCACAAGGGCCGTTAAGCTGGAGTGACAGCTTAGGCCAAGGTGTTATTTGGCATGTACTCACTCATTTACAAGCCAGCTACGGTGAAGATCGTTACCGACCGTCGTTATTACTACGCCGCAATACGTTTACCGGACACACATTTATAGCCTAATCAAAAATACTAATAATAAGAGAGAAGAATAATGACCGATCTCACGCCACAACAACTCGCTAACGCTTGCGCCGAAGCGATGTTTTCACGCGACCAAGCAAGTCAGCAGCTTGGCATGAAAATTATTTCTGTAGGGCCTGGCTGCGCTGAATTAACCATGACTGTTGATCAGCGTATGTTGCAAGGTCATGGCAACTGCCATGGCGGTTATCTTTTTACTCTTGCTGATTCAGCTTTTGCTTTTGCCTGCAACACCTATGACAAAGCAACCGTAGCATCAGGTTGCAGTATCGAATATGTCACACCTGCCAAAGAAGGCGATCTCCTGACGGCCAACGCTGAAGAGTTGAGCCGTGGTAACCGCATGGGTATCTATGACATCACTATTACCAACCAAGATAAGCAAGTTGTCGCTTATTTTCGCGGTAAATCCTATCAAATACGCGGTAGCGTTCGTCGCCTAGAGGAATAATTATGAGCTCCATTAACACATTGCTAGATGCCTATATAGTTGATGCCATCCGCACCCCAGTGGGTCGTTACGGTGGTGCTCTGTCAACGGTCAGAGCAGATGATCTTGGTGCTATACCCATGAAGGCACTGATCGAACGTCACCCAAATTTAGACTGGAGTAAAGTTGACGACGTGCTCTATGGCTGCGCCAACCAAGCCGGTGAAGATAACCGTGACGTCGCGCGTATGTCTGCACTTTTAGCCGGTCTACCGATTGAAGTTCCAGGCGGCACCATTAACCGCTTATGTGGTTCAGGTATGGACGCCATCGGTACTGCTGCTCGTGCTTTACGTACCGGCGAAGCAAAACTACTGATCGCTGGTGGCGTTGAATCTATGTCACGCGCACCCTTTGTGATGGGTAAAGCCGAGACTGCTTTTAGTCGTCAAGCTGAAATGTTTGATACCACCATTGGCTGGCGTTTTATTAACCCGCTGATGAAAAAACAATACGGCGTTGACTCAATGCCTGAAACAGCAGAAAACGTCGCAGCAGATTTTAATATTTCCCGTGCAGATCAAGATGCTTTCGCCCTACGCAGCCAACAACGCACCGCGATTGCACAAGCGAGCGGTCGCTTAGCTGAAGAGATCACACCTGTATTGGTACCCCGCCGCAGACAAGAAGCATTGGTTGTAGATACCGATGAGCATCCACGTCAAACAACTCTAGAAGCACTGGCAAAATTGCCGACCCCTTTTAGAGAAGGTGGCAGCATCACACCGGGTAACGCATCCGGTGTGAACGATGGTGCTTGCGCACTATTAATGGCCAGCTCTACAGGTATTAAAGAATTTGGCCTTAAACCTCGCGCCAAAGTGATCGCCATGGCAACCGCCGGTGTTGAACCGCGCATTATGGGTTTTGGACCTGCTCCAGCCACACGTAAGGTTCTGCAAACTGCAGGCCTAACACTTGAAGATATGGATGTTATTGAGCTGAACGAAGCCTTTGCAGCACAAGCCTTAGCGGTCATGCGTGATTTAGGTATTCCGGATGATGCAGCCCATGTCAATCCTAATGGCGGTGCAATTTCATTAGGGCACCCGCTGGGTATGAGTGGTGCTCGCCTCGTGACTACAGCGCTGCATGAATTAGAAAAACGCCACGCAGAAGGCCAATCAAGCCGCTATGCGTTATGCACTATGTGTATTGGTGTTGGTCAAGGTATCGCAATCATTATTGAGCGGGTTTAAGCCAGCTTAGTTAAATAATAAAAAGCTTCAACCGGTAGCAATAACTACCGGTCTACTAATAAAAATTCAGGAATATAACATGAGCCTACCATCACAAAAACTCGGCGCCCTAGACCCTCTTGAAACCGCTAGTATTGATGAGTTACGTAATACCCAGCTGCAACGCTTACGCTGGAGCTTGAGTCACGCCTACACAAATGTGCCTTTTTACCGTAAAGCTTTTCAAGATATCGGCTTACACCCTCTAGATATCAACTGCCTAGAAGATCTTTCTAAAATCAGCTTTACCACTAAAGCAGACCTGCGCGACAACTACCCCTATGGCATGTTTGCAACACCCATGCGCGATATCGTTCGTCTCCACGCATCCAGTGGTACCACAGGCAAACCAACGGTTGTGGGTTATACGCAAAACGATATCAACACATGGGCAGATGTAGTGGCTCGCTCAATTCGTGCGGCAGGTGGCCACGCAGGCGATAAAATCCATATTGCTTATGGCTATGGCTTATTTACCGGTGGTTTAGGTGCACACTATGGCGCAGAAAGACTGGGCTGTACTGTAATCCCAATGTCTGGCGGGCAAACTGAAAAACAAGTTCAGTTAATTAATGATTTTGGCCCAGACATCATTATGGTCACCCCCTCTTATATGCTCAATATTGCAGATGAATTCGATCGCCAAGGTATTGATCCGCATAAGCTACCGCTACGTATCGGTATCTTTGGTGCAGAGCCTTGGACTGACAGTATGCGTACTGAGCTCGAAGAGCGTTTAGGCATTCAAGCACTTGATATTTACGGTCTATCCGAAGTGATGGGTCCAGGCGTGGGTATGGAATGCGCAGAAACTAAAGATGGTCCAACCATTTGGGAAGATCACTTCTACCCAGAAATTATTGACCCGACAACAGGTGAAGTACTACCTGATGGTGAATATGGCGAACTGGTTTTCACTTCATTAACCAAAGAAGCCATGCCCATTATTCGTTACCGTACACGTGACTTAACCCGCCTGCTACCAGGTACTGCACGCCCAATGCGCCGTATTGATAAAATCACCGGCCGCAGTGATGACATGCTTATTATTCGTGGCGTCAATGTGTTCCCAACACAAGTTGAGGAACAAATTTTAAAAATCGCACAACTTGCCCCTCACTATGAAATCGTTGTCTACCGTGATGGCAATATGGACTGTGTTGATATTCGTGTTGAACTCAAACCCAACGCGAATCAATCAGATGCTGAAACCTGCCAAAAACTTGCCAGAGAGTTACAGCACCATATTAAAGCCTGTATTGGCATTAGCACGCATGTAAAAGTCTGTAATACAGGCTTATTACCACGCTCTGATGGCAAAGCAACGCGCGTATTCGATAAACGTCAATAAGGCTGCTACAGCTCCCTTGACTTGACCCCGCTTTTTAGTGGGGTTTTTTATCTCGATCGAAAACATAATCACTTTAAAACCGACACAGAAAACACGAAAATTAACCTTGCCATGTATCGAATAGATGGGTAAAGTGAAAAATAAAAGAACAACAAGACTTGATACGTAAACAACTAATCTAATAATAAAGTCTGATCAATTAATTAATTATTTCTTGTAAAGCCCTTGAAAACAGTGGTTTTATAAAAAAACAACGCGACACACAAAATCAAGACTTGATATTAGATTAAGTATCATATAAAAATAACGTTACCAACCGTGAAGACCATCTGGGTTACGGCACTTAAGTAGTAGCCCAAGAATAATAAAGACCCATTGGAGGCACAACATGTACGCACAACTCGTTGAAACGGGAGTCAAGCGCGTTAAAACCCTGGAAGAAATGTCACCAGAGGAACGCACTTTCCAAGAAAAAGTGGATGCTGAGATAAAAATCGAGCCCAAGAACTGGATGCCCGATGAGTATCGCAAAACGCTTGTTCGCCAAATTTCACAGCATGCGCACTCTGAAATTGTAGGCATGTTGCCTGAAGCTAACTGGGTAACACGTGCACCAACGCTTAAACGTAAACTGCAGCTGATGGCTAAAATTCAGGATGAAGCTGGACACGGCCTCTACCTCTACAGCGCAATGGAAACACTCGGTGCCAGCCGTGATGAAGAAGTTGATAAACTGCACCAAGGTAAAGCCAAGTACTCAAGTATCTTTAACTACCCGACATTGAACTGGGCTGACATGGGTGCTGTGGGATGGTTAGTTGATGGTGCAGCTATTGTTAACCAAGTTGTACTGCAACGTACCTCATACGGCCCTTACGCAAGCGCAATGGTACGTATCTGTAAAGAAGAGAGTTTCCACCAGCGCCAAGGCTACCAAATCCTTTTGGATCTGATGCGCGAAGGTACAGTGGAACAAAAAGCGATGGTACAGGACGCAATTAACCGCCTCTGGTGGCCTTCGCTGATGATGTTCGGCCCTTCTGACGAGCATTCACCCAACTCCAAACAATCCATGGCTTGGAAAATCAAACGCAAAAGTAATGATGAACTGCGTCAAATGTTTATTGACCAGACCATTCCACAACTTGAGTTTTTAGGCTGCACAGCACCTGATCCAGACCTTAAGTGGAATGAAGAAACCGGTCACTATGACTTTGGTGAGATTGATTGGAATGAGTTCTACGAAGTACTAAAAGGCAACGGCCCTTGTAATCGTGAACGTATTGCAACACGTAAAAAAGCAATTGAAGAAGGCACCTGGGTACGCCAGGCAGCAAAAGCCTACGCCGAGAAACAAAAACAACAAAAACAGCACGACGCTGCTTGATTATTAGGAGTTCAAAATGTCTGAAGAATGGTCATTATACGAAGTATTTGTACGCAGCAAGCACGGTTTGAACCATCGTCATGTAGGTAGCGTTCACGCCACTGACAAAGAAATGGCAATCGAAAATGCACGCGAGCTCTATACCCGCCGTAATGAAGGGGTGAGTATTTGGGTGGTTCCATCCAATAGCATTACCGCTTCAGCTCCTGGTGACAAAGAAGCCCTGTTCGATCCATCGCAAGACAAAGTATATCGTCATGCATCCTTCTACGAATTGCCCGACGAAGTCGGCCAGATGTAAGGAGAGATTTATGACACAAGTATCTACGCAACAACAAGTATTACAGCAGTACCTGCTCAGACTAGCAGACTCAAATATCATTATTAGCCAGCGCTTATGTGAGCTGTGCGGTAAAGCACCCGCGCTCGAAGAAGAACTCGCGCTGATGAACGTTGCTCTCGACTTAGTCGGTCAAGCACGTAACTGGTATGAGTATGCAGCTGATTTAGATGAAGCAAAACGCGATGCGGATACTCTTGTATACCGTCGTGATGCGCACGAATACCGTAACCTGCTATTAACTGAGCAGCCCAATGGTGACTACGCAGTGACCATGGCTCGCCAGTTCTTTTATGACGTATGGCACTACTTTACGCTGCAGTCTTTAGTGAACTCTCCTGATGAGCGTATTGCTGGCATTGCCGCTAAAGCATTAAAAGAAGTGACTTACCATTTACGTCGCTCCTCAGCCTGGGTCAAACGCTTAGGCGATGGTACCGAGGAAAGTCATGCGAAAATGGAAGAAGCAGTAGAGAGTCTATGGCGTTTCACTGGTGAATTAATCGCACCAGATCAAATAGACATCGATTTGTCTGCACAAGGCTTAGCCCCTAACCCAGAGCAGCTTGCTGAAGACTGGAAAGGGTTAGTTAAAGAAGTTCTAACAGAGGCAACACTGACCTTACAACCCGATGATGCGTGGATGCATTTAGGTGGTAAGAAAGGTGTGCACACTGAGCATTTAGGACTGATTTTAGCTGAGATGCAGTTCTTGCAGAGAGCATATCCTGATGCAAAAACTTGGTAAAAAAACAGAACCTGTTGCAGCTCCACCTGAAGGCATCGTCATTGCCAGCGATCGTATTCCATTCAATGCCTCGGGAGAGGCACTGAGTGAAGAGCAGATCTGGCAGTTACTTGACGAAGTTAAAGACCCTGAAGTTCCGGTAGTCAGCGTGGTTGAGCTGGGTATCGTGCGCAAGCTCAGCTGGGAAGGTGAGCAGTTAGTCGTTGATGTAACACCGACTTACTCTGGCTGCCCAGCAACTGACTTTATTGAAGAGTTGATTGTTGAGGGTCTTCAGCTAGGTGGAATACGTAACCCTAAAATCAAGCGCGTCTTAGTACCCGCTTGGACAACTGATTGGATTACACCTGCAGGACGCGAAAAATTACGCGAGTTTGGTATAGCGCCACCTCAAGGCAGTGCTAGCAAAATGAGTTTACTGACAGATGACAAAGTTATTATTTGTCCTCACTGTAATAGCAGCCATACCGAACTGGTAAGTGAATTTGGTTCTACACCCTGTAAAGCTCTTTACCGCTGTACAGACTGCTTAGAACCTTTTGATTACTTCAAGTGTATATAACAAAATCGAGATCACTATGAGCCTATTTCATTCACTGACAATTAAAGAAGTCAGACCCGAGACGCGTGATGCGATCTCTCTGGCTTTTGACCTGCCAGAAGCATTAAAAGATGCTTATAATTTTAAGCAAGGGCAATACCTCACACTCAGAACACAGATTAATGGTGAAGAAGTACGTCGCTCGTACTCTATTTGCACCGGCATTAATGACAATGATCTGCGTGTCGCTATTAAACAAGTTCCTGGCGGACTGTTTTCAACCTATGCCAACGAACGCCTAAAAGCAGGCCAAGCAATTGATGTCATGCCACCTCAAGGTCGCTTTTATACAGAGCTTGACCCTGAGCACGAAGGTCACTACCTCGGTGTTGCAGCAGGAAGTGGTATTACACCCATTCTGTCGATCATTAAAAGCACATTAGAAACTGAGCCAAAAAGCCACTTCACACTGTTTTATGGTAACCGTGCGACAATCTCAACACTGTTCCGTGAGCAATTGTCTGATCTAAAAAACCGCTATATGAATCGGTTAAATCTAGTCTTTATCTTTAGCCGTGAGCAACAAGAAATCGATCTTTATAACGGTCATATCAATGCTGAGAAGTGCAATGAACTCTTTGCTCAGTGGGTTAAACCCGCAAATTTAAGCGCTGCATTTATTTGCGGGCCACAAATTATGACTGAAACAGTTCGTGATTCACTGCAACAGCACGGAATGAACAAAGATAAGATTCACTTTGAACTCTTTACACCAGCGGGTGGAACGCCTGTGGCACGTGAAGACCGCGCTGAAACAAAAATTGATCCTGAAGTAGTTAGTAACATCACTGTTATTTATGACGGCCGTGCCTTAGGATTTGAGCTTGTGCGCAACTCCAAAAGCATCTTAGAAGCCGGTAATGAAATCGGTGCTGACTTACCCTACTCATGTAAAGCAGGCGTGTGTTCTACATGCCGCGCTAAAGTGGTAGAAGGCGAAGTTGATATGGATGTGAACTACGCACTTGAAGATTATGAAATTGAAGCGGGCTATGTATTGTCTTGCCAATGCTACCCCGTCAGCGACAATGTGGTTTTAGACTTTGACCAGTAATTTAACACTCAAAGTTTAAGATTAACTGACCTTTCCCCCGCCTTGCGCGGGGAAGGTACAGTTAAATACATCGTAACAGTCTAGAAAAATCAGCCCAAACGCAAATATAATACCTGCCTATTGCTAGGCTCTCAGTCGAGCCACACAGCAGCCTTGTGTATGGCTGAATCTCTATTGGGCTCAGGCCAAACAATACAAGCAGCTAACCACTTATATTACTCAGCACTGACACCACCGGCTTTATTTGATAAAACGAATGGTCATTGGGTAACGATAAGTCTTACCATCATTGGCTTTAACGCCAGCAATAATAGTTAGAACAAACCAAGCCAAGCCCAATAACGGCAATAATAAAATACCCACCGCAGTAAATATCAACGTCACACAAACAAACCCTGCAATTGCCACAGTGATTTGAAAGTTCATCGACTCTTTACCATTTTGATCAACAAAGGGACCGAGGTCCTTCTTCAGCTGCCAAACCAATAAGGGGCCAATAATATTCCCGAACGGAATAAAAAAGGCCGCAAAAGCAGCTAAATGAGTCAACATCGCCCATTTTTTTGCTTCAGCACTCGGCCCTGACTCTTGCGGGGAAGCTGGCATATTATTGTCCATTACCATTCTCCTACCTATCTTTATGTTGAGTGCTTACTCGCTCTGCAATACCGCTTGCTGCAAGGCAAACAACTCACGTACACCCTTGTCAGCTAAAGCTAACATCGCAGTCAGTTGCTCTGTGCTAAAAGGTTCGCCTTCAGCAGTCCCCTGCACTTCAATAAAACCACCTGCATCGGTCATCACAACATTCAGGTCCGTTTCAGCGGTGGAATCTTCTGGGTAATCTAAATCCAGTACGGCTGAATCTTTATAGATACCCACTGATACCGCAGCGATCATTTGCTTAAGTGGCGAGCCATTTTTCAACATTTTACGCTCTTTCATCACCGCTAATGCATCAACCAGCGCAACCATCGCACCGGTAATGGAAGCGGTACGTGTACCACCATCGGCTTGAATCACATCACAGTCGACATACAGAGTATTTTCACCCATTTTTGTCATATCAAGAGCTGCACGTAAAGAACGACCAATTAAACGTTGAATTTCTAACGTGCGTCCACCTTGTTTACCGCTGCTGGCTTCACGACGTGTACGGCTACCGGTCGCACGTGGCAACATGCCGTACTCTGCAGTCAACCAACCTTGTCCTTGACCCTTTAAGAAACGTGGTACGCCATTCTCTACACTCACGGTGCAAATCACTTTGGTATTGCCAAACTCGACTAAAACAGAGCCTTCAGCATGGCAAGTGTAGTTACGCGTAATACGTACTTCACGTAGTTGATCAAGTTCGCGGCCACTAGGACGAGTCATTTAATATTCCTGTTTTTTAAATATGGATGAAACATTATAGGGATAGAACACCCTAACTTCAGTATTGTAAACACAACGCATGAAAATATTCGCTACAATTAGCCCATTATTCTAACCCTAATTTTGGAGGTCCTTATGGTGCAAAGCATGACCGCGTTCGCTCGTGTCGAGCAAAACGGAGCTTACGGCACTCTCAGCTGGGAGTTGCGCTCGGTGAACCATCGTTACTTAGAGCCGCATTTGCGCCTGCCCGACAACCTACGCGAAGTCGAAAGTACCGTGCGTGAAGCACTGCGCAACGGTTTGTCACGCGGTAAAGTTGAATGCACCTTAAAGCTGACTGAATCTGCCAGCGAGCAAAGCCTGCACGTCAATCAAGAACGCACCCAGCAACTGATCCAAGCAGCCGAGCAGATCAGTCAACTGATTGCTCAACCTGCAGCGCTTAACCCCCTAGAAGTGTTGGCCTGGCCGGGCGTACTCAGCACTCAATCCATGGACAGCCAAGCCATTAACAGTGCTGCAATTGAACTGTTTCGCAGTGCGCTGACGCAACTTAAAGAAAGCCGTGGCCGTGAAGGTGCAGATTTAGCGCGTTTGATTAGCGAGCGTCTGGAAGCGATTCAGAATGAAGTGGTGGTACTGCGCGAGTTGGTGCCACAAATGCTAGAACTTCAGCGCCAAAAAATCCTCACGCGCTGCCAAGAGATGCAGGTCGAACTTGATCCCCAGCGTCTTGAGCAAGAGTTGGTTTTAGTGGCTCAAAAAAGCGATGTCGCCGAAGAACTTGATCGTCTCGCTACCCATATCACCGAAGTCAGCCGTGTACTTAAAGCCGGCGGCGCAATCGGTCGCCGCTTAGATTTTCTAATGCAAGAACTCAATCGCGAAGCCAATACCTTAGGCTCCAAAGCCATTGATACCCGCTCAACGCAGGCAGCGGTGAATATCAAAGTTTTAATCGAACAGATGCGTGAGCAGGTGCAAAATATCGAGTGACAGTATTGAAGTCCGCTACACATATCCATAAGCCCTGAGTATTTGCAGGGCTTTTTTAACTCATAATATTGCTTCAGTGTGTTGCATAGCAGGCAATATCTGGCGCACATTTTCTGCTTCTTGCGCATAGGCTTTATTTCGCACATCCCACAGCTCAACCGCATGCTGAATGTTTAACCAAAACTCTGGGGTATTGCCCAATGCTACTGCTAGCTTGATCGCCATAGGTGCAGTCAGCGTGCCTTTATCGTTTACAATCCGGCTCAAGCTATTTCTATGTACACCCATAGCATCAGCCAACTCACTGATTTCGATATTCATCGGCTCAAGAAACTCAGTCACAAGCATCTGACCAACTGTTATGGGACGACGTTTAGTATTTCTCATTACTTAGCCTCCATTAGCCCCTGTATACATGCGCATCAAGGTAAGTATCTTGCGCGGTACCAGCAGCCCAACGAAAAATAAGCCGATACTGCTTATTGATCCTAATAGAACACCATCCAGAAAAACTGCCTTGAAGGCGCTCAAAACGGTTACCTGGCGGCACTCTAAGATCCAGCTCCTGCGTTGCAGCATCAAGTATCTGTAGCTTTCGATAAAGAGCTGGTGCAAGAGTGCTGGGTATCTTTTTATGACTTCGATCTTCTTCATAGAAGCCTTCAAGCCATACATCCCTGAATTCAATAGCCATGGCTACCTGCATAACGTCCTGTTTGCTTTAAATCATTCTATGCACAGCATCGTTGTGCGTCAAATAATTTTTCGCTTTCATTTGAATCATTTAACCTCAGACCAGCGCACCTTTATACACTTGCTCAACACCGCTAAACTCTTGCACATCTTCAAGCTTATTCAGCGTAGTCAGTTTCATAGTATTACGTATGGGTCGATGCGGCATTTTTGTGACAGGATGCTGCAAATTGACATCCTCACCGCCCTAAAGAGACGGTGATTCCTACTGCTAGACGGCCATGCCCGACCGCGAGAATGTTCTTGGCCGCGTTTACATCGCGGTCGCTGTGCGTGACACCACACGCACGGCACGTCCATTCTCTTATTCCAAGCCCTGCGATACCTCTCGGCCTCGATTCGGGCAAACTGCCACAACTCGAACAGGTTTGGGTGGTGTATGCCTCGTTGACTTCCTTAAAAACAATGCCTGCGTGAGCGCACTTATAGTCCAACATTGTTTTTAATTGACCCCAGCCAGCGTCCAACACTGACTTGGCCATCTTGGTTTTAACGAGTTTTAAACTACTGACATTGCCGACATAGATTTCACCGCAGCGGTTGACCAACGTGCGACTGAACTTGTGCAGCGTATCTTTTCTACGGTTAGCAATCTTGGCGTGAATGGTTTTGACTTGAGTTTTATTTCTAGCCCGTTGTGCTATGGCTAATTTTTCCTCAAGACCGCGATAGAAGCGACCCGCTTCCAGCTTTGTGCCGTCCGAGCAGGTGGCTGTGTCGGTTAAGCCAAGATCAATACCGATACAGTCTTGTCCCTTGGGCATCACTACATCAACTTCAACCACCACATTGAAGTACCAGCGGCCACGGGCATCCTCGTTGAACGACGCAGACTTAAACGTATACTGTGACAGACCGTAGCTGTCCCATACGTTGAAGTAGTGGCCGTTGTGATAAACCTGACCATTCTTCCATTTGGCCATGCCTGTATTGATCGGTATCCAGCCCAGTGAGCGGCGTACACCGCCAGACTTGCGCCAACTAAGGCGTGATTTCTTGAACTGTCTGCGGCGCGTAGCGTACTCAGCACCTACCTTCTGCACCGTGTGACTATGCAATCCCAGCTCTTTGTGCACACCCTGCGTGTACTTCTGGATAGTGTAGGCAGACAAAAACACGCCACGCTCTTTGATTGAGCGGTGACTAAGTTCGTTCACATAGTTCCAGACAAAGTTCACCGACCGCGCCATGTTATTTAGCAGTGGTCGGTGCTTATCTTTAACTCGAACTTTTAAAGTCTTGGTCTGCTTCATACTTTCGTATTATACTTGGTCTATGGGAAAAAACAATACATATAGAGCAGGCCGACACTGCATTTTTGAGCTTCATGCTCACTTGGTCTTTATTACGAAGTACCGTGGCGCTGTGTTTGCCGATAATCATCTTAGGTCGTTGGAAAGTATCTTTCGCAGTGTGTGTACGGACTTTGAAACGGAGTTAGTGGAATTCAATGGCGAAGCCGACCACGTTCACCTACTGGTGAACTTTCCACCGAAAGTATCGGTATCGAAACTGGTGAATAGTTTGAAAGGGGTGTCGAGCCGGAGGCTCAAACTGTTACACCCTGAACTGGTTAAACCTGCATACATGAAAAACGCGCTCTGGAGTCCCAGCTACTACGCGGGAAGTGTGGGTGGCGCTCCTATTTCAGTGATTAGACAATACATTGAGCAACAAGCCCGACCGCATTAAGGGAGGCTCACGCCTCCCAGCGCTATCCTTCCCCGCACTAGAAGTACGGGGCTTGTCACGCATTTTGGTCACAGGCGGCACATTCCCTAAGCAGCAATCAACAGTTCAGACTATGGCAATAGTGTACCCCGACATTCTATTTTTAAGAACTAGCCAAGAGTCTAGTCACTGCCTAGGCTCCACAGGTTTGTGCGCGGCAGGCTTAAGGTGCCGCTTGGTTAAAGATGCGCTGATAAAAGGCCAACTCTAATTCCAGCACCTCGGCTAAGTGTTGCGCCTGGCGAAACCCATGGCCTTCTTCAGGATAAATATGACAATCCACGGTTACGCCTTGCTCGGTTAACGCTTTAACCATATCGGCAGTTTGCTCAGGCACCACCACCACGTCACGACCGCCTTGAAAGAAAATCACTGGCGTATTGATCTGCGCTACACGTTCCAATGGCGCACGCGCAGCAAAGTGCTCGCTGCTACCCAGTAACCAGTCTAAATAATCACCTTCAAATTTATGCGTGACTTTGCGCAACGCCTCGGGATCGCTGACGCCATACAGGCTGGCTGCTGCAGCAAAATCTTGGCTAGCAGCAATAGCCAATAACGCGGTATAGCCACCGGCACTGGCACCGCGTACGCACATTTGTTGCGAGTTAACCCAATCGTTGGCAATTAAATGACGCACTAAGGCGCATACGTCTTCAACCTCAGCAATGCCCCACTGCTGATGCAAGAGCTGGCGATAATCACGGCCAAAACCGGTGCTGCCGCGGTAATTTAGATCGGCCACAGCAAAGCCACGCTGGGTCCAAAACTGAATACGTGCATCAAATACGGGGTAGCAGGCCGAGGTGGGCCCGCCATGTAAAAACACAACCAAGGGTGGACGCTCGTAGTCTTGTAAGCTGTGGGCGCTATTGCACGGTGGATAGAAAAAACTGTGCACAGGGTCATTATTGGTACTGGGGAAATACAAGCTTTGCGGGCGCGAAATCTCCTGCGCTGTCAGACCGATACTCAGTTGCGCCAGCACCTGCACTTGGTCAGTGCGGCGATCAATGGCCAACACTGCGGTACCTTGAGCGCTGTGACCAGCGAGGCAATAGATAAAGTTATCGTCAACGGCTAGATTGCGTAAGCGGCTGTAACCTGCTGCCAACTCTTGCACTGTTCTCGACTGCTTAAAATCATACAGCGCCAGCTTGCCGGTGCCGTGTTCAAGCCAGCTGATCAAATAAGTGTCATCGCCTAAGGGTAAATAATTACAGCCACCCAACTGCCAGGGTGCGCCGGTGTAATCGGCAGCGATGCCCTTGAGCTTAGCTAAGTCACCTGTGTGTTCTTCACGCCACAGCTGCCAATAACCGTCTTGGTCATTGAGCACCACCAAACGATTGTCTTGATCAAATAACGGCTGTTGCAGTGAAGCATCGCCTGCTGCGCCAGCCCTACAAACGGACGCACTCCAACTCTGATCGGGGTGACGCTCAGCACTGAGCAATCGTGTTTGTGTCCACGGCTGATCGGGGCGTTGCCACTCAATCCAAGCTAAACGCTGACCATTAGGACTTAAACGTGGCGCAGCATAAAAATCACTGCCCTCACTGATGATCGTTATTTGATGCGTACTGGGTGTGCCGCACGCGGCTAAACTGATGCTAATTAAGCGATGCTCAACATGAGTGTCGTGATGGATTTCCTCAATGGCGATAATGCTATTGCTGTGCGCATCAAACTGCATATCGGCATAACGGCAACGGTTGTTATCAGTCAGCTGTTGTGGCGCACCCTGCCAAGGTTGTAGGTATATTTGTTGGTCAGTTTCGTTGGTAAATACCACACCCTGCGGCAGCAGATTAAACGACGCTCCGCCGTACTCATACACACGGCTGCGCACAGAAAATCCTTCGGGCGTAAATACCTTGGTGGCTTGCGTGCTGTGTTGATAACGGTAGAGCAGCGTTGTCGCCGTTTGCGGATCAGTCTGCGACCACAACACGCCCTGCGTGCAGACCTTCAGCTCATTGATCTCCCGCCCTGCAACGGCTGCCTGCTGCGCGCTCCAAGCGCTGGGCCAAAAACCAGCGACCGGCGCCTGCTGCTCTAACATGTCAATTAACCTCGCACGATAATGTTTTTTGAGGTTTTCTCATTACGAAAAACCATCTGTTCCACACCCAGCGGCGCGCTTTCTGCTTCTTCACGCGCGGCGAGAATAATGCCGTGGTGCTTAGATTTACTGCACACCGGATCAGCATTGCTCGCATCGCCGGTGAGCATAAAGGCTTGGCAACGGCAACCGCCAAAATCTTGCTCTTTCTCATCACAGGAGCGGCATGGCTCGGGCATCCAATCAAAGCCACGGTATTTATTAAAGCCAAAGGACTCCTGCCAAATATGCTGCACGCTGTGCTCTTTGACATTAGGAAACTTGATCGGCAATTGCCGTGCACTGTGGCAAGGTAAAGCAGTGCCATCGGGGGTGATATCGAGAAACAAGCTGCCCCAGCCATTCATGCAGGCTTTAGGGCGTTCTTCATAATAGTCTGGGGTGACAAAAATCAGTTTGCAGGGATGGTTTTCCGCTTCGAGTTTTTCGCGCCATTGCTGAGTCACTTTCTCGGCACGCTCAAGTTGCTCGCGGGTGGGTAATAAAGCCGCGCGATTGAGCTCCGCCCAACCGTAAAACTGGCAGGTGGCTAACTCGACAAAGTCGGCTTCCAATTCGATGCACAACTCAATAATACGATCCATACGATCAATATTATGGCGATGAGTGACAAAGTTGAGCACCATCGGATAGCCTGCGGCTTTCACCGCTTTAGCCATGGCCAGTTTGTGTGCAAAAGCTTTTTTTGAGCCGGCCAACATATTGTTGACCTCTTCATCAGCGGCCTGAAAACTAATCTGGATATGATCTAAACCGGCCTCACTCAGTTCGGCAATCCGCGCTTCAGTCAGACCAATACCCGAAGTAATCAGGTTGGTGTAATAGCCTAAATCACGCGCTGCTTTCACCAACTCAGCCAAATCCTGGCGCACCAAGGGCTCGCCACCGGAGAAGCCCAATTGCGCTGCACCTAATTCGCGAGATTGACGAAACACTTCAATCCATTGCGCCGTGGTCAACTCTTCACCACTGCGAGCAAAGTCCACCGGATTGGAGCAATAGGGGCACTGCAATGGACAGCGATAGGTCAGCTCGGCCAGTAACCACAGCGGTGGCGTGATACTCGACGCAGGGTTAGCAATACTCAAGCCAGAACTGTGCATGTGCCACCCCCATAAAGGTCAAAATATCTTCGTCCAAGCCCTGCACATCGGGAAACTGTCCCTGCAGCTCGGCAATAATTTGCTCAGTGCTGCGCTGGCCATCGACCAGTTTTAAAATATGTGCAGCGCTGTCATTCAGTTGGATCATGCCTTCGGGATAGAGCAACACATGGCAATTTTGCACCGCTTCCCACTGCAAACGAAAACCACGGCGAATGCGCATCGCTTGCTGAAGATTTAACTCACTCATACGCCCAACCCTCGGTGCCAAACGGCTTGTTCAGTGACTGTGTGATAGGGCGGACGCTTCAGCTCATAGGCCATGCTCATCGCATCCAGCATGCTCCACAGTACATCCAATTTAAATTGCAAAATTTCTAACATGCGCTGCTGCGCTTCGAGCGTGGTGTAGTGCTGCAAGGTGATTTTTAAACCGTGTTCGACATCACGACGCGCTTCGCTGAGGCGCTTACGGAAATAGTCATAACCACTGCTATCAATCCATGGGTAATGTTGCGGCCAAGCGTCAAGACGTGACTGATGAATATGCGGGGCAAACAATTCGGTCAAAGAACTGCTGGCGGCTTCTTGCCAGCTGCCGCGACGAGCAAAGTTCAAATAGGCATCCACGGCAAAACGCACACCGGGCAACACCAACTCGCCGGATAACACTTGCTCACGATCGAGACCTACGGCTTCGGCCAGACGTAACCAGGCTTCAATACCGCCCTCTTCACCCGGCGCACCATCATGATCCAACATGCGTTGCACCCATTCTCGGCGCATATCACGATCAGGGCAGTTGGCCATAATCGCCGCATCTTTCATGGGAATATTGAGCTGATAATAAAAGCGATTGGCGACCCAACCTTGAATCTGCTCACGCGTCGCTTCGCCGTTGTGCATGGCGACATGGTAGGGGTGATGAATATGGTAATAGGCCCCCTTGGCGCGCAACGCATGCTCAAATTGTTCGGGCGTCATAGCTTGATCGCTCATCGCAGGCTCCTAGAGTTGAATACTCATTCCGTCATAAGCGACTTCCACACCGGCAGCATGCACTTGCGCGCGCTCGCTGGAATCTTCATCGAGAATGGGATTGGTGTTGTTGATATGAATTAAAATACGACGTGCCTCAGGGAAATCTGCCAGCACTTCGAGCATGCCGTCGGGGCCGCTTTGTGCCAGATGACCCATTTCACTGCCCAGCTTAGTGCCCACGCCGCAGACTTGCATTTCATCATCCTGCCAGACCGTGCCATCGACTAATAAGCAATCGGCAGCGCGCATCATGCGCAACACCTCAGCGTCGAGCTTACCCAGACCTGGCGCGTAAAAGACTTTTTTACCCGTGCGCGTATCTTCAATCAGCAGGCCAATATTATTACCTGGGTGCGGATCATCACGGCGCGGCGAATACGGTGGTGCATTACTGCGTAACGAGATGGCAGTGATGCTGAGTGCTGGGCAAGCTGGCACGCTAAAGGGCTGACCATCCAGCTTAATCAACTGATGATTGAGGCCGCCATTCCAGTGCGCCAGCATATTAAAAATCGGGAAACCTGAAGTTAAATCTTGATGCACCATCTCGGTACACCACACATCATGCGGGCAGCCTTCGCGTAGGGTTAACAGACCGGTAACATGGTCAATCTGGCTATCGAGTAAAATAACGCCTGCAATGCCAGTATCACGGGCTTGGCGCGCTGGTTGTAACGCGGGGAATGCTTCGATTTGGCTTCTAATATCCGGCGAAGCATTGCACAGAATCCAATTAACGCCGTCATCACTGATCGCAATCGACGACTGGGTACGTGGTGCAGCGCGTAACGTGCCTTGGCGTAGACCATGACAGTTGTTGCAATTGCAGTTCCACTGCGGAAAACCGCCGCCAGCGGCTGAGCCCAATACCTGTATATACATGATTTTTCCTTAGTGACCCCAGCCGAAGCTGGGGCCGGATCGTTAGACGATTTGTAGCATCGAGCGATAGCTATTAACGGTTTGAAATGTACATGGTCACTTCAAAGCCAATACGCATATCGTTATAGGTAGGTTTAGTCCACATAGTAGATTCCTCTTTCTTATTAAGGCCGGTCAATTCCGGTACCTCTATTAATAGCGCTGTTAGGGAGTAGAACAAACGGTACTTTGGGACTGGTTTTTGCTGCCATTGGTCGCACTGCTTCTACCCTGTACTAAAACGGCTGATGACAGGCAAAAAAAAACGCAGCCCAAAGGCCGCGTTTCGACAAAATCAGAGCAGGAGCAGGAATAAGTAAGCACGCTAAAAACCAAAGCCCTACCCTTCACGTCGACAAATTTGCATCCATGTCACAAGCATAACTAGACCCGCATATCGTGGAATATGCAGTGTTGTGCCGCTAAACATATTACAGCGGCACATGCAGCACCCTTAGAAGAAACCTAAAGGATTGATGTCGTAGCTGATCAACAGGTTTTTGGTCTGCTGGTAGTGATCGAGCATCATTTTGTGTGTCTCACGGCCCACGCCTGATTTCTTGTAACCACCGAAGGCTGCGTGCGCTGGGTAGAGGTGGTAGCAGTTGGTCCACACACGACCGGCCTGAATACCACGGCCCATGCGGTAGGCACGGTTGATATCACGCGTCCATAAACCTGCACCTAGACCGAATTCGGTGTCATTGGCAATTTCCAGAGCTTCGGCTTCGTCTTTAAAGGTGGTCACAGCAACCACTGGGCCAAAGATTTCTTCTTGGAAGATGCGCATTTTGTTGTGACCTTTGAGCAAGGTCGGTTGGATGTAGTAACCGCTGGCCAGATCACCTTCGAGCTGTTCGATTTTACCGCCGGTTAACAGCTCAGCGCCTTCCTCTTGACCGATATCCATATAGGACATGATTTTTTCAAACTGCTGCTCTGAGGCTTGTGCGCCCACCATGGTTTCAGTATCCAGTGGATTGCCACGACGAATGTTTTTAATCTTCTTCATGACTTCAACCATGAAGGGTTCATAAATCGACTCTTGAATCAGCGCGCGCGATGGTGCGGTGCAGATTTCACCTTGGTTAAAGAACGCCAACACTAAACCTTCAGCGGCCTTTTCAATAAACTCAGGCTCGGCATTCATAATATCTTCAAAGAAGATGTTCGGTGATTTGCCGCCTAGCTCAACCGTGCTTGGAATAATGTTTTCTGCAGCACATTTCATAATGTGCGAGCCGACTGGAGTTGATCCAGTAAAGGCAATTTTGGCAATACGGGTACTGGTGGCGAGCGCTTCACCGGCTTCAATACCAAAACCCTGTACGACGTTAAGTACACCCGGTGGCAATAAGTCGCCAATCAGCTCCATCAAAACGGTGACTGATAACGGGGTTTGCTCTGCTGGCTTGAGGACGATGGCGTTACCAGCGGCCAGTGCTGGAGCGAGTTTCCATGAGCCCATTAACAGCGGGAAGTTCCATGGAATAATTTGGCCAACTACACCTAGCGGCTCGCGGAAGTGATAGGCGGCGGTGTGTTCGTTGATTTCTGCAGCTGAGCCTTCTTGGGCGCGTAGGCAGCCGGCGAAGTAGCGGAAGTGGTCAGCGGCTAAGGGGATATCAGCATTAAGCGTTTCACGCACGGGTTTGCCGTTGTCCCAGGTTTCGGTGACGGCGAGCAGTTCGAGGTTTTCTTCGATGCGGTCGGCGATGCGCAATAAGACGCGAGCGCGGTCTTGGGGTGAGGTTTTGCCCCAAGCGGATGCTGCTGCGTGGGCGGCATCTAAAGCGAGGTTGATATCGTCAGCGTCTGAGCGTGGGAATTCACCTGCAACGGCACCAGTGACGGGTGTGATGTTGGTGAAGTACTGGCCGTTGACGGGCGGTACGAATTGGCCACCGATGTAGTTGCCGTAGCGTGGTTTGATGGTGAGGAGTGAACCCTGTGTACCTGGTTGTGCGTAAATCATCTGGTTAGCCTCTTTTTTATTCAGTGCCTGCGCCATCCACGGGCAGGTTATGGTTCGATAATAGCCACTCGTTGCGATGAGCCGAATGCCCCCTAGGCATGGGAAATCTAATCATTTAGAAGTAGATAGTATGCGGTGGGCCTTCTGGTCGTTTTTGTTAAATCTGCGGGTGATGTGTGGTCTGGGGGTTTTAGAAGCTTTAAGCATGATTGGTGCATGCCGTACCTCGTTCATGCTGCTTTTCTCTCCACGGGGCGTCACGCCCCAAGTCGGGCGCTGCGCCATCCATGGCTGCGCTTGTCGCAGCACGAGCGAGGTACTCATTGATCAGTGATGTGGTTGGCGGGATTTGTGTATGAATCGTTGGTTCTGGATGGAGGTTTAGTGGACTCAATTGGCTTTTAAATGACTGGTGCTACGGTAGTGAGAGCAATAGATTGGGTCAATGAGTGCTTCGGGGTGGGTGTGACGAGCGAAGCCATGGATGGCGCAGCGCCGGAGTTGAACCCAGGATGGGTTCGTCGACGGAAGAACACCCTCCCCGAAGCACGGCACGCGCTGATTTTAGAAAACCACAGCGCGCTATTGATCGATGCGTTGCCATTGTTGTTTTTCATAGTGGGGATAAAGGTGACTGACGGTGCGCACCAGTTCGTAGCGCGTCAGACTGACGTTGGCAAAGCGCTCAGGTATGGGTAGACGGATGACTTGGTTCATATCTAGACCACTTTGCGCTGCCTCACGTAAAGCCGTGTCGAGCCAAGTCAGATAATCATGCATCTGCAAAAAAGGTTTATTGTCGGTTGCTAATGGCCCATGCCCAGGCACAACGTATTTCCAAGGGAGCGCCTGCAAAACAGAGAGATCCGCCAACCACGCCTCTAAACTTGGAGTATTAGGGGTGGCTAAAGCGCGTTGGTAGAAGACTAGATCTCCCGCGAAAAGTACGCCAGTGCGCTGATCGAAGACAACTAAGTCGGCGCCGGTGTGGCCGGTTAAGGATAAAAGCTGCAACGGATGTCCGCCAATCTCAATGACACCTGCCTCGACAATTTGTGTGGGTAACACCACTTCAGTGCCGCGCATCTGGTCACCGATGACGCGGTACATATTTTCCGCCATATGATCGCCCTGCTCTTCCAGCAGCTTTTTCGTACCTTCAAGCGCAGCAATGGGTAGATCGGCGAAGACTTGATTGCCTAAGGCATGATCGGGGTGATGATGAGTGAGAAATACTTGTATGACGGGTTTATCAGTGACAGTAGCAATCGCCGCGCGCAGGGCTTTGCCATAGGCTAAAGAGGGGCCGGTATCAATCAGTACGACACCGGCATCGGTAACAATAAAGGCGACATTGACGATATTACCGCCGTTGTCTTTGCTGAAGTTATCAGTTGAGCCTTCCACCAAGTAAGTGTTTTCAGCGATTTCTTTGGGGGTCAGTACATAATTTGCCAAGGCAGCGGTGCTGACCATCCAGCCGCATAAAATCAGTAGAAACCAGCGCATAGCATCACCTCTATCATCATAATGTATTTGGCATAACGCCTCAGTGCGAGCCTCTCAGGCTAATAATCACAGCACCAAAATAGCTGCTACACAGATAGCCTATTAAGGAATCTGTGCAGAAAATTCATTACCGTTGTTATCACGCAGCCAGAGTTGGGTGTGTGGCTGGCCTTTAACGCGCAAGGTAATAGTAGGATTTTCACTGACTGCAGAAAACAACTCCAAACGTGCCAGCACCGCACCGGCGTTATCACGCAGTTCGGCTTGATTAACATAAAACTCAGGAATGGAATCCATCAAACCATTGTCCATCGGATGAGAAATACTCATACGCACACGACTGCTTTCGCCATCCTGATAACGCGCACCAAACACTTGGCCTAAACGGCTTTCCCAGCCCTCTTCAGCACGCACCACGCTCGGTGCACTGCAACCACCGCCCGCCGCTTCAATCCGCGCGGAACCCACATGCCAAATACCATCATCCATTAAAAAAGCAGCGCGAATCGGCGTCGCTTGCTCGACACGAATGCGCACCGCTAAAAATTTCTCCAGCTCGGCACTGGGATACAGGTTTAACACTTGCGGGATCGGATTAAGCTCAGCCCAAATCATCACTTTTTCAACACGCCCGCTTAACGCACGTGCATCCACTTCCACTGGCACTTGCCGCGCATCTTCGGCAAAAGGCGGCACGCTGACTTGCACTTTGTCATCAAAAACAAAGTTGGCATTGTCCAGCAGGCGTTGATGGTAATACTCCCACATCACTGACGGTTGCGGGTCGCCTTCCACTGCAGCGGCAAAACTTGTAGCTAAGGACAACACTAAGGCATAAACAATTCGCGTTTTCATACCACCTCCAGCTCGACTCAATCGGGGAGCGCTTTTAGCAATAAGCTCAGACAATAGCTGTGATGTCCTTTCGCTTAACGGTCGATGCGTGGCGCGACAGATCAGGATGTATGACTGCGGCGCCCAGTGGCGGGGCTGACAAACAGCGTCACACCACTAGGACTTGCCGCAGATTTTCAAACAATGCACTGGGCTGTAACCATTCAGCCTCAGCAGCGCAGACGGCTTATTGCAGTTCTGCACGGCTCTCAACGTAAGTACGAATCGCCCACAGCGCTTCTTGGGTTAAGTGGTCAGCCATGCGTGGCATATACACCGCGCCGTTACGCACCGCACCATTGATCACGCGCTCTTTGTACCACTCATCATTATAAGTATCGCCTGGTAGATCACGTAAATCAGGGGCAATACCACCGGACATTGCTTCTAGACCATGGCAGCGGGCGCAGTTTTGGTTATAGGCCGATGCGCCAATCTCAATGGCTAAAGCATTCTGCTCGCTGGGTTCGCGGTAGGGATTGCTCTCGCGCCACTCATCACCTAAGAGTTCTAAATCACCGGTATTCACGCTTTGCGGCACCATATCACCGTGTGCATAGACTGCTGCTGAGAAACCTAAAGCGGCTGCGATTAACGCTCCGAACATAGCATTTTTCTTATTCATAATTTCCACCGTTTTAAATAGTACGCAAGACGTGCGCCATCAAGTTCAACACTGGATTTATGGTAGAAACGCTGCGCTCTGAGGAGAACCCTGCTTTGGTGGTCGACAAGCAAGCCCTTAGTAGTAGACGCAAAGGTATACAAATTAACGGTTTTAGAAGCACTGCCAATTGAGCCACCGACTGGGAATTTTTCCCATCACTTGCGGGAAAAATTCCGTATGCATAAGGCTCGCACTTTCAGACTATGGAGGCCGTCACTGCGCGATCAACCGGCGCAAGACTCACAACATGCAACCTATGGGAAGTAAAGCAATGATAACAAGACAATTACCCAGCTCTGCCAAACCCTTGGCCCTTGCCGTTAAGGGCTTAATTCTCGGTGCTGCCATTATTAGCACCAACCTCAGCTTTGCCAAACCTGTGACGTGGGAAGATATTGCGCAAGATCACCTGACCACCACCAACGTATTGCAATACGGTATGGGTACCAACGCACAGCGTTACAGCCCGCTGAACAAAATCAACGAAGACAACGTCTTTAAGCTGACACCCGCTTGGACCTACTCTTTTGGTGATGAAAAACAACGCGGGCAAGAATCTCAAGCGGTGATTCACGAAGGCGTTATTTATGTCACGGGTTCCTACTCTCGCGTGTGGGCATTGGATGCTAAAACCGGTGCGCGCCTGTGGAACTACAGCCACCGCCTGCCTGACGATATCCGTCCATGCTGTGACGTAGTTAACCGTGGTGTGTCGATCTTCGGCGATAAAGTATTCTTCGGTACATTGGATGCGCGTGTTGTCGCGCTGAATAAAGACACCGGTAAAGTGGTATGGAACAAAAAATTCGGGGATCACGCTGCTGGCTACACCATGACCGGCGCGCCAACCATGGCTAAAGATGCCAAAACCGGCAAAGTTCTGCTGATTCACGGCAGCTCCGGTGACGAGTTTGGTGTAGTCGGCAAGCTCTTTGCTCGCGACCCAGATACCGGTGAAGAAGTGTGGATGCGTCCCTTCGTTGAAGGCCACATGGGCCGCCTCAACGGCAAAGACAGCACGCCAACCGGCGATATTAAAGCTCCATCATGGCCGGATGATCCAAATCACCCGACCGGTAAAAAAGAAGCCTGGAGCCAAGGTGGCGGTGCACCCTGGCAGAGCGCAAGCTTTGATGAAGAAACCAACACCATTATTATTGGTGCCGGTAACCCAGCGCCGTGGAATGGTTGGGAGCGTACCGCGGATGGTGGCGACCCTAAAGATTTCGACAGCCTCTACACCTCAGGTCAGTTAGGCGTTGATGCGACCACCGGTGAAGTGAAATGGTTCTACCAGCACACGCCAAACGATGCGTGGGACTTCTCAGGTAACAACGAGTTAGTACTCTTTGATCACAAAGATAAAAAAGGCAAGGTCACCAAAGCCACAGCACACGCTGACCGTAACGGTTTCTTCTATGTTGTGGATCGTGAAAACGGCAAGCTGAAAAATGCTTTCCCATTTGTGGATGGCATCACCTGGGCATCACATATTGACTTGGAAACCGGTCGCCCGGTTGAAAACGAAGGACAGCGTCCACCCAAGCCTGAGCCAGGCGAGAAGCGCGGCAAATCAGTGCAAGTATCACCGTCATTCTTAGGTGGTAAAAACTGGAACCCAATGGCTTACAGCCAAGATACTGGTTTGTTCTATGTACCGGCCAACCACTGGCAAGAAGACTACTGGACTGAAGAAGTCTCCTACAAAAAAGGCTCGGCTTACTTAGGTCAAGGCTTCCGTATCAAGCGTCTGTTTGATGACCACGTCGGTATCTTACGCGCGATGGATCCAACCACCGGTAAAGTGGCCTGGGAACATAAAGAGAAATTACCACTGTGGGCGGGCGTGTTGGCCACCAAAGGTAACCTCGTATTCACCGGTACCAGTGATGGTTTCTTCAAAGCCTTTAACGCCAAGACGGGTAAAGAGCTGTGGAAATTCCAAACCGGTAGTGGCGTGATTTCACCACCAGTGACATGGGAAATGGATGGTCAGCAGTACATCGGCGTGACTTCAGGTTACGGCGGCGCTGTACCACTGTGGGGCGGCGATATGGCGGAATTGACCAAACCTGTTGCACAGGGCGGTTCATTCTGGGTGTTCAAACTGCCAGAGTGGGATAACAAGTAATAGCCTTACCTCTATTCACTTAACACTCACCGCTGCTGTGCTTGCATAGCAGCGGTTTTTCCTGAGGGACTGTGTATGCAACGCCATCTTTTATCTGCTCTGGCCTTGGTGCTCAGCACCGGTGTCTGGGCCAACCAAGATGTACCCACCATCAATGGCTGTAAGCTCGAACAAGGCAGTAACTGTGCTGGTATGGATCTGCGCAACGCTGATTTGAGCAATATGGACTTGAAGAAAATCAACTTCAACAAAGCCGACTTATCCGGCGCTAACTTACGCCACGCAAAACTGGATTTAGCCACACTCAATCAAGCCAACCTCTCTGGCGCTAACCTGACGCGTGCCAGCTTGCAGCAAGCCAGCCTGCGCGGTGCTAACTTAGACAATACCAAGCTGATCGCGATTACCGGCTGGGCCATGATGGCTCAAGGCGCTAAGGGCAAGAATACTGACTTTAGTGGTGCTAATTTAGATTTTGCCCGTCTGTCTGGCGCGGATTTACAAAAAGCCAACTTTAATGCGGCCAATTTAGAAATGGCCTGGTTTACTAAAAGCGATGTGCGTCAATCCACTTTTATTGATGCCAATATGCAGGAGTCTAAATTCAGCGAAGCCAATATGGCCAAAGCCAATATGACTGGCGCCCGCCGCCACTATGCAACTTTTTTAGGGACATTTATGGAAGGTTGTACTGCATGTCCGATCGATTGGTAAACACTCTGTCTTTGCACAGCTAATAGCGGTTTCCTCACCGGCTATTAGCTGGCTTCACCAATGCGCAACACCCCGGTATCAATAGCCAAGTGCACTAACTCCACATGGGAGGTGACCTGCAATTTCTGCTTCAACAGGGTCATATAGTTGGACACAGTTTTGCTACTGATCGACAGCTTCTCAGCAATTTGCAGTGTGGCAAAGCCCCGTGACAACATCACAAAGACTTCCATTTCCCGTGGCGTCATACTTTGTAGACGCGGATCAATCGCACCCGGCAAATACTTATGGCAAGCCAGCTGTGTAGCAATTGCTTGCTCGATATACATCTGCCCGGATAACGTGCGACGCACTGCTTCAATCAACACCTCGGGTTCAGCGCTTTTACTGATATAGCCGGCCGCACCCGCATCCAGCGCTTGGCGCACTAAGCTCAACTCATCATGCATACTGAAAAACAGCACCGGCAATTGTGGTAAACGCTGGCGCAAACGCCGACAGGTTTCTAAACCGCTGATCCCTGGTAAACCGATATCCAAAATCACCACATGCGGATTCACCATGGGCATGCACTGCAAGGCTTCTTCGCCACTGCAGGCTTGCGCAATCTCCACATTAGGAATACAGGCACTGAGCAAGCTAGCATAGCCTTGACGCACTACTGCATGATCATCAACCAAGAGTATTTTCATTGTTCTCACTCCTTACTGGGGCGCACAGATAGATGCTCCAACCGCGCGCTGAGCGAGCTTGAATATGCAGCTGCGCATTTAAAGCGCTGGCCCGTGCGGTCATTGAATGCAGTCCAACGCCATGGCGAGGCTGCGCACCACCGCTGCCGTTATCGCGCATTAATAAACGCCACGCCTGCTGTTTATATTGCAGCCAGATATGTACATGGGTAGCTAGACCGTGGCGCTGGGCATTGGTCAGCACTTCTTGTAATACGCGATACAACTGCTGTTTATGCGCCAGCGATAACTGCGGTTGTGCAGCGAGGATATGCAGAGTGCATTGCCCGCCATGCAATTGCTGCCACTGTTTTTGTACGCTGTGTAGCAATTGCGCGACGCTGAAATGCTCAAGTTTGACCGGATATAAATCCTGCACTAAACACTGAAAGCCCTGCTGCAAATGCTTGGCGTGTTGCTCTAAGAGTTGTGCAACATTACACACGGTCTGCGGCTGCTCGGCCACCATTTGCAGTAACTGTATTTGCGCACGTATGCCAACCACATATTGGCCGAGATCATCATGCAGGGTTTGTCCCAATTGCTGACGCTCACTGTCTTTCTGCTCAACCAATGCTTGGGCTAAAAACTGATTATCAGCACGAACCTCCTGTAACTGCAGAGTCAGCTGCTGTAACTCAACAGATAAGGACGCCATCGAGACGTTGGGTACCGACTGCTGCATGCTCTTTCCTCGGTGATTCACATAATAACTTTATGCTAATCAGACCTTGATCCGAACATCCTCCTACCTTGGTACCACCTAGTAGGTACTTTGTGCATATTCCTTTCACCGCGCAGTATTCCTATGCTGGTTATTAGTCCCTACAGGTGAACGTACAACGCCACTCAATGCGTCGCGCGCGCCATAAACCGACATAATCGCGCAAAAACAGTACTTTAGTAGCAAACCAAGCAGCACAACGTAGCATTCCCAAGGAGCTCTGCTTTGCTTCTAATGTAAGTCACTATTGTGAGATTCAACCATGCTTAAATTCATCTATGCAGCTCTCATCGTCATTTCACTGCCTCTAACGGCCACTCATAGTTATGCGCAGCAAAACACTTTATTTAATGCCGAAGGCTATCGCAGCAGTGTATACCGCAGTCCTACACCCACTTTTCATGAACAAGCACAGACTATTGAACCTAACGAACTGGTGGATATGCAAGAGCAATACCCTAACCTGCTATTAATTGATGTCTATCGTAACCCTTGGCTACGTGGCCATTTCACTTTGACGGAAGAACACAAGAATCTACCCAATAGTTTATGGCTAGCCAATTGCGGCGATGGTTCGCTTAGCCAGCAATGGCTGGCATACTGCCAAAATCATCTTGAGCAAGCGACCGCAGGCAATACGTCTCAGCCGATTGTATTTTATTGTCGCTCAGATTGTTGGCTGGGCTGGAATGCCATTAAACGCGCGCACGCATTCGGCTATTCTAATCTTTACTGGTTACGCGATGGTATTGATGGCTGGGAGCAAGCAGACCTGCCGCTAGAACACGCACAACCAGCACCCTTGCATTAATTATGCTTTATAAAAACGAGGTCAAAGACCATGTACAACATCTTAATCGCTGATGATCATCCATTGTTTCGCGAGGCGATTTGCAATGTAATTCGTTCAGGTTTCCCCGACTGTAACATTCTCGAAACAGCTGATCTGGATAGCACTCTGCTGCTGGCCGTTGAGCATGATAACCTCGACTTAATTCTATTAGATCTCAATATGCCAGGTATGAGCGGACTCAATGGCCTGATGAGTTTGCGTAATGAAGCCCCTACGACTCCGGTAGTGATTGTCTCGGCCGAACAAGATAAACATATTGTTCTGCAAGCCATTACCTATGGCGCCGTCGGCTTTATCACCAAATCAACACCGCGTGAGCAAATGACTGCAGCTATTGAGCAAGTACTCAATGGGCATGTGTATTTACCCGCAGATATTATTCGCTCAACTCAAGTCAATACACGCCGTACACCACGCGAAGCCACTGTTTCACCCGAACTGCTGCAGGCTCTGACGCGCAAACAATTGCAGGTGCTAGAACGCATGGCCAAGGGCGAATCTAATAAGCAAATTGCCTATAACTTGGATATCGCTGAAACCACAGTGAAAGCGCACGTTTCGGCGATTTTACGCAAATTGAATGTACATAACCGCGTGCAAGCTATTCTCTCAGTCGGTGATATCGATTTCGCCACTTACCTGCGCCGCTAATCCCTTATTGTAGCTTGGCGGGCACAAGTGCTCGCCCTACGATGACTCATGCTTGTGTAGGTCAGTTTTTAGGCCAAAAAAACCTACCAGACTGATGAAGTTGTGTGGGTGTGCGAGATCGTTGGGGCGCTTGCAGCGCCCTTGTCGGCCTAAAGACCTACCTACATTTTAGAGCAACATCTGGCGCAATATCTAGAGCAAAACTTAAGAAAAATTAGCCGTACGCAAGCGTATTTAAAAGCACATTTTGGATTAGCGCTCGCGTTTTAATAGGTGGTTCATCGCGGTTTTGAGATGCATGGGTTTGACAGGTTTATGCATTAGAGTGTGGCCCAGTGCGCGCATTTGTTGTTTAAGTTCATTGCTGTAGTTGGCGGTGATCATCAGGGTTG
The DNA here is from genome assembly GCA_035647155.1 of Thiopseudomonas sp. Lineage (GTDB taxonomy): Bacteria > Pseudomonadota > Gammaproteobacteria > Pseudomonadales > Pseudomonadaceae > Denitrificimonas. Next base: position 85,641 of record DASRNZ010000090.1, read on the forward strand.
GAATGGGGGTGGCGCGTTGTTGATTGATATTGACCACCACATCGACGCCATTGATATCGTTATCCAGATGGTAATCAACAATCAATAAATCCACTGGCATCTGAAAACAGCCGACCTGCTCGGCTAAATCGTCTTCTGACAACCCAGTCGTCACCAAGCAGCCCCAACCTTCGAGCAGGGTACGCATGGCTAGACAAATCGACATATCATTATCCAGCACCCACACACGCACACCATTCAGGTGATCTAAATGGTAACTGGGCACTTCGACTACAGGCTGAATCTGCAGCTCATGCGCTTGCGCTAAGGGGACCTCCACCGAGAACATCGAGCCTTGACCCAGCTGCGAAGATACGCGCACCGGATGACCTAAAATACGGGTGATTTTATCGACAATCGCCAACCCCAAACCCAGGCCTCGATCTTGTTTTAAGCGCTGCCCATCGCCACGCTTAAACTCTTGAAAAATCTCTTCTTGTTTATCAGCAGCAATACCAATGCCGGTATCCCACACTTCAATCGAAACAAAGTCAGCGTGACGGCGACACCCCAGCAGCACACGGCCACTTTCGGTATAGCGAATGGCATTACTGAGAAAATTACGCAGAATACGCGCCAGCAAATGGATATCGGTTTTAATCAGCACTGAGCTGTGGACAAAATCCAGCGTCAAACCGACGCTTTTCGCCACTTGCTGATATTCCACTGCCAAGTTATCTAATAAATGCTGAGCAGAAAACGCAGACACATCGGCTTTAATCACACCTGCATCCAACTTGGAAATATCCACTAAAGTACCAAGCAAGTTCTCCACATCATCCAGCGAGTTACTGATATTTCTCACCAGTTTCAAACTGCTGGCGACATCATGACGCTCCGCTAAAGAGCCGGTAAATAAACGCGCTGCATTCAGTGGTTGCAGCAGATCATGACTGACCGCCGCTAAAAACTTGGTCTTCGACAAATTGGCTTCTTCCGCCTCGCGCTTGGCCTCCAACAAATGCACTTCGGCTTGTTTACGCACATCAATCTCAGACACCAACAGGCTGTTCAGTTGCGTCAGTTCTGCGGTGCGCTCACGTACGCGACCTTCGAGGTTTTGGTAGGCCTGATGCAAGGCATCGGCGGTTTGTCGACGCTCGGTAATATCTCGCACCAGTACAAAAATACCAGTGACTTCACCATTGCTTTGCCGATTGGGCACATAGGAGCGCTGCATAAAACGCTGTTTGTCTAAAACACTGCTTTCAGCTACATCAAAGGTCAGACTTTCACCTTGTAAAGCGCGATTAATATAGGGCTGCAAACGTAAAAAATGCTCGTCACTGTGCGCTTCGCGTAGGCTTAAACCTAAAATACTGTCGCGCGGCCAGCGGTACCATTCCTCATAGACTTTGTTAGTGAACTCATAGGTGAAATCACTTTTCACATAAGCAATCATCGCCGGCACATGGTCAGTAATCAGTCGAATCCAGTGCTCACGCTTGCGCAACACTTCAGCGTGACGATAACGTTCGGTGATATCAGTAAAGGTATTAACAAAGTCGCCGCTGGGCAAGGGATGAGTGCGAATTTCCAGCACGCGACCATCAGATAAACGCTGCTCTTTTTGCAACATCGGCTGACCATTGCGATCACGACTGCGCGGTGTCAGCACCAACACTCGACTGTCGCTCATCACTTCCAAAAAGGAGCGATTGGCTTCGATGGGCTGCAAGTCACACAACTCTAAAAAACGATGATTCCACAACTCCAGCACGCCTTTGGCATTGACCATCACCACGCCCTGCGAGAGGTTATCTACAGTTTGTTGCAACATGCGGGTTTTCTGCGCCAGTGCTTGTTCGCGACGCTGAGTTTCGCTGTGTTTCAGCTCGGTGATATCGGTGTATAAAATCACCAAACCACCTTCTTGTGTGGGTCGTTCGGTGACTTGTAACCAACGCCCCGTGCGCAAACGATAGAGCAAACGCTGACGACCACTGCGCTGCTTTTCCACCACCATGCCCGCACCTTCAATATAAGATTTCACTTCATGCAGACTGGTGCCGACACCGATACGAAAAGCGCTTTTATCCCAGAAGTTTTTAAAGTGGCGATTAAACAACACAATGCGCTGGTCTTTATCGAATAAGACAAAACCTTCACTGCTGCTTTCAATGGCATCCATTAAATGCTGATGCGCCACTTCTGCGGTATGCCGCGCATCGCTGAGCAAGGTATTGCTACGCTTCAAATCCGCCATGGTTTGATTGAGCGCATCAGTGCGCTCACGCACTTGTTCAGCCAAAACCACCGAGTGACGAAATGCGGTATAGGACTCAGAGTTTTGCGAGGTACCCGACTCAACGCGCTCCACCAGAGCAGCATTGATCCGGCGCAGCTTGTTATTCTCCAACTGCAAGGCCAATATTTGCGTGGTTAAATCAATCTGCTCCATATTTTGGCCGTCCAATCGCTACACCGGTAAAAGTTTGGTTGATGTGCATGCCATTAAACTGCTCACCGTAGGTGTTAAAACCAATCACATTTTGTGTTTGCAATACCTGCTCAATCGCCTGTTGACCGCCTTTAGTATCGATTTCCAAACGGCGTAAAAAACAGTCGCAACCAATGGTGATTAAGGGCTCACCTAGACGTTCATTGAGCCCAGCAAAGAGTTGATTGACGTTATCCAGCAACGACGAGGTGTGCATCGCGGTGAGCACAATGCCGTTTTCCACCGCGCAGTAAAACGTCAGACTGTGATCGGCATTGGTTTGCTGAATCGCCCGTGGATAATAATAATCACTGATTTTTACCGCCAATGGATGACTGGCAAACAAGTGCATATCCAACTCATCCACGCGCCGTCCAACCAAACGGGCATACTCTTGCGCAGCGGGCTCAGCGTTGAGTTCCAGCACACGTCGCGAACCACTGTCCACTTTGGTCACCACCAGCTTTTCCGTGGAAGGCTGCAAGTGATGGGTAGTAAAAACTTCAAATTCCAAATGAGTATTGATCAACACCACCACCGCAGCAGCATTGTGAAATTGGCCGCCGTAATACACATGAGTGTGGGTTAAATGGTTGTCGTCACCGGCAGAGCCACCAAAATGCGGAATACTGCCCAACGCAGCACTGAGCGTGGCTAGCACCACTTCTTCGCGACTGGATAAGCCGTCCAAGAGCGTTAAGGCAAAGCTGTGATCTTTAATCGGCGCGACAGCATTACTGCGGCAATCGCTGACTAGGTTTTCCACCAGTTCTTGCGCGTCATAAAGGCTAAAACGCTCCATTTCATCGACCAAGACACTGGCCACCGAGAAATGGCGATGATCAAAACCAATCGCGCTGATGCAGCCACGGCCGTAGCCGTCTTCGCTGATTTCACCTGCGGTGGTGCAACCCACTAAGGGCACACCGCCAAAAGATTGTTCAAGTGAGTGAGATAAGCTCGGCAAATCATACTCAGCTGAGCAAAAAAATAAGACAAAGCCCAAATAGGGACTGATCAATTGCCGTGCTAAATCCTGTGCAACAGCGTCTGCCCCTTGTGCAAAGGAGACGGCTGTTGTGATGCCTTCATTATCGAAAGACAATCGTCCTAGACCCATAATTCACCTATCTGTTATGCGCCTATTTTAAAAGTATCTGCCTAAAAACCCATGCCCCTTCAGTGGTGAGTACCACCTACTAAAGTAGCAATCACAAAAAAGCCAGAAGGCGCGAACACTTCTGGCAGGGGCTAGCTAAAAAATGTTTACCAGGACAAGACCGCACCCACTGCAAAAGTGTCGGTATCTTCATTGACTAAGCTGTTGTTTTTATGGCCGCGAATTTCAAACTGGTTATATTCGGCGACCAACTTTAGGTTGCTATTGATCTCGTGGAATAACGCTATGCCACGTGTCTCGTAGTCCGCACCGGTCGCCACTGCGCCGTTACCATCATCCTTGGTTTTACCAAAACTTAACGCCACACGGTTTTTACCAAAGCGGTAGGAGCCCTGCGCTAAATAACCTTTACTGTCGATATCGCGCAAGGTGGCGCTGCCGGCGTTGTTGGTAAAGAAGGGGTTGATGCCTTTAGCGGTAAAGCCAGAGCCACTTAGGGTAAAGGCCCCCATCTTCGCTTGCACCCCGTAGCCTAAGCCTTTAGATGTGACGCTTTTAACCGTTCTATCGGTATTTTCTGAGGTTTGATAACCACCGTTTAACCATGAGTAAATCTCTGCGCCAGCCACATCAAATTGATAGGTCAGTTCTGATTCAAAACGTGGATTTTTTTGATATGCCTTACCTAGCGTATTACCAGCGCCATCTTCACGAGTGGTATCAACAGGATCTAAGATACCCACAGCAATACGCGCGCCACTCATCACTGGCGAGCGATAGGTAATCTGTGAGGTTGGGAATGGGTACGGGTAGCCACTACCGATATTACCGAAGGATACACCGCCGCCATCTACAAGGGCCAAGGTATCACTCACTTGACCGTAACCGGCGAGCAGCTCATCCAGCAAAATATTGGAGCGGGCAAATAAACCAAAATCTTTACCGATCAGCACTTCACCCCAATCACCAGCGACCGTACCGTAGAACTGACGTACATCGATGTCAGTGCCTGTACCGTTATCATCACTGTCGTTAATAGTGACCCAAAACGATGAGCGCGCCCCAAGCTTCAGCCCATCCATCTGTTTACCCATATTGAAACCAATATAGTTGGGTAAAAAACCCATTTTAACGCGTGACTGACGACGGTCGAATTCGTCCCCAGCGCGATCGACTTTGCTGTTCACATAAAAAGCGTTGACATAACCGTCAGCTGAAAACGTCATATCATTTTTATCATAAAGAACAATTTCAGCGAGAGCTGGACTGCTGACTGCTGCGATAGCGCCGGCAAGCGCTAACGGCATAAAAATATGTTTGGCGATTTTATTGTTATACATAGCTTTCTCCACAGAAATGCAACAACTGAACTCTCAGTTGCTTCAGTACTGATTATTGAAAGCTATGCTCTTCACTCATACGCCGCTTTAGTGGTCAACCGATAGGACTTGTTAGCACGGTCTTTAGAGAGCGTTTTTCGCACCCATAGTCGCTCTCCAAAAGGACACAATAAAATTTTAAAGTCGAGATAAATAACAAGCCCAACCCCTGATTTAATGGGTTTAAAACCTTATACAGTGCTTTAGACGCAAGCCATTAGATGGGCAATTTTTGAATAATAACCCGCGGAATATTATATTTTTGACATCCTCCCCGACCTAAAGAGGCTGTCGCAAATCACTTAACAGCTCATGATTCAGCTGCGGATTGATTACTCAAAAGCAACCACTGTGCATGTTGCTGCAGCGCTTGGCAGTACTGCTCTATTTCAGCGCTACAGATCTGCTGCGCAGCTTGAATCTCTTCCTGCACGCCCATTGCTAGACGCTGCTCGCGCCAATGCCTAAACAGCATAGCACGGCCATATTCCATACCCAGTGCGCCCTGCTCTAGCGGCTCGGCCTGCCGTTTGAGATCAGCGTGCAGCGCCTCGATGTGCTCAGCCAGTTGCGTTTTAAAGTCGGCTAAACACTGTTTTATTTCTTCAAGTAACTGAGCAGCGCTGACCGTGCTCGACTGTACCGCACACACCAGCCCCTCATAATCTCCTTGCGCATAAGGCAAGACAAACACCGCATAACACAGCGCTCGATCAGTGCGTAAATAACGCTGTAACAGGGTTTGCAAGTGCTGAGCACAGACTCGATTAATCACCCGCATACGATCCTGCTCAACGATATTCTCACCCGGCAAAGGTATATAGAGCACCAGCAAGGCATCATCACTGCCGCTGGCGCTGGCCTGCTCCCAGCCTGTTGCTGCAAGCGGTGTCGCGACGGCCGTATTTAAAGCGGTTAAACGCTGCAAATAACGCTGCTCCAGTACAGCAGTCTGCTCGCTGGCACCCAACCACAATGCAGCTTGTGGCTGCTCTGCCAAAATCACCTCTGAAGCAATATCTAAGCCTTTTGCACCGGCTAACACCCGAGGTAAACGCTGCAATAACCGACGTAAAGCAAAATGCCCGCGCGCTGGCAGCGCTGCTTCAGTCAAGGGTAATTGCAGTACGGCTAACATTTGATTCACGGCGTGGGCGACATACTCTTCGGGCCCTGTGATGCAGATAAAAACATAGTTTTGTACGCATTCAGTCTGCCAATCTACCGCGTTATAACTGAGCAGTTCTGACACCGCCACCAGTTGACCGGACAAACGCTGCGCCACCGCATACGGATCATTGACCGACCAACCCCAATAACATACAGCCAAACCACTGGGGATCTGCAACGACTGCTGCTGGACTAAGGCGTGCGTACGTCTATGCGGTGCTGCAGCGGACTCTAATTGATGTCTAAGCTGGCCACAATAAAAACTAAACTGCGGCACACTGACAGCGGCAATCGAGTCAGGGTTACTGCGATCGAGGCGCTCCACCTGCATGGGCAAACCTTTATCGTATCGGCCATCAACCGCTGCCGCGCTGGCTATCACCCTCACTAGAGTGTCAGCGTCTGCAGCCTCAAGCACAGCATCCAATGCCAGCAAACACTCGGATGAGATACCCTGTAATGGCCATCGGCCTAACAGTACCTGCTGCGCTTTGCGTAAAGGCTCAGCAATACACCAGCGATTGTTTTGCGCATGCTGCTCGTAGGCTTGCTGCTCAGCGCTGTGCATCTGCTTGCGCCATTGGCCTAACCATTGCTGAAAAGCACAGACTAAAAGCTGATGATCCTCTGTCGGATTTTCAAACTCTAACGTTAAAACCCCCTGACCCTGGGCAATATAAACCGCTCGCACCTTGATTTCAGAGCACCATTGTTGCTGCTTGGCATACGCCAAAAAAGTCTGATTAAGACTCAGCGCTAAAGCATGCTGCATTTTTTCTGCCAGCTCAGGTAAGCCCTGCGCTGATTGATTTATGGGAATATGCAGCGCCAAATAGGCTTCATCCACCGGCAAGCATAATTGAACTGCAGATCTTGCAGGTACTCGCAGCTCAGGTAGTACTTGAGCGGGCTGACCGCGTGACATACAGGTTAACGGTTGCAGTGCAGCTAAAACCGAGTCTTGCCAGTGCGACCACTGCTGCGGCACAACCAGCACAACTTTTAGCCTACTGCGTAAATAGGCCAACTGATGAAAAGCGGCCAATTCAGCTGCAAAGTTCTCATCCTCAATACCTAAGGTCGCCCGGTTACCCGCATAAAATCGCTGCAAAGGATGCTGACCTAATAAACACGGGGCGATTGCTGCATCCAGCAAGATCTGCGGAGCTTGGCAATATAAGCCAAACTCTTGGTTCAGCACTTCACGCTCAGAAGCGAGCATGGCGGGCTCTAATAGCGGCGTAACCAGCATATCCACCAAACGCTGGATTGCTTGGATAAACAATGACGATTTAATTTGAAAGTGAAACAAAGTCTGCTGCGCTTGGGTTTGCGCATTCACTTGGCCGCCATTGCGCTGAATAAAAGCCATTAAGCCATCATCTAACGCATACTGATGACTGCCACGAAAGACCAGGTGCTCTAAAAAATGCGCCATACCTAAAGAGTCACAGGGTTCGTGATGACTCCCAGAAGCAAAACTTAACGCCAACGCGCACTGCTGCGCACCGACAGCTTGCACGACTGTTAATTCGCAGCCTTCTGCTAGCGCTTGCTGCCATACCGAATGATTAAGTGAAGGTGTCTGCTGCATAGTGACCTCTTAGCAAGAGCCCACACAATCACGACCTTATGCTTAGAGTGCAATAGTTCTTTAGAACTGTTTTTTACTCGATTGATCATCCGACTGGCACTAATATCAGGCCAACGTAGTGGTGATGGTTTACGGCATGGAACTAGGGCGATTGTATCGCCCCTGTCGGCCTAAAGACTCGACCTATGCTTTATAACCTTGGGCAATGGTCTCGCCGCCGCGCCACAAGCGCCATTCGCCAGGGACATAGACTGTCCACAGTTCATTATCGGTCAATGGCTCGGTAGCTAAGACTGTGACCACATCATTGGGTGTGGTTTCAGATTGGAAATCGACACTCATATCTGCATCTTTTAGTGTCGCGGGACCAAAGGGTGCGCGACGAGTAATATGCGCCAGCTTGGTGCTGCAAAAGCTAAACAGCCAATCACCATTACTCAGCAAACAGTTGAATACGCCCTGGCTGCGATACTCTTGGCAAGCTGCAACAATCACCGGCAACAACCGTTCAATACTGCACTCGTTACTGCAGGCTTCGCGCAAACGATTAAGGATATCGCAAAACGCCGCTTCGCTATCGGTATCGCCGACGGGCTGATACATCCCTGTAGCTGGCGCAAAATCAGCCATCTGACCATTGTGGGCAAAACACCAGTTACGCCCCCACATCTCGCGCATAAAGGGATGGGTATTGGCCAAGCTGACGGCACCGACATTGGCCTGACGGATATGGCCAATTACGGTTTCACTTTTAATCGGATAGCGCTGCACTAGGCGGGCAATTTCTGAATTGGCACTGGCTTGTGGGTCTTGAAATAAACGCAGACCACGGCCTTCGTAAAAACCAATACCCCAACCATCACGGTGTGGGCCAGTATTACCCCCGCGCTGCATTAAGCCAGTAAAGCTAAACACCACATCAGTGGGCACATTGGCACTCATCCCTAATAATTCACACATAACAGTGTCTCCTAACGACGCGCAATCAGACCTGATGACGGGGTTTCTTTTTCAGCATCCAACATTTGCTGCAGGGTCAATGCCGGCTCAACATCGCGCTGCGGTGCGTTATATTCGGCACTCTGTTCATCATCTTCTTGGTTTTTATCAGGTCGTTTACGCGCGATGAATACACGTACAACGATAAGTAAAGCGTAGACAACAAAAACCATAGCGCCGTACATCAGCAAATCTGCGATTGAGCGCCACATATCATTGCTGCCCTTAAACAGTAGATCCATCGTGGTAATGGCCAAGGCTGGCGCATACAAACTCCCCGTAGGATCAACCAGCGTTGGCACAAATAGCAGCACTGCAACAATCAAGCGCAACGGTTCACGCACATAGCGCCACATCCAGCTGGTGAAATAAAACCATGCCAGCATACAGCCCAAAGCTGATACGCCATAAATAGCCCAAGCCAACTGATAATCGTTTTCTGTCATGATAAATTCAAATACTAGAGGGTTTAAAAGAGGCACCTATCATAGCGATTTTTATCAGCTTTAGCTTGCGCCTCACGCGTGATAACAATCGCCCACCGCTGCGATTTTACTGCAAATTAACCACTAAGGAGGCGCCCGCCTTGTCTTGATGCTGCTGCAATGCCCAGCGCACATGTTCAAGTACCAGTTCTGATGGATACTCCAAACGCGCTTTCAATGCCTCAAGCACAGGAATGGTACTGGGTGCATTGCCCAGACCTACGGCAATATTGCGCAACCAACGCTCATAGCCGGTACGGCGAATCGGTGAGCCTTGTGTACGCTTTAAAAACTCCTCTTCGCTCCACATAAATAACTCAGCTAAGGTGCTGTTATCCAACTGATGGCGCGGCTTAAAATCATCTTCTTGCGTCGGTTTAGCAAAGCGATTCCATGGGCAGACCAATTGACAGTCATCACAACCAAACACGCGATTGCCCATCATGGGACGCAGCTCTTCAGGAATAGGACCTTTAAGCTCAATGGTTAAATAAGAAATACAGCGGCGCGCATCCAAGACACGCTCACCGACAAAGGCTTGCGTGGGACACACATCTAAGCAGGCGCTGCACTTGCCGCAGTGGTCGCGATCATTCGGAGTATCGATCGGCAACGGCAGATCAATCAACAATTCACCTAAAAAGAACCAACTACCGGCTTTACGATTAAGGATTAAAGTGTTTTTTCCCATCCAACCTAAACCGGCTTTACTGGCTAAAGGTTTTTCCATCACTGGCGCACTGTCAACAAAAGCTCGATAGCCAAAGGGACCAATCTGCGCAGTGATTTTTTCCGCCAGTTGCTGCAGGCGTTTACGGATTAATTTATGGTAATCACGTCCTAAAGCATAGCGCGAGATATAGGCTTGCTCAGGCTGCGCTAGCATCTGCGCCATCTGTGTGTCTTCTGGCAGATAGTCCATGCGCACTGAAATCACGCGCACAGTACCCGGCACTAATTCCTCTGGACGTGAGCGCATGGTGCCATGACTGGCCATATAAGCCATTTCACCGTGATAGCCCGCCGCTAAATAGGCATCCAGTCGTGCTGCATCTTCGCCTAACTCAGTATCAGTAATGCCCAACTGCTGAAACCCTAACTGCGCCGCCCAGTCACGAATTGATACAGTCAATGCAACTAAATCAAGTGGTTCTGCCGCCATTACAGGCTATCTCCTACGAATAATTGTTATACTATTACCTATAGTCTCAGCTAAAAGGTGCTAACGATGATGACGGATAATCAGCCTGTGCGCAGTATACATGCCGACAATCTGATGCGCCTCGCACCCCGTGCAATGGATACCCATAAAGGTCAGCTGGGGCATGTTTTAGTGATCGCTGGCGACTTAGGTATGGGTGGCGCTGGTTTACTCAGTGCCGAAGCCGCTTTACGCTGCGGTGCAGGGATGGTCAGTTTGGCCACTCGTGAGCAGCATCTGAGTGCCGCCTTAAGCCGTTTACCTGAAGTGATGACCCATGCCATCCGCAGCAGTGCGCAACTGGTTACACCACTTGAGCAAGCCAGCGTCTTAGTGGTGGGTCCGGGTTTAGGGCAATCGCCTTGGTCGCGTGCATTACTCAGCTGTGCGGCACAACGTGAAGTGCTGCAAGTCTGGGATGCTGATGCGCTGAATTTACTCGCCAGTGGCTTTTGTACTGCACCTAAGCAGGCTATTTTAACACCACATCCCGGTGAAGCAGCACGCTTACTCAATATCAGCACAAGCCAAGTGCAAGCGGATCGAAACAGCGCTGCACTGCGCATCGCACAAGGTTATAATGCAATCACAGTACTTAAAGGCCATCACTCTTTAATTGCCAGCCCAACAGGTGAGTTATCTTGCGTGGAGCGAGGTCATCCGGTAATGGCTGGAGCAGGTTTTGGTGATGTGCTCAGTGGCGTGATTGCTGCACTGCTCGCTCAAGGATTACCCGCTTATGCAGCGGCTTGTTTAGCAGTGTGGTTACATGCCTGCGCCGGTGAACAGCTGGCCAGCCAAGGCCGCGGTGTAGCAGCCAGCGATATGTGCCAGAGTATTCGACACTTATTAGAGGAACATAGCCCATGTCAGGCGTAGAGATGTATATTGAAGATGAGGCGGCCATGACACGCTTCGGGCAGGCGCTTGCTGAACAAACAGCCGGACACGGTGTCATTTTCTTAGAGGGTGATTTAGGTGCGGGGAAAACCACTCTGTCGCGCGGTATCGTGCGGGGACTGGGTCATCAAGGCTCAGTCAAAAGCCCAACATTCACCCTCGTTGAACCCTATGAGATAGGCGACATCAGGGTTTGGCACTTTGATCTGTACCGTTTAGCCGATCCTGAAGAGCTGGAATACTTAGGTATTCGAGATTATTTTGCTGATGATGATCTGTGCTTAATTGAATGGCCACAACAAGGAAAGGGTTATTTACCGCAACCTGACTTGGAAATAACGATAAAAGCACATGATGATGGGCGAATTGTGCGACTATCACCTTTTAGTACACGCGGCAAAAGTTGGTGCGTTGCTTTGGCAAACCTGACTTAAATATATAGCGAGGTTATTCGTGCGCATACCATCTTTACTAGTTGCTTTAGCACTGTGTATTGTTCTTCCTGTGCAAGCATTTGCATCAACTCAAATTAATAGTGTGCGCCTATGGCGTGCACCGGATAACACACGCTTAGTATTTGACCTGACCGGCCCCGTTGAGCACAGCGTTTTCACCCTCAGTGCCCCGGATCGTATTGTTATTGATATCGACAAAGCCAAACTGTCCACCCAACTCACTGGGCTGACTGGTGGCAAGTCACCTATCACTCAAGTGCGTACCGGCAGTCAGGGCCCAGAACAGTTGCGTATTGTTTTGGACATTTCTGAACAAGTCACACCTAAAAGCTTCACCTTGGCGCCCAACCAGCAATATGGGCACCGCTTGGTGGTCGACCTCTTTGATAATGCTCCGAACACTGTTGCCAAGGCTACGACTCCAACAGCACGTCAGCCGCTGAGCAGACCCGCTGCAACGGCACCTAAAGCAAAACTCTCAAAACTGCCCACATCCAGTAAGCGCGATATTGTGATTGCGATTGACCCCGGTCATGGTGGCGAAGACCCTGGTGCCATTGGTCCAGGCGGTTTACATGAAAAAGATATTGTGCTGCTGATTGCCAAAGAACTGCAGCGACAAATTAATGCTGAAAAAGGTTTCCGTGCCGAGTTGGTACGTACGGGTGATTACTTTATTCCGCTGCGTCGCCGTACTGAGATTGCCCGTAAAAAAGGGGCTGACTTATTTGTTTCAGTGCATGCTGATGCCGCACCTCGCGCTGCTGCATTTGGTGCTTCAGTGTTTGCTTTATCCGATAGCGGCGCCACTTCAGAAACCGCTCGCTGGTTGGCTGACAGTGAAAACCGTTCTGACTTGATTGGTGGTGCCGGCAATGTAAAGCTGGATGATAAAGATGCCATGCTGGCTGGTGTTTTACTTGATCTATCCATGACTGCGTCTTTGTCATCAAGCTTAGACGTCGGTCAAAAAGTACTGAGTAATATGGGGCGCATTACTCCGCTGCATAAAAAGCGCGTGGAGCAAGCCGGCTTTATGGTGCTGAAATCACCGGATATGCCATCCATTTTAGTTGAGACCGGCTTTATCAGTAACCCTGGCGAATCGAAAAAACTGGCCAATCGCTCGCACCAGCAAGCCTTAGCACGCTCGATTCACTCAGGCATTCGTCAGTTCTTCCAACAAAACCCACCACCGGGCAGCTACATTGCATGGTTGCGTGACTCAGGTAAACTGGCCATTGGACCACGCGAACATGTGGTGCGCTCAGGTGAAAGCATAGCCTTACTGTCGCAGCGTTATAAAATCAGCCCAGCGCAACTGCGCAGTGTAAATAAGCTGAAAAGTGACGCACTTAAAATTGGTCAAATACTCACCGTACCCGCCACAACTTTAGCAGGACAATAATGACTGACGTACGCGCCATTCATCTACTGAGCCCACGCTTAGCCAACCAAATTGCCGCTGGTGAAGTGGTTGAAAGACCTTCATCAGTTGCCAAAGAATTACTGGAAAACTGCTTAGACGCGGGTGCTAAGCGCATTGACATTGATGTTGAACAAGGCGGCGTGAAGCGCTTGCAGATCCGTGACGATGGTCACGGCATTGCCGCTGATCAACTGCCTTTAGCCCTCGCTCGGCATGCCACCAGTAAAATTATCGCACTGGAAGATCTAGAAGGTGTGGCCAGCTTAGGCTTTCGCGGTGAAGCACTGGCTTCAATCAGCTCAGTGTCACGCCTGACCCTCACTTCTCGCACCGCTGATGCTGATCAAGCCTGGCAAGTGGAAGCTGAAGGGCGTGACATGGAGTCGCGCGTGCAACCTGCTGCGCACCCCGTCGGCACTACTGTTGAAGTCTGTGACTTGTTTTTCAATACTCCAGCGCGACGCAAGTTTCTGCGCACGGAAAAAACCGAGTTTGATCATCTGCAAGATGTGATTAAACGTATGGCACTGGCGCGTTTTGATGTGGCCTTTCATTTACGCCATAACGGTAAAACCATTCTGGCGCTGCACGCAGCCAACGATGAAGTCTCGCAAGCACGACGCATTGCTGCGGTGTGTGGCGATGCTTTTTTAGAACAAGCGATGCCGATTAATATTGAGCGCAATGGCTTGCATCTATGGGGCTGGGTGGGTTTACCGACCTTCTCGCGCAGTAAAGCGGATATGCAGCACTTCTTTGTCAATGGCCGCGTGGTCAGCGATCGTTTAGTCGCGCATGCCGTGCGCCAAGCCTACCGTGATGTAATGTACGGTGGCCGCCACCCGGCGTTTGTATTGTTTTTAGAGCTTGATCCGGGCAGCGTTGATGTCAACGTACACCCGACCAAACATGAAGTGCGCTTTCGCGAAGGCCGCAGTGTACATGATTTTTTATATGGCACTCTGCACCGCGCCATTGCTGATATACGTCCCGATGATAAGTTGGAACCGACAAGCGCCAGCGCACTCAACTTGCAGGCCCAGCCCGCTGTTAGTGGCTTAGAGGCCGGTGAGTTTGGCCCACAAGGGCATATTCCGCTGAGTGATACACCTAGCACGCAGCCAGCATTTGAGCCACGCCCGCAATCCACTGCCAGTTTTAATAAAAGTAGCTACGGCCAACAACCACCGCAGCCCAACCGCCCACCAGAACAGTATCAAGCGGCGTATAAAGCCTTTGCTGAGCCTTTAAATAATGTATCCGAATCAGCCCAAGAAGAAATTCCACCGCTGGGCTTTGCCATTGCGCAACTCAAAGGTATTTATATTCTGGCAGAAAACCAACACGGCCTAGTACTAGTCGATATGCATGCTGCGCATGAGCGTGTGATGTATGAACGTCTTAAGCTGGCGATGGCCGATGAAGGCTTACGGGGTCAGCCTCTATTAGTACCAGAAACACTGGCTCTGAGTGAGCGTGAAGTCGACTGTGCTGAGCAATATGCACAGTGGTTTGCGCAGCTGGGTTTTGAACTGCAAGGCCTAGGCCCTGAAAGTATTGCGATTCGCCAGATCCCTGCCCTGCTGAAGCAAGCTGATGCAGCTGAGCTGGTACGCGATGTGCTATCTGATTTAATGGAATATGGCACCAGTGATAAAATTGAAGCGCATACCAATGAACTGCTAGCCACTATGTCTTGCCACGGTGCCGTGCGCGCTAACCGCCGCCTAACGCCGGTGGAGATGAATGCGTTGTTACGTGACATGGAAGTCACCGAACGCAGCGGACAATGCAACCACGGACGCCCGACATGGACACAACTAGGCATGGATGAGCTGGATAAGCTGTTTTTGCGCGGCCGCTAAGCTTTATAGCTCACACAGTACTTTAAAAACCATACACCAGACACAAAAAAGCCGATCAACAGATCGGCTTTTTTGTTAAGACACACTGATTTACTGCATGCCGAGTTTCTTTTCGAGGTAGTGAATATTCACACCACCCTTACAGAAACCTTTGTCATTGAGTAAGTCACGGTGCAAAGGTACGTTGGTTTTAATGCCATCAATGATGATTTCATTCAGAGCATTGCGCATACGTGCCATGGACTCTTCACGTGTTGCACCCCAAGTAATCACCTTACCAATCAAGGAGTCATAGTTGGGTGGCACGCTGTAGCCGCTGTAAAGATGCGTATCAACACGCACACCATTACCGCCGGGTGCGTGGAAGTGCTTCACTTTACCTGGGCTTGGCATAAAGTTATCTGGGTCTTCTGCGTTAATACGGCACTCAATTGAGTGACCACGCATCACGATATCTTCTTGCTTAATGGACAGCTTATTGCCCGAAGCAATGCTGAGCATTTCTTTCACCAGATCAACACCTGTGATCATTTCAGTGATCGGGTGCTCAACCTGAATACGAGTGTTCATTTCAATAAAGTAGAAACGACCGTCTTCGTATAAGAACTCAAAAGTACCCGCGCCGCTATAACCAATATCAATACAAGCCTTCACACAACGGTCATAAACACGCTGACGTGCTTCTTCATCAATAAAGGGTGCTGGTGCTTCTTCAATCACTTTTTGGTGGCGACGTTGCAATGAACAATCACGATCACCTAAGTGAATGGCATTACCTTGGCCGTCGGCTAAGATTTGAATCTCAACGTGACGTGGATTGCCTAGGTATTTCTCTAGATACACCACAGGATTACCAAAGATTTGCGCAGCTTCGTTACGTGTTAACTCAGCAAAACGAATTAAATCTTCTTCCTTTTGAACCACACGCATACCACGTCCACCACCACCGCCTGCGGCTTTGATGATCACCGGGTAACCGACTTCGCGAGCAATGGCTAAGGCTTGTTCTTCGTCTTTAGGTAACGCGCCGTCAGAACCTGGAACTACAGGTACACCAGCGGCGATCATCGCTTCTTTCGCAGCAACCTTGTCACCCATCATACGAATCACTGCAGCACTTGGACCCACAAAGGTAAAACCTGAGTTTTCCACTTGCTCAGCAAAGTTCGCATCTTCAGCTAAGAAACCATAGCCTGGGTGAATGGCTGTTGCGCCTGTCACTTCAGCTGCAGCAATAATAGCTGGGATATTCAGATAGGACTGGGTACCAGGTGCTGGACCAATACACACAGTTTCATCTGCCAGTGACAAGTGCATCAAATCACGGTCTGCAGTTGAATGCACAGCTACAGTCTTGATACCTAATTCTTTACATGCGCGGAGAATGCGTAAAGCAATTTCACCACGGTTAGCAATCAGGACTTTATCCAACATTGTAAACTCCTAAGTCGTTAGACAATGGTGAATAGAGGCTGGTCGTACTCAACCGGTTGACCATTATCAACAAGAATAGATTCGATTACGCCACCCACTTCGGCTTCAATGTGGTTCATCATTTTCATCGCTTCAACGATGCACAATACATCGCCTTTTTTAATGGTCTGACCCACAGCAACAAAATCTTCTGAATCAGGAGAGCCCGCACGATAGAAGGTGCCGACCATTGGTGAGCGCGCTACTGTGCCATTGTATTTAGGGCAAGCAGGGCCTTCAACTTCAACAGCAGAAGTAGGAGCTGCAGCAGCGGGTGCAGGAGCTGCTGCTTGCGGTGCTTGTGCATAGACAGGCTGCTGAGCAACTTGTTTGCTGTGACGACTGATACGAACAGACTCTTCGCCTTCGTGGATTTCTAATTCATCAATCCCAGATTCCTCTAGCAATTCAATGAGTTTTTTAACTTTACGAATATCCATCGACCGTGACTCCAAAAATGAGAGGTTATTATTTAATATGTTCAAACGCTGCGTCTAAAGCGAAACGGTAACCGCTAGCGCCTAGACCGCAAATCACACCTACTGCCACATCAGAAAAGTAGGAATGATGACGAAATTTTTCTCGTTTATGCACATTAGAAAGATGCACTTCGAAGAATGGGATGCTCACAGCAAGCAGCGCGTCACGCAATGCGACACTAGTATGGGTAAAAGCGGCTGGATTTATAATAATACAGTCGACTTTTTCATCACGCGCAGCATGAATACGATCAATCAGCACATGCTCTGCATTACTTTGTAAAAAATCCAGTTGGTGCCCTGCAGCCTGTGCGTGTTTAACCAAACCTTGATTGATCTGCGCAAGGGTGGTTGCACCATACACATCAGGCTCACGCGTACCTAATAAGTTTAAGTTAGGGCCATGCAGCACTAAAAAAGAAGCCATCCAAAACCCTTGTCTACTAAATGATTAAAGAGAATATGCCTATTTTTACAGGAAATGCCAGAAATTGCATGCATAAATGCTGTTTTAATAGATAAATAAAAAACCCGCCGAAGCGGGTTAAAAGAATATTTCAGACGAGAACATTGTTTAACCTTAGAAAACGTACTGCACACGCAAGCTGATTGCATCACCGCTATCGTCATTGGCTGCGTTGCTTACATTGTCAGTTTTGGCTTTTAAATAATTTGCCGAAACTCTAATGGCCTCATTGGCGTACCAATTCACACCGACCGTATGCACACTAGCCTTGGTATCGTAAAAATCACCCGCAAGATCCACATCTGCATCAGCCACCGTTAAATGATCATAACGGTAGACCAACTCCCAAGCGCCTATTTGCTTGTTCATGGGCTTGATACTATCAAACTTTCCACCCGCTAACTTATAGCCTCGCGCTTCACCGGTTAAGGTGTACGCAAGCTGGACGTTATAGCCATCGACTTGACGGTCCTTAACTGGCGCGCCTGATTTAGCAGAGATATCGCGGCGTAAATACTCACTTTGCGCAGAGAACGGTCCAAGTGCATAAGCCGCTTCTAAACCCCAAGCACTGTCACTATCAAATGCACCGGCTTGGCTGCTAGCAAAGACTGGGCGGTTACCATTTGTAGAGTCTTCAGTGGTGCCACGCACGCCTAAGCGTGAACGAATACGCCCATCAAAATCTTCGGTGCTGCGTTTTGCATAGTTCAGCCCGAAGTGCAAAACATTGCCTGCTTCAGCCATCGGTGCAATCACACCACGCACGTTATAGGTGTTGTTATTACTGCCGTTATTGTCTTCATTACTTTTAGCTCGATTGATACCCGCCGAGCCGTAAAACATACCGCTTGTGCCACTGACCTGAACACCCATACCGTCTTGCTTGTCGTTCACCCAATCACCAGCATCATAAATAATAGAACGCTCAATGGTACTAATCCACTTTGAACTGGTGGCCTTTTCTAAACCAAAATCCGGATCAAAACGCCCTATTTTCACAGAAACAGGTTTAAAGCCAGTATAGGCAATCGATGCCTCATCCCACTTACTGCTGCCGTCCTCGGCAAAATTCAACTTAAAGGCATATTTCCAGTCATGGTAAGCCGCGCCCGTCAGCTCTAAAGTGGCACGCCGAAAATATGCCTCATTCGCACTCTTACCATTCTTGGTATAAATCCCATCAAACTGATCAAAGTCAGCCTGAATACGGCCACCCAACTTAAATGAAAACGATTTATCAACTGCAGCAACCTGTAAGCCACCTTTAGTTTTAATGGTGATGTCTGGGCCGTCGGTAGTCACAGTGCCTGCCAAGGCGTGCGATGAAACCATTAACGCCAACACACTAGCGGTAAATATCGCGGTATTTTTTTGCACACGAATCATTGCTGAACTCCCCTTATATTGGCAAAAACACAGTGATATTAAGTTCACTGGTGTTGCAGGGAATATTGGCGCGCAGCGGTTACATTCGGGTGACCAATAGATTAAGTTTCGATGACAGACAGATTAGAATGTCTCTAAGCGGTAAACAGCATAGGCAGGTTCTTCGTAAGGATGCGCAGCTTTTAATGCAGTAACGACAGACTTGATATGACTGGCAGCAACAACCAGTTCAACACGCCACTCAGGCACCTGTTCAAGTTGATCGTGCTGGCCAATAAAAGGTTGACTGCCAGGCAATGGCTGAAACTGCCCTTGACCCAACACTTGCCAACAACAATGCTTGTAATCACCTATAGTACCTGCGCCCGCTGTAAAAACGGCTTCTTTAACGGTCTCAAGATGCGTATTTGGGACATAAAAAATCAGACTGTACATAAGGTTTCCATGGCAGTTAGATAG